>NZ_NHML01000003.1:0-500208 GCF_002165735.1 Rhodococcus sp. NCIMB 12038
GCACCGACCTGTCCGTGCATTCCGCCGAGCACCTACGGTTCGTCGCCGACGAACTCAACGACCGTCCCCGCAAAACCCACGACTGGCATACTCCAGCCGAGAAGCTCAACGAATTATTCGATGGTGCAACGACCGCATGAATTCGCCTTGTTCCAGCTACCAAAAAGGCGCACGAGCGCGAAGCGCCTACGCCAGGCCCGACAGCGGCGGCGGGGTGTTCTCGTCGCGCCAGGCGATGGCCTCCTTCAGCGTGCCGAGGTCGTAGTCGGGACCGCCCACGCCCACGGTGAAGAGGGTGACGCCGGCGTCGACCCGGGCCGCCGCGTCGTCGACGCCCGGCCACGACGTCGAGTGCTGGATGCTGTCGGGGCTGCGCCCGGCGCTGCGGGCGTGCTCGGCGAGGATCCCCGACTTACGTTGGTAGGTGTCCACGTCGCTGAAGCTGTGCCAGATGTCGCCGTATTTGCCGACCAGCGGCAACGTCTTCTTCTCGCCGCCGCCGCCGATGAGGATCGGAATGTGCCGGGTGGGTGCGGGTTCCAGCTTCTCGAAGCGGGCGGTGATCCGCGGGAGGTACTCGCCGAGCAGATTGATGCGCGACCCGGCGGTGCCGAATTCGTAGCCGTACTCGTCGTAGTCGCGCTCGAACCAGCCGGCGCCGATGCCCAGGATCAGACGTCCGCCGCTGATGTGGTCGACGGTCCGGGCCATGTCGGCGAGGAGATCCGGGTTGCGGTAGCCGGCGCATGTGACGAGCGCGCCGATCTCCACCCGTTCCGTCTGTTCGGCGAACGCCCCGAGCATCGTCCAGCATTCGAAGTGCGCGCCGTCGGGGTCACCGGACAGCGGGTAGAAGTGATCCCAGTTGAAGACGATGTCGACGCCGGCGTCCTCGGCCCACAGCACCGCGTCGCGGATCATCCCGTAGTCGGGCGCGTGTTGCGGCTGAAGTTGGACGCCGATGCGAACTGGACGAGTCATTCTGGCTCCTCGGAGTAGACGGTGGGCCTTCTCGATCCATACTGCTCGCGCGACGGCCGGGCGCACAACGAACTGCCGTGGAAGACTGGGCGTGTGAAGGTCACCCAGCGGCCTGACCCGCCAACCGGCTTCCGGCGGGCATTCTTCCGCGCGCCGATCTACCTCTACCGCTGCCACCTGGGATTCCTGTTAGGCGGCCGGTTTCTGCTCCTCGAACACGTGGGGCGCAAGTCCGGCGCCCGCAGGCAGGTCGTGCTCGAGGTGGTCAACCACGACGCCGTCGGCGACGGGTACGTGCTGGCTGCGGGGTTCGGTCCCAAGTCCGATTGGTACCGGAACCTGCGGGCGCAGCCGAACGCGACGGTCCAGGTGGGCCGTCGGCGAGTGTCCGTGACAGCCGAATTCCTCGATGCCGAGACCGGCGCGGACTTCATGGCGCACTACGCGGCGGAGCATCCGAAACTCGGGATGCGGATCGCCCGGGGCATGGGCTTCGACGTCGACGGCAGCGCGTCCGACTTCCGGGCCGCGGGCCGCGAGATCCGGTTCGTCAGGCTGCGCCCCCGCGACTGACGGTCCTCAGTTCAGCCGCACCCCGCCGGCGAGGAGCATGGTCCGCAGGACGAACGCCGCCTCGGGGCCGATGATCTCCCCGACCAGGGTGAGGTAGCGGTCCACGTACTCCGGGCCGTGCGGTGCGACCGTCGGGAATTCGGGATCGGACGGGTCGAGGTGGTGGGCGATCTCGTGCAGCACCACCAATTCGCGGAACGCCCAGGCGTTGCCGTTCCGGTGCTCGGGTACCGCGATTGTCGCGCAATCGCTTTCGTAGTGCGCGGCTTTGTTGCCCGACCTTGCCCGGACGTGGATCGGGGTGGCCGCCCGCGTCCACGTGGACCGCACCCAGTTCAGGGCGAGGACGCGGTCGACGTAGTGCTGCACCGAATCGATGGACGCGAACTTACGTTCCACCGGCAGCGTCACCTGCGAACCCAGGACGTCGACGACCCGCAGGCCGCGTTCGTCGGCGCGGTCGAACATGGTGCGCACCAACGCCTCCGCGTCGTACACGGCGGTGCGCTGGGTGTCGCGGGGTCGCTTCACGACGGGATCTGTCTGCGCGCGACCGACAGTTCGGGGGAATTGCTCAACCGGGCGGTCCGGGCGGCGCGATCCCCCGCCCGCTGTGCACTCGACGAATGTCCGGCGGACGCCCGGCCACCCCGCCAGGTGCCCCGGGCCTGCGAGTTCTCCGAGTAGTAGTCCTTCAGCTCGAGCTGCTTGTCGCGCAGGACCAGCGCCGTCTCCGCCGACGATTCCGGCACCGACACCGCCTGCTCCTCGGCCTCCTTCTTGGCGTCGGCGAGGCGCTGCCCGATCCGCGCGGCGTAGGCGAGCTGGAAGTTCAACCGGGCGGTAACGCCGGCGACGGGGCGTCGCACCCGGGTCGAGACCCGGCGGCGTCCACGTGTCTCGACCTGTGTCCGGACCGTCGTCTCGCCGCGGTACTCCCCGGACTTGATGTAGGCGTCCGACGCCCGGACCATCTGGATCAGCAGGCTCGCATACAGGGCCTCGCAGACGTCGATATCGCCGGCGAACCCGTACGCGTAGATGACGGCCGACGTCTGGGCGATGTCGCACTGCACGTCGTTGGCGGCGGCGATCGCCAGGAACAGCTGCGCGTACGTCCGCAGACCCTTCTTGCCCGGTTCACCGATCGTGATCAGCCGTTGCGTGGGCGTCGCCTGCCTCTCCCGGCCTGCCGCGTGGGCGCGCGCCACCGCGAGGTCGATCGAGGAGGCGGTGGCGAGCCGCTGGGCCGCCGCCATGAAGGCCTCGCCCTCGTGCGGGTTGTCGGTGGATTCCGCCTGCCGGAGGAGCCCACCGATGCGGGTCAGCATCTTGTCGGAACTCACCAGGGCAGGCTATCGCCCGTGCGCCTTTCTGGTCGTTCCCGCTACCAAAAAGGCGCACGGGCGCGAAGCGCTCTGCGTTCACACGGTATTCACGACCCCGTTTCATTGGGGCGTTCATCCCCAGCTGTGGAGAAACCTGTACATGAATCCGACCAACATGATTCGGACCGAGGGGAATTCGTACCGGACCACCCACAGGTGAGTGAGAAAGTGTGTCAACAGGTACATTTTCACGCACCTGAGCGCGGCGCCGGGTAGAAGGGACTTCGACGTTCATGGCCACAGTGACCTATGACGGTGCCACCTGCCTGTTCCCCGGCTCGGACAAGCCGGCCGTCGACACGCTCGACCTGAAGATCGAGGACGGCGAGTTCCTGGTCCTGGTCGGCCCGTCCGGCTGCGGCAAGTCGACGTCGCTGCGGATGCTGGCGGGGCTCGAGGACGTCCACAGCGGGCGGATCCTCATCGGTGACCGCGACGTCACCACGCAGGAACCCAAGGAACGCGACATCGCGATGGTGTTCCAGAACTACGCGCTGTACCCGCACATGTCGGTGGCCGAGAACATGGGTTTCGCGCTCAAGCTCGCCGGCGCCGCGAAGGACGACATCCGCACGCGCGTCGAGGAGACCGCGAAACTCCTCGACCTCGAGCCGTACCTGGACCGCAAACCGAAGGCGCTGTCCGGCGGTCAGCGGCAGCGCGTGGCGATGGGACGCGCCATCGTCCGGCAGCCGCAGGTGTTCCTGATGGACGAGCCGCTGTCCAACCTCGACGCCAAGCTCCGGGTGCAGACGCGCACCCAGATCGCGCAGCTGCAGCGGCGCCTCGAGACGACGATGGTGTACGTGACGCACGACCAGGTCGAGGCTATGACCATGGGCGATCGGGTGGCCGTGCTGAAGGACGGGGTGCTGCAGCAGTGCGCGTCGCCGCGTGACCTCTACAACCGGCCCGCGAACGTGTTCGTCGCCGGTTTCATGGGTTCGCCTTCGATGAACCTCTTCACGCTGCCGATCACCCCGGACGGGGTGCTGCTCGGCGACGCGACCATCCCGCTGCCCCGGCAGCTGCGGTCCGACACCGACGAGCGCCAGGTGGTCGTCGGGATCCGTCCGGAGCACCTGGAACTGTCGACCACCGGCATCCCGATGGAGGTGGCGGTGGTGGAGGAACTCGGATCCGACGCCTACATCTACGGCCGCAGCACCGTCAACGGTGAGACGCAGCAGTTGGTGGCCCGCGCCGACTGGCGGAACCCGCCCCGCAAGGGTGACCTGGTGAAACTGCACGTCGACCCGTCGCAGGTGCACCTGTTCTCGGCGTCCGAGGGGTACCGGCTCAGCTGATCGCGGCGCCTCCTGACCGATTCAGGACGGGGGTAATGCAGGCTTTCGACGGTGTTCCATGCCACAGTATGTCTCGACACCGCGCCGGTGCCGCGAGTTCTGTCGTGCCGGTAACGGGTTCATCCACATCTACCTACGGGGAGACTCCATGGTTCAGATTTCGAGAGCGGTCCGGCGCGCCGCGGTGTTTGCCACCGCCGCCTCGCTGGTCACGCTCACCGCTTGCTCGAGCGACAGCGGCAGCGATTCCACGTCGGAGAACCTCGACGGCCGCGGACCCATCACGTACGTCGAGGGCAAGGACACCACCGAGACCGGTGTCGTCCGCCAGATCATCGACGCGTGGAACGCTGAGCACCCGGACGAGCAGGTGACGTTCAAGGAGCAGTCGAACGACGCCGATCAGGCGCACGACGACCTGGTCCAGCACCTGCAGGCCAAGCAGTCCGACTACGACGTCGTCGCACTCGACGTCCCCTGGACCGCGGAGTTCGCGGCCAAGGGCTGGCTGCAGCCGCTGACCGGCGAGTTCGCGGTGGACAACACCGGAATCCTCCCCGCCACGGTCGACAGCGCCACCTACAACGGCACCCAGTACGCGGCGCCGAAGAACACCAACGGCGGCCTGCTGTACTACCGCAGCGACCTGCTGCCCGCCGCACCGAAGACGTGGGCCGAGCTGTCCGCGGCGTGTGAGGTCGCGAAGACCAACAACATCGACTGCTACGCCGGTCAGTTCGCACCGTACGAGGGCCTGACGGTGAACACCGCCGAGGTCATCAACGCGTACGGCGGCTCGTTCGTCGGCGAAGACGGCAAGACCCCCACCGTCGACAGCCCCGAGGCCCGCGCCGGCCTGCAGGTTCTGGTCGACAACTTCAAGAACGGTGACATCCCGGCCCAGGACACCACGTTCAAGGAGCCCGAGAGCCAGAAGGCGTTCGAGGACGGCAAGTCGCTGTTCCTGCGCAACTGGCCGTACGTGTACGGCACCGCCGACAAGGATTCGTCCGCGGTGAAGGGCAAGTTCGCGGTCGCCCCGCTGCCCGGCAAGGACGGCATCGGCGCCTCGACGCTCGGCGGCTACAACGCGGCCATCAGCGCGTACTCCGAGAACAAGGCGACGGCCCGCGACTTCCTCACGTTCCTGCAGGGTGAGCAGGCGCAGCGGATCATCGCCATGGGCTCGCTGCCGCCGGTCCGCGCGGCACTGTACGACGACCCGGAGATCATCGCGGCCTTCCCGTTCATGCCGACGCTGAAGGTGTCGATCGAGAACGCCGTCCCCCGTCCGGTCACGCCGTTCTACCCGGCGGTGTCGAAGGCCGTGCAGGACAACGCCTACGCTGCCATCAAGGGTGAGAAGTCGGTGGATCAGGCGATCACGGACATGCAGTCCGGTATCCAGTCCGCAGGCTCGTAGAGCACAGGAGTGAACATGGCCGTTCCGACTGGGACCTCCAGTGGAGCGCCGGCCCGTCCCGCGGCCGGGGGTTCCGACCCCGGCCGCGGTTCGCGTGAGAAGAGCGAGAACACGCGAAGCTCCGGGCTGAGCGGTCGTCGCGCGTGGATGTTGGTCGTACCGACCCTGGTCGTGCTGGCCGTCGTCATCGGCTACCCGGTGGTCCGGGCAGTGGTGATGTCGTTCCAGAAGGACGCGGGACTCGATCCGACGACCGGCATGTTCGTCGAGGGCGGCTGGGCCGGATTCACCAACTACACGCACTGGATTCTGCAGCAGTGCACGTCCCCGAGCGGAGTGTCGGTGGCGTGCCCGCCCGGCACGCTCGGCTCCCAGTTCTGGTCGGCCGTCGGGAACACCGCGTTCTTCACGGTCGTCACGGTGACTCTCGAGGTCGCGATCGGCCTGTGGATGGCGATCATCATGGGCAAGACGTTCAAGGGCCGCGCACTGCTGCGCGCGGCGGTCCTGATCCCGTGGGCGATCCCGACCGCGGTCACCGCCAAGCTCTGGTACTTCATCTTCGCGTACGACGGCATCGCCAACCGCCTCCTCGGCACCGAGATCCTGTGGACGTCGGACGCCTGGCCGGCCCGGTTCGCGGTGATCATCTCGGACGTCTGGAAGACCACCCCGTTCATGGCCCTGCTGATCCTCGCCGGCCTGCAGATGATCCCGCAGGACGTGTACGAGGCGGCGCGCGTCGACGGCGCCTCCGCCTGGCAGCGGTTCCGGCAGATCACGCTCCCGCTGGTGAAGCCGGCGCTGATGGTCGCCATCCTGTTCCGCACCATGGACGCCCTGCGCATGTACGACCTGCCCGCCATCCTGACCGGCGGCAACCCAGCCACCACGACGGTGTCGATCCTCGTCGTCGACCAGGTGCGGCAAGGGTTCAACAGCGCGTCCGCACTCTCGACCATCACGTTCCTCCTGATCTTCGCGGTGGCATTCGTGCTCGTGAAATTCCTCGGCGCCAACGCCGTCGAAACGCAGGAAGCCCAGCGAAAGGGGCCGAAGCCGTGACCCACCGCGCCCCGGAGCTCGAACTCCCGAGCAAACCCCCCGCCCGCAACCGTCCGACGCGGCTCGCGTTCAAGAACTCCCGCATCTACATCGGCGTCGCGATCATCCTGGTCTGGGGGCTCGCGCCGTTCTACTGGATGATGGTGACGGCGTTCCGCGACCCGGACTACACGTTCGACACCACCCCGTGGCCCACCCACGTCACGCTCGAGAACTTCCAGAACGCACTGTCGACGAGCAGCGGCAACAACTTCACCCGCGCCGTCGTCAACAGCATGATCATCGGCGGAATCACCACCGTCATCGCCCTCGCCGTCGGCATCTTCACCGCCTACGCGCTGGCCCGCATCGAGTTCCGGTTCAAATACGTGGTGGTCGGCATCGTGCTCGGGGCGTCGATGTTCCCCGTCGTCGCCCTGGTCACCCCGCTGTTCCAGCTGTTCACGAACATCGGCTGGATCGGCACCTACCAGGCGATGATCATCCCGAACATCTCGTTCGTCCTGCCGCTCACCATCTACACGCTGACGTCGTTCTTCAAGGAACTTCCCTGGGAACTCGAGGAGGCGGCCCGCATCGACGGTGCCAGTCGCGGTCAGGCGTTCCGGCTGGTGATGTTGCCGCTCGCGGCGCCGGCCCTGTTCACCACGGCCATCCTCGCGTTCATCGCGACCGTCAACGAGTACCTGCTGGCCAGCCAGCTCTCCAGCGACGCCACCGAACCCGTCACCGTCGCGATCGCCCGGTTCTCCGGCAACGACCCGCACGTCGTGCCGTATGCGGCGATCATGGCGGCGGGCACGATCGTCACCATTCCGCTGGTGATCATGGTGCTGCTGTTCCAGCGTCGCATCGTGTCGGGCCTGACGGCCGGCGGCGTGAAAAGCTGACGAGGTATCGGTAGTGCATCCGGTGGCGAAGCGGCAGCGGCTCGAGGTTCTGATCGGGATCCTCGGGTTCTTCACGGTGATGGCTTTCGTCGCCGCGGTCGTCGAGGTGTTCCGCGACGACCCCGGCGTCACCCCCGCGCTGGTGCTGGCCGGGTGTCTGGTGCTGTCGGGGCTGGCGATCACCGCCCGGAACCGGGTGCACTGAAACAGTCCGGTCGGTACGGATAGTTGCTGAGCGGTAGCGCGCCGCGCGCCACGCCCCCGGTCGTTCACATAACATACGTACGGGTGGGTGCGACGATCCTCCGTGACCGGATAACTGACCGGGAGTGTGTAAGTGAGTTCTGGCAACGACGCGACGGACAATCGTGCCTCCGATCCGGGAGACACACCGCCCGCAGACGACGGTTCGGCCGAGGCGACCACCCCACCCCCGGACGGAAAGAAGAAGCGCACCCGGTGGCGCACGGTCCGCCGGGTGAGCCTGGTCGTGATCGCGTTGCTGCTGGTCATCCCGCTCGTCGTCTTCCTGGTCAGTTACATCCGCGCCGAGGTCCCGCGACCGTCGGACATGAAGACCAACCAGGTGGCGACCGTCTTCGCCGCCGACGGCACGACCGAGCTGACCAAGGTGATCCCGCCGGAAGGCAACCGCACGGAGATCGCGCTCGACGCCATCCCGCAGCACGTCCGCGACGCCGTCCTGTCGGCGGAGGACCGCAACTTCTACTCCAACCCCGGGTTCTCGGTTACCGGTTTCATGCGCGCCGCCCGCGACAATGTTCTCGGCAAGGAAAGCGCGGGCGGCGGGTCGACGATCACACAGCAGTATGTCAAGAACGTGCTGGTCGGCGCGGATCGCAACGTGTACCGGAAGATGCGGGAACTCGTGATCTCCACCAAGATGGCCCGCGAGTGGTCCAAGGACGAGATTCTCGCCGCCTACCTGAACACCATTTACTTCGGTCGCGGCGCGTATGGCATCGAGGCGGCGTCGCGCGCGTACTTCGACAAGCCGGTCGGCGATCTCACCGTGGCCGAGGGAGCGGTGCTCGCCTCCGTAATCCAGAGCCCCTCCTACCTCGACCCCGAAGCGAACCTCGACCAGTTGCAGGCGCGCTGGAACTACGTCCTCGACGGCATGGTCTCGATGGGTGTGCTGACCCAGCAGGATCGCAGTGCCGCGGAGTTCCCGGTCACGGCGCCGTCCAACCGGCCCACCGACGCCAACTCCGCGCCCGGACCCGACGGCCTGATCCGCAACCAGGTGCTGCACGAGTTGTCGGATGCGGGGATCTCCGAGCAGACCCTCAACACCGAGGGCCTGCAGATCACCACCACGATCGATCCGAAGGCGCAGCAGTCCGCGATCGACGCCGTCCACGACAACCTCGAGGGTGAGGATCCGGCGCTGCGGACCGCGGTCGTGTCCATCGACCCGCGCACCGGCGGGGTGCGCGCGTACTACGGCGGCGAGGACGGCGCCGGCTTCGACTACGCGCAGGCGCCGCTGCAGACGGGGTCGTCGTTCAAGGTCTTCGGCCTGGCCGCCGCACTGGATCAGGGCATACCGCTCTCGGCCCGGTTCAGCAGCGCCCCGCTGACCGTCGGCAGCGTGCAGATCGGCAACGTCGAGGGCGAGTCCTGCGGCACGTGCACGATCGCGGAGGCGACGAAGCGATCGCTGAACACGAGTTTCTACCGGTTGATGATGTCGTTGGACAACGGCCCGCAGGCCATCGCCGACGCCGCCCACAAGGCGGGGATCCCGGAGTTCATCCCCGGAGTGCAGGGCAAGACGCTCAGCGAGAACGGCGGCGAACCGGAGGGCGGCATCGTCCTCGGCCAGTACCTGTCGCGGCCGATCGACATGGCGTCGGCGTATGCGACGCTCGCCGCGTCCGGGGTCTATCACCAGCCGTACTTCGTGCAGCGCGTCGTGACCGCCGACGGTGTCGTGCTCCTCGACCGGGCACCCAGCCCCGGCGAACAGCGACTCGACCCGGCCGTCGCCGACAACATCAGCCAGGCCCTGATGCCGATCGCCTCCTACTCGCGGGGGCACGCGCTGGCGGGGGGACGCCCGTCCGCGGCGAAGACCGGCACCGCGCAACTCGGTGACACCGGTGAGAACAAGGACGCCTGGATGGTCGGCTACACACCGTCACTGTCGACGGCGGTGTGGATCGGCAAGGCCGACGCCACCGCCATCAACAACACCTGGGGCGGATTGATCTACGGTTCGGGTCTGCCGTCCGACATCTGGAAAGACACGATGGACGGCGCGCTCGAGGACACCGACTGGGAAGACTTCCCGTGGCCCGACCCGATCGGCGGTCAGGCCGGCGTGCCGACGTGGAGCGGTCAAACCGGCGGCGACGGAACAGCTCCCGGCACCAGCGGGGTGGTCCCACCGCCCGGCGCGCCCACCCCTGCACCCGTCGAGGTTCCGCCCCCGGCGGCCGTCCCGGTGCCGCCTGTCCCGCCGGTACCCGCACCGGTCCCGGCGCCGACGCAGATCGAAATCCTGCCGGGCGTCATCATCCCGCTGCCGGGTTAGCCGAGGTTCTGGAACCCGCCGCGCGGCGGAGTCCGGTGCGGCAGCACCACAACTCGCAGCGCGGCGCGCAGGCTTTCCTTCGTCTTGGCCCACGCCCGCGACTCGTCCTCGCACATGGCTGCCTCTTCGGCGTCCTCCTCGCGGGCGAGTTCGGCATTGTGGCGCCACTCGATCTCCTGCTCGGAGCAGAGGCGGAGGAATTCAAGGATGGTGTCGCGGTCGCGTCCGCAGATTTCCGCGACGTCGTCGGGGTCGAGGCCGCTCTCGGAGTCGAGGTGGATCAGGGTCACGAGGGCGGCGGGGAACTCGTCCGCGCATTCGTGCTCGGCGGACGAGGACGTGGCCTCGGGCGTGGAATTGAGTTTGCCGCCAAGCTTTTCGGCGAACGCGTCATCGATGGTGTCCACGAAATGCTCGAACATCCGGAACACCGACACCAGATGATCGGCGACGAACGGTGACCCGTCGACACGCATGACGGCGACCACGTTGTCGACGATGAGCAGGAACTTGATGTCGGGCCACTGGCGGTTGAGGTCGGCGAGAGCTTCCGCCGTGCGCGTGCGATCACTGATCGTGTGGACCACGCGGGCGAACACCTCGACGCGGGCGTCTTCCTCGATCGCCCGCACATACGTGGGGAGGTCGCCGACCCACACGAGGATGTCGCCGTCCGCGTCCTTGCCCGGTTCCTGCTCGAGCATGGCCTCGACCGCGGCGTCGACACGGTCGCGCAACCCGGTGCCGTCGCGCAGCTGGGCGGGGACGTCGGCGGTACCGAACTCGGCGGTCTCGTCCCGGCCGCCGGTGATCGCCTTCAGGAACGAGGGGTGCAGAAGGTCCCAGATCTCCCGGAACACGGTGACCGTCATCGACGCCAGCAGGTGGGCGTCCTCCCGGTCGGCGTCGAGGTAGTACGACGCGGAACCGTTGCCCTCGTCGACGTGCTCGCACAGGTCGGGGCGGTTCCAGCCGAGTTCGATCAGCCGCTCGTGCTCCTCCGCGGTGAGCGCCCGCGCCGGGTGCAGGAAGCGGTTGGACGGCACCTCGCACCGCACCTTGTCGCCGGCCCAGGCGAAGAACCGCACACACGCGGCGGTCTCGACGAGGCCCTCGTCGACGCTGTCGTACTGCGATTGCAGCACCAGTTCGTCGTCGTCCTCCATCGCGTGCACGTAGCCGGTCAGACGGTCCTGGAGCTCGGTCCAGGCGTCGTCGATCTCGCGATCGAAAGTGTTGTCGGACATCACGCCTCCCTCGATGAATCCTGGGTGTCACCGTAGAGGGAGGGTCTGACAAGAAGTCGAACACAAAGGCGAATGCACCTTTCGTCGCCGTGAAGACGACGAAAGGTGCATTCGCCGGGAGCTGAGCGACCTATGCGCTCGGTAAAGCTGCGTGGATTACTCCGCGCCGATGATGAACGCCTCGAGCTCGATGCGAGCCTTGTCGTCCGCCATCTGGACCGGCGGGGACTTCATCAGGTACGCGGACGCCGGGTAGACGGGTCCGCCGATGCCGCGGTCCTTGGCGATCTTGGCTGCGCGGACGGCGTCGATGATGATGCCTGCCGAGTTCGGGGAGTCCCAGACCTCGAGCTTATACTCCAGGTTCAGCGGAACGTCACCGAACGCGCGACCCTCGAGGCGGACGTACGCCCACTTGCGGTCGTCGAGCCAGCCGACGTGGTCCGACGGGCCGATGTGCACGTTGCCCGGACCGAGGTCGCGGGTCAGGTTCGACGTCACGGCCTGCGTCTTGGAGATCTTCTTCGACTCCAGGCGGTCACGCTCGAGCATGTTCTTGAAGTCCATGTTGCCGCCGACGTTCAGCTGCATGGTGCGGTCGAGCTGCACGCCGCGGTCTTCGAAGAGCTTCGCCATCACGCGGTGGGTGATGGTGGCGCCGACCTGCGACTTGATGTCGTCGCCGACGATCGGGACGCCGGCGTCCTTGAACTTCGCGGCCCACTCGGGATCGGAGGCGATGAACACGGGCAGGGCGTTGACGAACGCGACATTCGCGTCGATGGCGCACTGGGCGTAGAACTTGTCGGCGTCCTCGGAACCCACGGGCAGGTACGAGACCAGCACGTCGACCTTGGCGTCCTTCAGAGCCTTGACGACGTCGACGGGCTCGGCCTCGGAGATCTCGATGGTCTCGGCGTAGTACTTGCCGATGCCGTCGAGGGTGGGGCCGCGCAGCACCGGAACGTCGGCCGGCGGGACGTCGGCAATCTTGATGGTGTTGTTCTCGCTGGCGAAGATGGCCTCGGACAGGTCGAATCCGACCTTCTTGGCGTCGACGTCGAACGCGGCGACGAACTGCACGTCGCGCACGTGGTACTTGCCGAACTTGACGTGCATGAGGCCGGGAACGGTCGCCGTCTCGTCGGCGTCCTTGTAGTACTGCACGCCCTGAACCAAGGACGAGGCACAGTTCCCCACGCCCACAATGGCTACGCGCACCGCGGTGCTGTTCTCACCCATGGTCGGGTTCTCCTTCTTTCTTAGGTGTTGCTGTCGATTGCTCGGCGGCGATCAGCTCGTTGAGCCAGCGCACTTCACGCTCACTGGATTCGAGGCCGAGCTGGTGGAGCTGCTTGGTGTAGCGATCCAGCGTGCCGCTTGCTCTGCCGATCGCGTCTCGAAGCCCCTCCCGGCGCTCCTCGACCTGGCGTCGTCTGCCTTCGAGAATCCGCATCCGCGCCTCGGCGGGGGTGCGGCTGAAGAAGGCGAGATGAACGCCGAATCCATCGTCGGTGTAGTTCTGCGGACCCGTGTCGGCGACCAGTTCCTTGAACCGCTCCTTGCCGATCGGCGTGAGCTGGTAGACGCGGCGGGCGCGACGTTTGACGGTCCCCGGAGGACCTGCGTCCTCGGCGATCAAACCGTCTGCCTGCATGCGTCGGAGCGTCGGATAGAGGGAACCGTAGGAGAAGGCGCGGAATGCACCCAGGAGTCCCGTCAACCGCTTGCGTAGCTCGTATCCGTGCATGGGTGACTCGTGGAGCAGCCCGAGAATTGCCAATTCGAGCATGTCCACCCCCTGAGTCGCCCGACCTAACCGTGTGATGCGATTCAAAACTATATCGCACCGATATATAGGACGATACGCCCGCTCGATACATGGGACAAGCCGTCACAGGTTATTGACCCTGGTCCGGGCGCGCGGAATCGCCGACGATGCGTCAGGGGGCGGGACAGCCGCCCGGACGCTCAGTCCTCGAACGGGTAGATGTCGAACGGCTCGCCGTCGAATCCGACGACCATGTGCCCGCTGTCGCCGTCGGCGTTCTTCACGTGGATGGAGATGGTCGGCGGTCCGTCGTCGGAGCCGGGTTCGTAGCCGAAGGACACGATCTCCACCGCACCGTCGGGGACACGCAGCGTTTCGGGTGCCCCGGCGAGCAGTCCGGCGATCGCGACCTGGTCGACGGTGCCGAGGTCGAAGGACCTCTCGTCGGCGGCGCGGCTGGAGGAACTGCCCCAGTCGTCGAACTCGCCGTCGTAGAGGTAGGAATCGGACTGCCTCGCGTTTCCGGAGGCCGGCCGGTCGACGACGGCGTGTTCCGGGTAGAGGCCGAGGTCGTCGGCGACGGTGTCGCCGTACTCGGCGCGGTACTCGTCGAGGAAGAAGTGCAGGCCGGCGCCGGTGGTCAGGTTCGGCACCGACTTCGACGGGCCGAGATCGCTGTTCGCGACGGCCCCGGCGATGCCGCCGACGGCGGCCGCGGCGACGACGAGGATCGCGGCGTACACCCACCGCCGGGGCGATCGTCGGCGGCGCGGCGACACGACGGGACTGGCCGCGAGCCTGCTGGGGATCTGGAGGTCCCCGATCAGGCGTTCGAGTTCGTCGAACGTCTTCGCCCGCATCGCGGTGGAGGTGCGCGAGGTGTGTTCCGAGGCGGACAGTTGACCGTCGGCGAGGGCGGCGTCGAGCAGCCCGCACGCATCGGCGCGGTCGGAGTCGCGGGCGCGGACACCGGCGAGTGTGGTCCTGGGCATCTGCGTCCTATCGGCCGAAGGGACGGACGCTCAGGGGTTCGCCGGACGGGGCGAGCTCCATGTATCCGCTCTCGCTGAACTCGTTGGTCACGTAGATCGACACGGTGGGACCGCCGCTGTCGGTCTGGAACGAGATGTGACTGACTTTTCCGTCGGGGACGTTCAGGCTCACCGGGGCACCCGCGACCGTCCCGCCGATCCTGTCGAGGTTCAGCGTCGACAAGTCGAACACGGGGGTGTCGACCTTCCGGGTGGTCGGGGTGCCGGACGGCGTGAAGCCGCCGCGGTAGCCGTAGCTCACCATCCGGTTCGGTTCGAGTGGGAGCGCGCGTTCGAGGCTGGCGTGGCCACCCTCGTAGAGGGTGAGGTCGTCGACGATCAGGTCGCCGAACTTGGCGCGGTACCGGTCGAGGAACACCTTCATGCCCTCGGGGGACACGGGGTTCGGGGTCGCGACGACCAGCGGTTCGACGGCATCGAAATCGATCTGCTGCGCGACGGGCGTCACGGTGGCCTCCGCGTCGTCGCCGGCGGCGAGGGTGAAGGCGCCGACCGCCGCCACGACCGCGACCGCGGCGACGGCGAGCGGGAACCAGGGCTTGGCGGTGTCGCGCGGGGGCCGTGCGTCCGGCGGTGCGTCGGCGGGCCGTTGCAGGTCACCGACCAGAACGTCCAGGTCGGCGAGGGTGCGGGCCTCCGAGGCTAGGTCGGACATCGCACGGTGCTCGGACTTGTTGATCTGGCCGTCGCCGAACGCGGCATCGAGCAGCGCGGACGTGTTGGCTCGATCGACGTCTCGCGCCCGCGTGTTCGCGGGGTATCGGCTGGCCACCCGAGGATCTTAGAGCGCAAACCGCTAGTTCGCGGGGTTCACCTGCCACACGTCTCCGCCGAGGGTCGCCCGCAGATAACCCCCACCGGTCTGGGCCTTGTCGTAGACGTACACGTTGATGGCGGGTCCCTTGCCGCCGTCGGCGAGGAGGACGTGCCCGATGCTGCCGTCCGGGACGCCGACCAGCCGGGGTGCGTCGGCGATGAGCGCGACGAGTTTGGGGACGTCGACCTGGGCGAGGTCGACCTCGCCGGTTCCGGGGAGGCGCTGCGTGCGGGTGTCCGACGTCTTGAATCCGCCGCGGAAGTCGTACCGGTCGACCTTGTCGGGGGCGTCCGGCGCCGTCCGCGACAGGATCGCGTACTGGTCGTACAACCCCAGTTCGTGGACGGTGAGGTCGCCGAACTTCTGCCGGTACTGCTCGAAGAGGGCGTAGATCCCGTCCTGGGTGAGGGGCTGCGCCGCACCGACGATGATCGGCTCGACCGCGGGTACCGCGACCTCCGGCTGGGCGAGGGGCTTTTCGACCTGCGCCGGGACGGGTGTGACGGCGGGGTCGGGGCCGTCCTGCTCGGTGAGCGCGAGACCGATCGCGCCGACCGCGATCACCGCCCCGCACGCGACCGCGATCCGCAGCGCCAGGCGGGGTGATCCCGGGGTCCGGACGGGTGCCTGTTCCGTGACCGCCGACGGCAGTTGCAGGTCGCTGATCAGCAGGTTCAGCTCGGACAGGGTCTTCGCGGACATGGCCTGCGCGGACCGGTCGTGGTACTCGCCGGCGCCGAGCTGGCCGTCGGCGTACGCGGCGTCGAGTTGGCTGCACGCATTGACCCGGTCGAGGTCACGTGCGCGAGTCTGCGAGGACGGTCCTGAGGCCACATCGGCATCGTAGTGCGGCAACCGGGTTTGACCAGCGTCACTCGACCGACCCCTTCTCTCCGAACGCGACGCACGTACTCTGGTCTCCGTGCGGATACAGCGGCAGGTGGTTGACTATGCGCTTCAGCGCCGGTCTCTCCTGGCCGAGGTCTACTCGGGCAGGACGGGTGTCAAGGAGGTCTGTGACGCCAGCCCCTACCTGCTTCGTGCCGCAAAGTTCCACGGCAAGGGCAGTGACGTGGTGTGCCCGATCTGCCGTAAGGAGCAGTTGACTCTGGTTTCCTGGGTCTTCGGCGACAAGTTGGGCCCGGTGTCGGGTTCGGCTCGTACGGCCGAGGAGTTGGTGCGTCTCGCGTCCACTCAGGAGGAGTTCTCGGTTCACGTGGTCGAGGTGTGCCGGACATGCAGCTGGAACCATTTGGTTCAGTCCTATGTTCTCGGTACCGTTCCCGCACCGAAACGGCCCAGGCGGTCGTCGCCACGGCCTCGGCCCCCGAGCCGTCGCACCGCGAGCGAGTAGACACGCCCGAACACGGACGCGGGCCGAAGAATGCCCACAGACGTAACGCAGGACTGAAGCCGGTCCACAACCACTGGAGATTTGTACGTGAGTTCCCCCCGCAGCAACGCCCCGGGTGATCGACCGAACGGACCGAGACGACCGAGTGGCCCCCCGCCACAGGGGCGCCCCGGAGGTCCACCACCCCGCGGCGGACAGCCTGCGGGTGGTCCCCCGCCGCGTCGAATGCCGCCTCCGCCCCCGCAGGGTGGTGGCCGTCCCCCCGGCCCGCCGCCGCGTCGTCCCGGTCCGCCGCCGCAGGGTGGTGGCCGGCCGCCCGGTCCCCCGCCGCGCCGTCCCGGTCCCCCGCCCGGACGTCCCGCGGGTGCGCCCCCGGTGGCGCGCAACCAGTCGGGCCCCGGTGGGCGCCCACCAGGACCGCCGCCGTCGAACGGCCGCAAGACCGGTGGCGGCCGCGGTGGCGAACCGCCGAAGGGTGGAAAGAAGACGGCTGTGAAGAAGTCGCGGTGGAAGATCGTGCGCCGGACGGCGTACGCGTGTGTCGCGCTGGGTCTGATCATCCCGATCCTGCTGTTCATGGCGGCCTACGTCGTCCAGGACGTTCCGCGTCCCGGCGACCTCAAGACCAACCAGGTGGCCACGATCTACGCGTCCGACGGCACGTCGGTGCTGAGCAAGGTGGTGCCGCCGGAGGGCAACCGCACCGAGGTGACGCTCGACCAGATCCCGAAGCACACCCGTGACGCGGTGCTCGCTGCCGAGGACCGGGACTTCTACTCGAACCCCGGCTTCTCGATCGGTGGTTTCGCGCGTGCCGCCCGCGACAACGTCCTGGGCAAGGACAGCGCCGGTGGTGGCTCGACCATCACACAGCAGTACGTGAAGAAGACGATGGTCGGTTCCGAGCGTTCGCTGACGCGAAAGATGAAGGAACTCGTCATCTCGTCGAAGATGGCGCGTGAGTGGTCCAAGGACGACATCCTCGCCGCGTACCTGAACACCATCTACTTCGGGCGTGGTGCGTACGGCATCGCGGCCGCGTCGAAGGCGTATTTCAACAAGCCCGTCGACCAGTTGACGGTCGAGGAGAGCGCGGTGCTGGCGTCGTCGATCCAGCTGCCGTCGCTGCTCGACCCGGAGACCAACCCGGAGGGTGCGCAGGCGCGCTGGAACTACGTGCTCGACGGCATGGTATCGGCGGGGACGCTCCAACAGTCGGCCCGGTCGGTGATGCAGTACCCGCCGTACGTGCCGATCGCTCAGGTCGACAACGGCAACCAGGATTCCGGACCGGAGGGCCTGATCAAGAACCAGGTTCTGCGGGAGCTGGGTGAGGCCGGGATCAGCGAGCAGCTACTCAACACCGAGGGCCTCGAGATCACCACCACGATCGACCCGGTCGCCCAGGCGGCGGCCGTGGATTCGGTCCGCTCGAACATGGAGGGTGAGCCGGAGAACCTGCGCACCGGTGTCGTGTCGGTCGACCCGAAGACCGGCGCGGTGCGGGCATACTACGGCGGCGAGGACGGTGGCGGCTACGACTTCGCGAACGCCGGCCTGCAGACCGGTTCCTCGTTCAAGGTGTTCGGTCTCGCCGCGGCCCTCGACCAGGGCATCCCGCTGTCTCAGATGTACGACAGCTCGGAGCTGACCGTCAACGGCATCACCATCAGCAACGTCGAGGGCGAGGGCTGCGGCACCTGCACCATCGCCGAGGCGCTGAAGCGGTCGCTGAACACCAGCTTCTACCGTCAGGAACTCGAACTCGACGGCGGACCGCAGGCAATCGCCGACATGGCCCACAAGGCGGGCATCCCCAAGGAGATCCCCGGCGTCGGACCTTCGCTGACCGAGCCCGACGGCAGTGGTCCCAACAACGGCATCGTGCTCGGCCAGTACCAGTCGCGGGTCCTCGACATGGCGTCGTCGTACGCCACGCTGGCCGCGTCGGGCACGTACCACGCCCCGCACTTCGTGCAGAAGGTCGTGAGTGCGGACGGGACGGTGCTGCTCGACCGCGGCGGCGACACCGGTGAGGACCGCATCGACAAGGACGTCGCCGACAACGTGACGTCGGCTATGGAGCCGATCGCCGGGTACTCGCGCAATCACAACCTGGCAGGCGGACGCCCGTCGGCGGCGAAGACCGGTACCGCGCAGCTCGGCGACACCGGCCAGAACAAGGACGCCTGGATGGTCGGGTACACCCCGTCGCTGTCCACGGCGGTGTGGGTCGGCACCACCGACGGTCAGGCGCTGAAGAACAGCGGCGGCGCCATGATCTACGGTTCCGGTCTGCCTTCCGACATCTGGAAGGACACGATGGACGGCGCCCTCGACGGCACCGACGTCGAGAAGTTCCCGAAGCCGGGTTCCATCGGTGGTCAGTCGGGTGTCCCGGCCTACTCGGCGCCCGCACCGACCAAGACGTCGGCGCCGCCGTCGAGCACGTTCCAGTTGCCGACGGAACTCGTGCCGCCGGTGGTCGTGACGCCGTCGCCGGTCGAGATCCTGCCCGGCATCACCATCCCGATTCCGGGTCTGGCACCGCGGCAGACCACCCCGGCCCCGGCCGTGCCGGCGGAACCGGAGACGACGACACCGCCGAACGCCGGTAACGGCCAGCAGCAGGTTCCGACCCGTTAACGGCGACCGGTAGCCTCGCGGAGTGGCCGACAACCGTGACGCGCACGCCGTCCGAGACGCGGGCGAGACGGAATTCGTCTCGCCCGCGCCGCTGGCGAAGGATCGGCGTTCCGCGGACTGGCGGGATCTTCCCGGGCGCACCGACCCGCTGACCGCCGATCTGTCCGGCGTGATCGGCGGTCCGGTCGGACGGCACGCGGTCGTCGGGCGCAGCCGGTTCTTCACGCCGATGCGCGCCATCCTGTTGCTGGCGATCGTGTTTCTCGCGCTCGGCTGGTTCGCGAAGGCGCCGTGCATCCAGCAGGCTCCCGTCGGCGAGAACGGTGCGCTCGGACTCGACTGGAGCGGCAGCAGGCAGTACGTCGCGATGTGTTACTCGGACACGGTCCCCCTGTACGGGGCGGAACGGTTGAACGAGGGCGCGTTCCCCTACAAGAAGTGGTGGGAAGAGACCGCGGGCAACGGCCAGATCCAGCGCCGCTACATGGAATACCCGGTGATCTCCGGGCTCTACCAGTACGGCGCGATGACGATCGCGAAGTCGTGGGATGCGGTGCATTGGTTGCCCGGTGCCCTGCAGGTCGCGATCTATTTCAACGTCGTCGCGCTCGGTCTGGCACTGGCCTGGCTGGTCACCGTCTGGGCGAGTGCGCTGCTGGCCGGACGCCGGATCTGGGATGCCGCGCTGATCGCCGCGTCCCCGCTCGTGATCGTGCACGCGTTCACGAATTTCGATCCCCTCGCAACGGCTTTCGCCGCGGGCGGGCTGCTGGCGTGGTCGCGGAAACGGCCGGTGCTCGCCGGGATCCTGCTCGGGCTCGGCGGCGCCGCCAAGCTGTATCCGCTGCTCCTGCTCGGACCCCTGCTGGTGCTGTGCCTGCGCACGGGCCGGGTGCGGGACTGGTCGGTGACGGCACTGACCGGGGTCGGTGCGTGGATCGCGGTGAATCTGCCGATCGCCGTGCTGTTCCCGCGCGGCTGGGCCGAGTTCTTCCGGCTCAATTCCGAACGCGGCGCCGACCCGGATTCCGTCTACAACGTCATCTCCTCATTCACGGGCTGGACCGGATTCGACGGAATCCTGGCGGCCGGTGAGGCGCCCACCGTGCTCAATGCGGTGTCGTTCCTGCTGTTCGCGCTCGTGTGTGTCGGGATCGGGTATATTGCGCTGACGGCGCCGCGACGGCCGCGGCTCACCCAACTGTGCTTCCTGCTGGTCGCGGGTTTCCTCCTCACCAACAAGGTGTGGAGCCCGCAGTATTCGCTGTGGCTCGTGCCGCTGGCCGTGCTCGCGTTCCCGCACCGGCGGATCCTGCTGGCCTGGATGACGATCGACGCACTCGTGTGGGTGCCGCGCATGTTCTACTACCTCGGCGTGTCCAACAAGGGTCTCCCCGAGCAGTGGTTCACCGCCGCGGTGGTGGTCCGCGACGTCGCGGTCGTGGTCATCTGCGCGCTCATCCTCCGCCAGATCTACCGGCCCGACGAGGACCTCGTGCGGTACGGCTTCATCGACGATCCGGCGGGCGGGGTGCTCGACCAGGCGCCCGATGCGCAGCCGCGGTGGCTGCCGGCCTGGCTACGTCCGCGGCCACCGGTAGAAGCAGCTCCCGCTCACGGCGTTTCGCCGGGCTAGGGCTTCGACAGCACCAGCGCCGCCCCGACCGCGAACACGGCGATCGAGACACCGAGGGCGATCGCGCGGATCGACCACTGGCGGGCGTCGGCGGCGGCGCGCACCGACAGGTCGTACTCGCCGCGCTCCCACAACCGGTGGACGGTGCGCGCACGCAGCAGCGCGACGATGCCGAACGGCACGAACGCGATAATCGCAAGAATGGCGAGCGGCAGACTGCTGGCGGGCGGCGGTGCCAGCGGCCCGCGGTAGTCCGCCCCGGTGTCCTGCTGCTGCGACGTCATGCGTTGCCTCCCCGTGGTGGTGCCCACGACCGTGGGCGACGACGTGGAGTATAGACCGTCGAGATCCCCGACTGTGCAGTGCCTTTCGCGGGGACTGCGGTTACGGCCCGGCTACCGGCCGGTCTCCACGGCGGGCGGATGCGCCCGGGCCGCGACCCACGCCGCCACCTGGGTGCGGGAGCTGACGGCCAACTTGTCGAAGATGTGCTCGACGTGCCCGTCGACGGTGCGCCGCGAGATCACCAGGCCCTCGGCTATCTGCCGATTACTGAGACCCTGCGCGAGCAGTTCGGCGATCTCCTGTTCCCGCTTCGTCAGCGGCGACGCCTCGGCGACGGGCGCCGCCGCGTCCTCGGTTCGGGTGCCGAGCGCGAGATCGACCGCCTGCTCGATGGTGAGCCGGACCGCGGGCGTTGCGAGTTGGGCGAACTCGCCGGGCCCCACCATGCGGGCGGCGTCCCGCTCGGACGACCGTGAGTCGTCGGTGATCTGGGGGCCGAACGCCGCGACGGACGTGCCGAGCCGATGCCACACCCCCTTCGCGGCGCCGCACAGTGTCGCCGCCGCGTTCGCGTCACCGCTCGACGTCGCCACCCACGACAGCACCTCGATCGACAGGGCGGTGCAGATCTTGTCCTTGAAGTCGCGCTGGATCCGCAGTGCCTGCTGGGCGGCGTCGACGGCGTCCTCGGCCCGGCCCAGGTGGAAGTACGCGACGCTCGAAACCCAGAGGGCGTAGGCCTTGTTCCACTTCTCGCCGTGCCGGTCCGCCACCGCGATCACGTCGCGGCACGTCTCCAGCGCGTCGTCGAGACGTCCGTCGTAGGTCTGCGCCATGCCCAGTTCGAACGACGCCGTCAGCGCGGACGCCGTGTCCCCGACGGCGCGGTGGACGGCGATCGCGTCCCGGAACAGCAGGATCGCGTCCGCGGGGCGGCCGGAGAACACCGCGTGGATCCCCGCCCAGTGATCGGCGTGCGCCCGCAGTCGCTCGTCGCCGAGTGCCGTCGCGATCGCCGTGCATTCGTCGAGGTGTTCCCGCGCGGCGTCGCGGTCGCCCTGGATCAGCGCGGTCCACGCCGTCACCCACAGCACGTCGCCCCGCTCCCGGGTCGGTTCGGTGAGCCGCTGCAGGATCCGCTCGAGCCGGATCCGACCGTCGGACAGGTTGCCGCCGGCGATCCAGTGGTACCGCAGGGCGACGGCCAGTTCTGCGGCCGCGGCCCGCTGCGAGTCGTCGTGCAGGGCCCAGTCCAGGGCGGCGACGAGGTTGGGGTGGTCGATCCGCAGTGCCGCGAGCGTCTCGGATTGTCCTGGCCCGCACCAGTCGAGCGACGACCGGCGGGCGCGCTCCGAATAGTGCTCGAGATGTCGCCGGTACAGTTCGTCGCGTTCCCCGCCGAGGTCGAGAAGCTCGTGCCCGTATTCGCGGACCGTCATCAGCTGCGAATAGCGGAGTCTTTCGGTCGAACGGTCCACGGTGACAAGGCATTTTCCGACCAGCCGGTCGAGGACGTCGATGACCGGCGAGTCGGACAGCTCACCGAACCCGGTGATCGCTTCCGCGGCTTCGAGATCGAAGCTGCCGGGGAACACGGCGAGCCGGGACCACAGTCGCCGCTCGGTGTCGGAGCACAGTTCGTAACTCCAGTCGATGAGGGCGCGCAGCGTCTGCTGGCGGGGCATCGCCGCACGGTCGCCGCCGGTGAGGAGCGCGAACCGCTGGTCGAGACGTTCGACGAGTTGCGACGCGGACAGCGACCGCAGCCGGGCAGCGGCGAGTTCGATGGCGAGCGGAATCCCGTCGAGCTGATTGCACAACTGGGCGACGGCGGGAGCGTTCGCGTCGGTGAGACGGAAGTCGGCGACGACACCCTGCGCCCGCTCGACGAGCAGCGACACCGATTCGAACGGGGCGATGTCCGCGGCGCGGCAGTCCTCCAACTCACCCGGGGTGTTCAGCGGCGGAAGCACGTACGTGAATTCACCGGCGATCCCGAGCGGTTCGCGACTCGTGGTGAGCACCCGGACCTCCGGCGCGGCGGCCAGAACGGTGCCGACGAATTCACCGGCGGCGGACAGCAGGTGCTCGCAGTTGTCGACGACGATCAGCAGGTGCCGCGACCGCAGGTGGTCGATTACCTTGTCCATCACCGCGCGGCTGGACTGATCGGTGACACCGAGCGCGGCCGCGGCCGCGGAGGGCAGTGCGCCGGGGTCGCGGACGGGTGCGAGGTCGATCCACCGGACGGAGTCGCGGAAGGCACGCGCGGATCGGACCGCGAGTTCCTCGGCCAACCGCGTCTTGCCCACACCGCCCGCGCCGAGCAGCGACACCAGCCGGGACTGCTGGAGGCGGGCGCGGGCTTCCTCGATCTCGCGGCGCCGGCCGATGAAGCTGGTCATCGACCTGGTGAGTTCTCTCGAGCGAGTCAGTGGATGTCTCCCGTGTCCGTTCGGCCAGGTGTGGCACGAACGTACCCCCACCTGCTGTGACGGACAACACAGGTAATCAAGGGGGTGTTTCACCCCGTGTGGGGGTGATGTGACGCGGGTCATCGTTGTCGGCATACCCCGGTTGACCGCACGAACTCAGCCGGAACCCACCGTTCGCGAGGAGCCCAACACCATGTCAAAGACCAATTCTTCCGCCGACGTCGATGTCGTGGTCGTGGGTGCCGGGTTCGCCGGCCTCTACGCGCTCCGCAAGTTGCGCGACACGATGAAGCTGTCGACGCGGGTGTTCGAGGCCGGCTCGGACGTGGGCGGCACCTGGTTCTGGAATCGGTACCCGGGAGCCCGCTGCGACATCGAGAGCGTCCACTACTCGTACTCGTTCGACGAGGATCTGCAGCAGGACTGGCGGTGGAGTGAGAAGTTCGCCGGACAGCCGGAGATCCTCCGCTACCTCGAACACGTCGCCGACCGCTTCGACCTGCGGAAGGACATCACGTTCGGCACCCGGGTGATCGGCGTGCACTGGAGCGACGAGGACTCGGTGTGGACGGTCCGCACCGACGACGGCGCCGTCGTGCGCAGCCGGTACTTCATCTCGGGGGCGGGCAACCTGTCGGTGCCGAAGACGCCGGAGTTCGGCGGCATCGAGAACTTCCGCGGGGAGGTGCTGCTCACCGGCAATTGGCCGCGCGAGGGCGCCGACTTCACCGGCAAGCGGGTCGCCGTGATCGGGACCGGGGCCAGCGCGATCCAGGCGATCCCGTTCATCGCCGAGGACGCCGCCGAACTCGTCGTCTTCCAGCGCACCCCCAACTTCGCGACCCCCCTCGGCAACGGTCCGATCGACCCGGACGAGGTGGCGGACATCAAGGGCAACTACGCGGACGTGCGGAACGCGGCCCGCAACCACTTCCTCGGCGTCCCGTTCGATCAGGTGCAGCCGTCCGCGCTCGCCGTCGACGCCGACGAGCGTCGCCGCACGTTCGACGAACGCTGGAACGCCGGCGGATTCCGGTTGTTCATCGACTCCTATCAGGACATCCTGTTCGACAAGGCGGCCAACGACACGATCGCCGACTACATCCGCGGGCGGATCCACGAGCGGGTCCAGGACCCGGCCAAGGCGGCGACGCTCGCCCCGACCGGCTACGCGTACGGCACCAAGCGGCCACCGCTCGAGACCAACTACTACGAGGCGTTCAACCGCGACACGGTGAGCGTCGTCGACGTCAAAACCACGCCGATCGACGAGATCACCCCGACGGGAGTCCGGGTCGGCGACCGCGTCTACGAGGTCGACACCATCGTGCTCGCAACCGGATTCGATGCCATGACCGGCCCGCTGATGGCGATGGACATCCGCGGTCGGGGCGGCCTGCCGCTGGCCGAGAAGTGGGAGCACGGACCCAGGACGTACCTCGGCATCATGGTCAACGAGTTCCCGAACCTGTTCGTCATCACCGGGCCGCAGTCGCCGTCGGTGCTCTACAACATGCCGCTGGCCATCGAGGACCACGTCGACTTCGCCACCGATGCGATCGACTACCTGGACCGGCGCGGCCTCGACGTCATCGAGCCCACGGCGCAGGCCGAAAGCGATTGGGGCGCAATGACCAACGACATCGCGAACCAGACCCTGCTGCCGGAGACGAACTCCTGGTATATGGGCGCGAACATCCCCGGCAAACCCCGCGCCTGCATGGTCTATCTCGGCGGCGCCCCCACCTACCGGGCCACCTGCGAGGAGGTCGTCGCCGGCGGCTACTCCGGATTCGCGCTCACCCGGGCGGAGGCCCGCGTCGCCTCCGCCGCCGGGCAGCGTGTCCGCCGGGCTTCCACAGTGTCCTGACCCCCAACCCCCGACAGAGGAGACCGACATGGCACTCGATTCACACGCAGCCGAACTGATCGCCGGACTACAGGCGCAGGGGCTGAAGGCTTTCGAGCACAGCACCGTCGACGAGGTGCGGGCGGTGGTGGCGACGTTCACCGGACTGCAGGCGCCGCCCGAACCCGTCGCCCGCGTGGTGGACGCGCACTACGAGAGCGGCGGAGCGCAGATCGCGCTGCGGGTCTACATCCCGGACGGGCAGGCGCCGCACCCGGTGGTCCTGTACTTCCACGGCGGCGGTTTCGTGGCCGGCGACCTCGACGTCGTCGACGAACCCGCACGCGCGGTCGCGAACGGTGCAGGCGCGATCGTCGTCGCCGCGACGTACCGCCGGGCTCCCGAACACCGGTTCCCGGCCGCCGCCGACGACGCGTCGGCCGCACTGCAGTGGGTGGCAGCCAACGTCGGGAACTACGGCGGGGACCCCGGCAACGTCGTCGTCATGGGTGACAGCGCCGGCGGCAACCTGGCCGCGGTCACCGCGCTGCGGGCCCGCGACGAAAGCGGACCGCGGTTGCGGGGGCAGGTGCTGATCTATCCGGTGATCGATCCGAACGCGGAGTTCCCCTCCCGGCGGGAGTTCGCTCAGGGATACGTGATCGGTGCCGGCGACCTCGACTGGTTCTGGAGCAACTACCTGTACTCGCCCGAGGACGCGACCCATCCGTACGCCGTCCCGAGTCGCGCCGCGAGCCTCGAGGGGCTTCCGCCCGCGCTCGTGCTCACCACCGAAAACGAGGTGGCCCGCGACGAGGCCGAGGCGTACGCCGGGGCGCTACGGCAGGCGGGGGTCGACACGGAAGCGATCCGCTTCGACGGACTCCTCCACGGCGCGTTCTGGATGTCCGGGGCGGTTCCGCGCAGCAGCGAAATGCGCTCGGCCGTCGTCGAGTTCGTGAAGCGGGTGACGGCCACCGCGCCCGTGCTGTGACGTGACCCGGCCGCGTCAGCCCTCGACTCGCGCCTCGAGTCGGGGGCAGATGCGCGGCCATTCCTCGTCGATCATCGAGAACAGAGCGGTGTTGCGCCACGATCCGTCGCGGCGACGCCGGTGCTTGCGCAGGATGCCCTCGAACTCGGCCCCCAGCTTGGCGATGGCGCCGCGGGAGTGGGCATTGCGCTCGTCGGTGTGCCATTCGACGCGGACCGCGCCGAGGTCCTCGAACGCCCGCCGCAGCAACAGCAGTTTCGAGTCCGGATTGATCAGCGTTCCCTGCGCGGAACGCGACAACCAGGTGTGCCCGATCGCGAGGCTGCGGTTCTTCGGGTCGATCAGATACAGCGAAGTCGAACCGACGATCCGCTCGGTGTGAACGTCGATCTGCGCGTACGCCAACCGGGTCGGATCCTCGTCCGCGCCGCGGACGAACGCTGCGGCGTCGTCCCGGTCGGCGATCGCGACGGACGTCCAGTGGAAGATGCGGGGATCGTCGACCGCGTCCAGCAGACCGTCGACGTGCTTCTCGCCCAGCGGTTCGAGGCGTACGTGCCGTCCGGTGAGAGTCGGATGCGCGAACCAGGATTCGCTCATCGCGCCGGCTCGGGAGATTTCAGCATCGGCCGCCGGCCCGAGCCCGGACCGGTGCGCCCGCGGACGGGCGGATGCCGGAGAGTCGCGCGCAGGAACACGAAGAACAGCACCACCAGCAGTCCCGCACGGCCCCACACCCCGAATTTCACCAGCACCTCGAACGTCGACGCGTCCGTCTGGGCGGCGAGGGCCCCGAAGTACTTGAAGACGCCGATCCCCATCGACAGGTCGGCCACGAGGTACGCGGCGACGAGCCCCCACGGGACGCGCAGCAGCACGAAGAACGGGATCAGCCACAGTGTGTACTGCGGTGAATGCACCTTGTGCAGAAGCAGGAATCCACACAGCATGGCGGCGCTGACGGCGATCCACGGGTACACGCCGTCGCGGTGGAACCGCGACCAGCCGAGCCGCAGGGCGATCGCGAACGCGGCGCACACGAGGAGCGGCGACAGCAGGCTGACCGTCTGGTCGTACGCGGGCAGCGGGACGTCGTCGGCGACCGGCCCGAACAGCGGACGCAGCCCCCAGTACCAGATGGAGTTGGTGGTGAGGTCGGCCTGACGGTTCTCCTGGAACGTGAACGACGCCCGCCATCCGCGGTAGGAGATGAGCGCGAACGGCAGGTTCACCGCCACGACGGTGGTGATCGCGGCGACCGCGACCAGCACCGCGCCGCGCACGTCGTAGCGTCGCTCCGCGGTGCCGTTCCGGGTGAGGACGTACGCGATCAGCGGCAGCACGAACGCACCCGGATACAGCTTCAGGCAGAACCCGACCGCGAGGAGCACCGCCGCGAGGACCGCACGGGTGCGGAGCGGGATGCGTTCGAATGTCATCACGAAGATCGCGGCCACAGACGTCGCGACCACCGGTAGTTCCCAGTTGTGGAAGGCGTACAGCACCAGCGGTGGCGTCGCCGACCACAACAGCGCCCACCAGCCCGCGAGCCGCCCCAGCATCCACGCCGTGAGCAGGCCGAACGGGGCGAGGATCAACGCCGAGTGCAGGAGGAAGTCGGCGTCGGTGTGCGAACCGATGCCGCCGAGCCACATCAGCACACCACTCAGCACCGGGTACTCGACGGTGCCCCCGGTGAGGACGCCGTCGGCGTTGATGCCGCCGCTGACGTACGGGAAGACGTGCAGATTGACGTCGCGGCCGAGCCACAGGAACTGGATGTCGGAATAGCAGACCTGCGTGTCCTTGATGCGGTCGAAGATCAGGCTGCGGCCGACGCCGTCGAACGGCGCCCCGGCGCACCGCGCCTTCTGCAGGTAGCCGGCGAGCATGGCGAGGCCCGCCAACCCGACGACGACCGCCGTGATCGGCGACCGCTGCCGAGCTCCGATATGCATGAATCCACACTAGGGCGCTCCGCGCCCCGTGCGCCTTTCTGGTAGCCAGAACTACCGAAAAGGCGCACAGGGCGGTCAGTCGCTCGCGCGTCGCAGGGCGTCGGGTTTGTGGACGGCGTCCTTCCCGCTCTTGTCGCTGACGACGCGGTACTGCGGGTCGTCCTCGGAGGCCCGCACGGTGCGGCCCGCCGCCTCGGTGTCCTCGGTGATCTTCTCTTCCACCTCGCCGGACGTGGTGGTGCCGTGTGTCTTCCACTCGACCTTGTCGCCGTGGTGGAACTTCTCGTCATCTGCCATCGTGTCGGCGTACCCAGCCGTACCCCCGATCACACCGGCAGGGCTGATTTCGCTGGTCAGGGGCTCGTCGTGTACCCTGCAAAGGTTGCTGACGCAACGACCCTCCTGCCACGGACAGTCCGTGGCCGTTTTCACTAGTCCATAGGAGGTGATGAGGTCTTATGCGTCATTACGAATTGATGGTCATCCTTGACCCCAGCCTGGACGAGCGCACTGTTGCTCCTTCGCTGGATACGTTCCTCAATGTTGTTCGCCAGGACGGCGGCAAGATCGACAAGGTCGATGTCTGGGGTAAGCGTCGTCTCGCCTACGAGATCCTGAAGCACAGCGAAGGCATCTACGCGGTGATCGACATCAGCGCTACGCCCGCCACCGTCGCGGAGCTCGATCGTCAGCTCGGTCTGAACGAATCGGTGCTGCGTACGAAGGTTCTGCGCCACAACAAGTGATTTCTGTCGGTCACCAGCCCTAGGCTCGTGCCCAACCGAACTCCACATTCTGCAGGAGGAACCATATGGCAGGCGACACCGTCATCACCGTCATCGGAAACTTGACGGCTGATCCGGAGCTTCGATTCACCCCCGCGGGTGCCGCGGTCGCGAACTTCACTGTCGCGTCCACGCCCCGCACCTTCGACCGTCAGACCAATGAATGGAAAGACGGCGAAGCGCTGTTTCTGCGTTGCAACATCTGGCGCGAGGCAGCCGAGAACGTCGCGGAGAGTTTGACCCGTGGCTCGCGAGTGATCGTGAGCGGCCGGCTCAAGCAGCGCTCCTACGAAACTCGTGAAGGTGAAAAGCGCACTGTCGTCGAGCTCGAGGTCGACGAGATCGGCCCCTCGCTGAGGTACGCCACGGCCAAGGTCAACAAGGCCAACCGTGGCGGCGGCGGCGGTGGAGGCTTCGGTTCCTCCGGCGGATCGGGCGGCGGACGTCCGCAATCCAATACCGGCGGAGATGATCCGTGGGGCAGCGCGCCGCAGGCGTCCGGCTCCTTCGGAGGCTCTGGTGGTGGGAGCGACGAACCCCCGTTCTGATCCGTACCTGATCGGAACATCCAGAAAAGAGCAAACAAATGCCGAAGCCGCCCTTGCGCGACAAGGTAATGAAGAAGAAGATCTGCATCTTCTGCAAAGAGAAGAACACGCAGATCAACTACAAGGACACGACGCTGCTGCGTAAGTACGTCAGCGACCGCGGCAAGATCCGTGCGCGCCGTGTCACCGGCAACTGCGTCCAGCACCAGCGCGACGTTGCCATTGCCGTCAAGAACTCACGTGAGGTGGCGTTGCTGCCTTACGCCACCGTGGCTCGCTAAGGAAAGGGAGGAAAGACATGAAGCTCATCCTCACCGCTGACGTGGACAACCTCGGTGCGCCTGGCGACACCGTCGAGGTCAAGGACGGCTACGGCCGCAACTACCTGCTGCCCCGCGGCCTGGCCATCGTCGCCACCCGTGGCGCCGAGAAGCAGGTCGAAGGCATCCGTCGTGCGCAGGAAGCCCGCGCCGTGCGCGGTCTCGACCACGCCAAGGAGCTCAAGGCCGCCATCGAGGGCATCGAGAACATCTCGCTGACGGTCAAGACCGCCGGTGACTCGGGCAAGCTCTTCGGTTCGGTTACCGCCGCCGACGTCGCCGCTGCCATCAAGGCTGCCGGCGGACCCGTCGTCGACAAGCGCAGCCTGGAGCTGCCGAAGGCTCACATCAAGGCGACCGGCAAGCACGCCGTCGTCGTGAACCTGCACCCCGACGTGGTTGCGAAGTTCCACCTGAACGTCGTCGGCGCCTAGTCGACCCGTTCACACACAGGCCCCCCGGACGCCTCGGCGCGCGGGGGGCCTGCGCTTGTCGATTCCGGCTCTCAGCCGCCCTATCGGGCCCGTTTTCGCGGGTGTGAGGCGTGCAGAGGGGCGGCTTCCAGGTGTGTCTGGAAGTTAGCCGCCCACGCCGGAGATCTGTGAGGTGAATCATATTGCCATGCAGGGGCGATCAACTCAACACGCCCGAGTCGTCAACGCGAAAGACACGCCGAACGGGTTTTCATCCACAGTTGTGAGAAACCAAAAAACGGCTCTGAACTGGGCACTTGGGATTGTGACATGCACTTATCCTCAGGTTATCCCCATGGGGTTAACACACGTACCCAGCGGTTTACACAATTTCTCCCCAGCTGTGTGCACAGGCTGGTTTGAACACCGGGTAGCTAATCCCTAACGTCGTCCCGGCGTGTCTCGCGATCACGACGCCGGCTGCCAGGAAGAGCCTGCGAAGGTTGTCGGTGGGGGCGAGTACAAAGAGTTCGTAGCACCAACACCGGGAAGCTTTTCCCGGGGCGGTGCAACAGTGATGGGGAAGGTCGGTCGAGTGGCTGTAGTAGACGATCGGGGCCATTCCGAATACCCGGGTCCGCCCGACGCGGAGCCCGGTGAAGAGTTCGGTCGGCAACCCCCTCAGGACATGGCGGCGGAGCAGTCGGTGCTCGGCGGCATGCTCCTCAGCAAGGACGCCATCGCAGACGTGCTCGAGGTGCTCCGTCCCGGCGACTTCTACCGTCCCGCGCATCAGTCGGTGTACGACGTGATCCTGGACCTCTACAGCCGCGGTGAGCCCGCCGACCCGGTGACGGTGTCAGCGGAACTCGATCGTCGCGGCGAACTCCGCCGCATCGGCGGCGCGCCGTACCTGGTGACGCTCACCCAGACGGTGCCCACCGCCGCCAACGCCGGCTACTACGCCGAGATCGTGGCGGAGAAAGCCATCCTGCGTCGCCTCGTCGACGCCGGCACCCGCATCGTCCAATACGGCTACACCGGAGCCGACGGCCAGGATGTCGCCGAGGTCGTCGACCGCGCGCAGGCCGAGATCTTCGAGGTCACCGAACGCCGCACCACCGAGGACTTCGTCCCCCTCGAAGAGCTCCTGCAGCCCACGATGGACGAGATCGACTCCATCGCCAGCCGCGGCGGCATCTCCCTCGGCGTACCCACCGGCTTCGTCGAACTCGACGAGATCACCAACGGACTCCACCCCGGCCAGATGATCATCGTCGCGGCCCGACCCGGTGTCGGTAAGGCGCTCGCCCTCGACACTCCCCTGGCCACACCCACCGGCTGGACCACCATGGGCGACGTCCAGGTCGGCGACCACCTCATCGACGCCGACGGCAAACCCACCCGCGTCGTCGCCGCCACCGACGTCATGGTCGGCCGGCCCTGCTACGAGGTGGAATTCTCCGACGGCACCGTCCTCGTCGCCGACGAGCAACATCAGTGGTTGACGGGCGTCGACGGGAGGGGCGCCGTACGCACGACCGCTCAGATCGCCGGATCGGTCGACCTCGGGCACGAGGTCGCGCACACCCGCGCACTGCAGCTGCCGACGTCGACCGTGCACGTCGACCCCTACGCTCTGGGGGTCTCGCTCACCGCCGGGGGCAAGCGAATCCCGGCGGAGCTGCTGCGTGGTTCGGAATCGGAGCGTCGCGAGTTGCTGGCCGGTCTGCTCGACGCGGCAGGGTCGGTCGCCGACGACGGCGCGGTGTGGTTCCAGACCGGAAACGACCCGTTGTCGCAGGATCTCGCCGAACTCGTCGTCAGCCTCGGATACGACTGCCGTCGTGTCGACGGCGGTGTCACGTTCTGCGCCGACGGCGAGGTGTTCCAGCTTCACCGGAAGGCCATCCAGCACAAGGAACTTCGCGGTGAGGTGAGTGGTTTCCGCCGCATCGTCGCGGTACGTCCGATCGACAGTGTCCCGGTGCGGTGCGTCGAGGTCGACAACACCGACCATCTGTACCTCGCGGGTCGTTCGATGGTGCCCACCCACAACTCCACGCTCGGCATGGACTTCCTGCGTTCGTGCTCCGTGAAGCACGGCATGGCCAGCGTCATGTTCTCCCTCGAGATGAGCAAGACCGAGATCGTCATGCGTCTGTTGTCGGCGGAGGCGAAGATCAAGCTCGGCGACATGCGCTCCGGCAAGATGACCGACGATGACTGGACGAAACTCGCTCGCCGTATGAGTGAGATCAGCGAGGCGCCGCTGTTCATCGACGACTCCCCCAACCTCACCATGATGGAGATCCGTGCCAAAGCGCGGCGGCTCAAGCAGAAGCACGACATCAAACTGATCGTGATCGACTACCTCCAGCTGATGAGCTCCGGTAAAAAGGTCGAGTCACGTCAGCAGGAAGTCTCCGAATTCTCCCGTAGCCTCAAGCTCTTGGCGAAGGAACTCGAAGTCCCGGTGGTCGCGATCTGCCAGCTGAACCGTGGTCCAGAACAGCGGCAAGATAAGCGCCCGCAGGTCGCTGACCTGCGCGAAAGCGGCAGTCTCGAGCAGGATGCCGACATGGTGATCCTGCTCTATCGCCCCGACGCGACCGAACGCGACGACCCCCGCGGCGGCGAGGCCGACCTCATTCTCGGCAAGCACCGTAACGGTCCGACCGCGACGATCACCGTGGCGCACCAGCTACACCTGTCCAAGTTCGTGGACATGGCGAGAGGTTAGGCAACCACCACCTGCGAGATGGCCGGCTTCTCGTCCCACCGGACGTTTCGGCGACCGGCTTGTCGGCCCGACGAATGGCTTCCATATGATGAGTGCGTCGGATGCGCCGGTGTCCGCGAGTCGCGAAACGGGTCCGGTGATCCAGGTCACCGCTGGTCGAACGGTTGCGCCCGCCGGCATCCGACCAAGGACACACCACATAAGCCGGGAAGGCAGACAAGCGCAGTGAGCACAGTGGAACTGGCCCAGTGGAACTCCGAGGAAGCTCTCGCGGAGGCGATGATCCCGATCATCGGCGGCCTGCACCGCCGACACTCGGTGACCATTCTGCTTCACAGCCGCTCCCTGGTGAACAAGTCGGTCATCAGTATCCTGCGAACCCACCGTTTCGCCCGGCAGATCAGCGGCGACGAACTGTCGGTCGAGGAGACGTTCCCCTTCCTCGAGGCGCTCACTCATCTCGACCTTCGGCCCTCGAAGATCGACCTCGGACTGCTGGTGATGGCCTACCGTGCCAATGATGACGGAGCATCGGTTGCGGAGTTCGTCGCCCGGAGCCTCGCCGACCTGGTCGGCGGCGCTCAGACGAGCCCCGCGCAGCCGCAGGACGTGGTCCTGTATGGATTCGGGCGTATCGGTCGCCTCGTCGCTCGACTGCTCATCGAGAAGGCCGGCTCGGGCAATGGGCTGAACCTGCGTGCCGTGGTGGTTCGCAAGGGTGGCAGCGACGATCTGACCAAGCGTGCATCGTTGCTGCGCCGTGACTCCGTCCACGGGCAGTTCAATGGCACGATCAAGGTCGACACCGACAACAACACGCTGATCGCCAATGGCAACGTCATCAAGTTCATTTACAGCAACGACCCGGAGAGCCTCGACTACACCGAGTACGGCATCGACAACGCCATCCTGATCGACAACACCGGAATCTGGCGCGACCGCGACGGACTGTCGAAGCACCTCCGACCCGGCGTCGCGAAGGTGGTGCTCACCGCGCCCGGCAAGGGCGACGTCCCGAACATCGTGCATGGCGTCAATCACCGCGACCTCGACCCGAACGAGCAGATCGTGTCATGCGCGTCCTGTACCACCAATGCCATCGTCCCGCCGCTGAAGACCATGGACGACGAATTCGGTGTGTCGCGAGGCCACGTCGAGACCGTGCACTCGTTCACGAACGACCAGAACCTCTTGGACAACTACCACAAGGCGGACCGTCGTGGTCGTTCGGCGCCGTTCAACCTCGTGCTCACCGAGACCGGCGCCGCGTCGGCGGTCGCCAAGGCGCTCCCCGAGCTGAAGGCCAAGATCACCGGCAACTCGATCCGCGTTCCCACTCCGGACGTGTCCGTCGCCATCCTCCACCTTCAGCTGAATCGTGAGACCACCAGGGAGGAAGTGCTCGAGCACCTCAGCCAGGAGTCGCTCACCGGGGCACTCAGCCGAAACCTCGACTACACCGCTGCAACCGATGCCGTGTCCAGTGACTTCATCGGTTCGCGCGCCGCGTGCATCGTCGACGCGAACGCGACGATCGTCGACGGCGACACCGCCATCCTCTATGTCTGGTATGACAACGAGTTCGGATACTCGTGCCAGGTGGTGCGCACTGTCCAGTACCTGTCCGGTGTGGAGTACCCGATCTACCCCGCGGTCGACGCCGCTGATGCGATGCCCGTGGGCTGACCGGCGACACCGTAGGTTCGCGACGCCCGGGAGAGCAGTGGCTGCTCTCCCGGGCGTCGTCGTGTATGCGGTGGGCTTCACCGCTGAAAGCTCATAGCGGAAGCCGTAGTTCGAGCGGCGACGCCATCCCTCGTGGGTGGCGCCGCCGTTGTGATTGTGGCTGCGCATCTTGGCCCTGTTGTCGCCGGACACATCGCTATTACCCTCTTGGGCTTCGTATTCCGTCATCGGCATCGCCACCGTGTGATCGCTGAATCACGAAAGATGTTGTAGCCATGGGTAATCAATTGCCTCACGACGTCGATCGTGGATGCCTTTCCTGACCATCTGCTCACTGATTCGTTCAACTGCGCGGGTCCGCTGGTGGCAGATCGCTACACTTTGCCGTCCGATCTATCAAAACCCGTTGCGCCACTAAAATTTCAGATACACTCGCTCAAGGGGAGCTCGAAAACAGGGGGAGTGGTCATGGGTGGGGAAACAGGATCGACAATAGACGGCGCACCGCAAGTCAATCCGGAGAGATCGAGTTCTTCGAGGTTGGCTTCAGGCATACCTTCGTCTGCGCGTCCGTTGTGTGCTGGCACTGGTGGCCCTACCGAATTGAGCGAGATCGCGTGTTCGACTGAACCGCAATGCGTGTGGTCACTGGGTGACGATCTACGAATGGTCGCCAGTCCCCTGGGCAAGGTTGTTCCTGTCGGAATGGCTGACGTTTTCCGGGTGCATCTCGCGTCGGGTCGTCAGATCGAAGTGTCGCGCGATCAGGAGTTCAGAACTGTGACAGGCTGGATTCCGCTGAGAGAACTGGAGATCGGTCAACGACTGGCTATTCCACGATACATCCCCAAGTCAATTCATGGGACGCAACTTGCTGACGCTGAAATCATTTTGCTGGCGCACATGATCGGGGACGGATCCTGCGTCAAGCGCCAGCCGATTCGCTACGCGTCGATTGATGAAGAGAATCTCGCAGCGGTGACAACGGCGGCCACCCACTTCGGTGTCACCGCGATTCGTGACGAGTACGCTGCTGCGCGCTGTATCACGCTCCGATTGCGAGCGCCCTACAGGCTCGGGCACGGCAAGCGCAATCCCATTGCGGCCTGGCTCGATGAACTTGGACTGTTCGGGTTGCGCAGTTATGAGAAATTCGTTCCCAGCGTGATATTCGATGTGGGGAACGATCAAGTTGCGCTGTTCCTGAGGCATTTGTGGGCCACGGATGGCTCGGTTCGGTGGGACGAGAAGGGAAATCAGGGTCGCGTGTATTACGCGTCGACGAGCCGTCGCCTGGTCGACGATGTCGCGATACTGCTGCTACGGATCGGCGTTCACGGACGGATCAAACGGGTCCGTAAGGCGGGCTATCGTGATTGCTGGTTCTTGACGATTGACGGCGTCCAGAACCAGACACAGTTTCTCTCCGTGGCGGGTGTGCATGGCGCCAGGGGCGAATCTGCGCGAAGGGTACTGGGGGAGCTTTTGTCGTTGGCTTCCAACACGAACGTCGACACCATTCCGAAAGAGATCTGGGTTAGCGTACGTCAGATCCTTGCGTCGCAAGGCGTCACCTATCGTGAATTCGCGGCAGCAATGAACACCAAATTCTGCGGATCGACTCTGTGGAAGCATGGCGTGAGTCGATCCCGTCTCGCCAAGGTCGCCGAGTTTCTCGACGATGACGGCCTCAGGGTTCTCGCCACAAGCGACGTGTTCTGGGACAGAGTCGTGGACATCGTCGACGCGGGTTCCCAGGAGGTCTTCACCGGCCCCGTGCTTGGCGCAGACAATCTGGTCGTAGACGGCATTGTTGTGCGGCAAGCTCGGCAATAGGCCCACCCGGCGGTCGACCGCGGCGAGCACCCGGGCTCTTCAGTCGCACGGGTGCTCGCCTGCGTCAATCGATAGCGAGAGATCCAAGCCACGACCAGCACAGCGACACCTGCACGGCGCAGCATGACCTTGCCACCGGGCACGGCGATGTGTCGGAACTTGCGCGCGCCACGTCACTCATGATGGATGCGAGGTTCGTGCTGTATGAAGACATCTACGCAGCACCGAGTGGAAGTATGCAGATCAGCACACTTCTTGTGTTGCAGTGCCTTCGGGGCTGCTCGGTGGCGTAGAGACACTCAGGGCGGCGCGGTGACGGGCCTCCCGGAGCCGTCAGTCTGACCCGATGAGATGCGTGGCGACGGTGTGTTACTCGTCGTCGGTGGGCCTGGGCCCTTGCCTGATGCGTTCGGTCCGGCGGGTGCATTCCTCTTCGGTCAGCTCGGCGAGGCCGGGAACGACTGGTCCTGCCCAGCAACCGGGGATCGTGGTGGGGCAGAAGCCGACGGGCGACAAGCTCGACGCGTTGGCCGCACGGGTCGGGTCCGACCGCGTGCTCGACCAGCCCGGACCCTCGGCCCGTTCGAGAACCTGTGCGCACCGAACGTACGAGATACCTACGAGACACGAGGTGTTCCCGCTACTGCATCGGTGTGACGCCCCAGCCTGTCGTTCGATGTACGGAGTTCCATTCAGCTTTACGTGACACTTGACGCATGTACTTACAGCTGTAAGGATCGTCACATCGGGTGTGGAACCAACTTCGCACGACGCGGACGAGAGGTGAGCTCAATGGGTGTGGCGATTTCGGCTCCGGTAGGACGCACAGCGTGGATGGAGGAGTCTGCCCTGAGCCCTGAGGTACTTCGCGGCGCGTACGGTGCGTTTCCTTCAGGTGTGACGGCGCTCTGTGCGATGGGCGATGACCGGGCGGTGGGGATGGCCGCAAGTTCCTTCACGTCGGTCTCGTTGGAACCTGCGTTGGTTTCGGTGTGCGTCGCTCGGAGCTCGACTACCTGGCCTGTTCTTCGGCGCGCGAGGCGGCTCGGTGTGAGTGTCCTGTCGGAGGCCCAGGACTCGGCCGCGCGTGCTCTGGCGGCCAAGGATGCCTCGCGACGATTCGACAACATCGATTGGGAGTCGTCGTCCGACGGTGCGATCTTCGTTCGCGGGAGCGCCCTATGGCTCGACTGTTCTGTCGTCGAAGAGGTGCCTGCCGGCGACCACGAAATTGTCGTGCTTGCCATCGAGCGCCTGTATGCCTACCCGGACATCGAACCGATCGTCTTCCACTCGAGCCGCTTCAGGAAACTTTCCTGACTTCCGCCACATGTACGTCCGTCCTGAGGACGCCTCCGACCGACAACCCGTCCAGGTCTTCGGCGAATGGCGACCAGGCACGGTGAGATGTCGTCTCTGCCGGGCGGCTGAGCGCTGCGAACACCGGCCGGCCGGACACGGCACTGTTCGCGTCCTGTGCCCGCGGAGGCATCTGCATTTTTCAACACAAGCGAAGTCTTTGCCGGACTTTGCTGCAAACCAAGGAGTGTCGTGAATATTCTTTGCTGGACCGCCATGTGCAACGTTGCATCCACGAGGTCGGCATGAGCGCCAACAGATCCGGCTTGGTCGAGGGCAAGGTCGCGGTCATCACCGGAGGCGCCAGTGCCATTGGGCGCGCCATCGCGCTGCGTTTCGCTGAGGAGGGGGCGCGTGCTGTGGTGGTCGCCGACCTTCAAAAGGAGCCTCGGGAGGGAGGCACTCCGACCCATGAGCTGATCCAGCAGATGGGCGCCGATGCCACCTTCGTTCCGACCAACGTCACACAGCTCGCAGACCTGCAGGCGATGATCGACGCCGCTGAGGTGTTCGGCGGGGTGGACGTGCTCGTCAATAACGCCGGCCTTATGCGGAGCGGCCGTCTGGTGAACTTCACCGAGGCCGACTACGACGCGGTGATGGATGTCAACGTGAAGGGTGTGTACTTCGCAAGCCAGGCCGCGGTCCGCTCGATGAAGGACGCCAGCCGCCGTGGGGTAATCATCAATTTGTCCTCGATCGGCGGCCTTCACGGCAAGCCGGGGATCTCGGCGTATTGTGCCGCCAAGGGAGCAGTCCGTCTACTGAGCTACGCTCTGGCGCAAGAGCTCGGGCGGCATGGCATTCGGGTCTGTGCGCTCCACCCGGGTGTCATCGACACCTCCATGACACGGGTCGACCTTCCCGTCCACGAGGCGGATCGCGGGATTCCCGTGGGCCGCCTCGGAACACCGGATGACATCGCGGACGCAGCGGCGTTCCTGGCCAGCGATCGTGCATCCTTCGTTACCGGGGCGTCACTGACCGTCGACGGTGGGGAACTCGCGATCGGCTGAGTCCCCTCACATGGTGGCATTCACCAACATCCCCTCCTGGACAGATGATCAACGCTCCCTGGCCCGCCTACCGGGATGACGTCCAGAAAGGCCGATGGCACTCATGGTCCCGCTCCAACCTCGGGCTTGGAGCGGGACCATGTGCGATCGACCCACCAGAGCGGCGGGGGATAGATATCTTTACGGACAGCTCTTGCCGGGTAGCCCAGAGGACCGCTCTTCCACAGGCCGCCGGCCGAGCCCGCCGACAGCTCCGCAGTCCTGCCAGTCCCAACCAGAAGTCTGAACCTATGAGTGCTCATGATTATCGCCGATGGAGTCGACGGCGTCGCGCGGCTTGGATCGAAGCCAACCGTCAGCGAAAACATCCTGACTCCGAGACCGAGCGCCTGATCACGTTTGCAAGTATGTGGGCACCCTACGGGGGTGTGAGTGAGGAGGAAATCCTCGTCCATCTCGGATCGAGCAAGCCCCAGTTCGTCGAGCGTTTGTGGCAGGCAGTTCCTGAATCGAACGACAGCCAGGACGAGATACGCAGCCTCGCCTGTGCATACCCGTGCACGCGAGTGCGAACGATTCCGCACCCGCGCCGTGGTTGCCTCAGTGATCTGTGACGTAGGCGGGCCCCGGTGACTGACAGTCCGACCGGACGAGCCTGCCATTAGGTCGGAGCAGGCAACTCGAGCACGACGAACGCGAAACGAACACCCTCTCGATTTTGCGTTTCTCCGGCTGCCGATCGGGGACCAAATCCGCAAGGATGCTGCGGCCTTCGCTATCGATATCCGGGGGTGCAACTATCGAATCGGCTGCGAAATTCGCAGCCGGCTCGACGTCAACGATCATCGCCCCTCATACCTGACCGGTCACCGCGGTTCTCGGGGGCCGACTCGTCACCGCGAATCACCATCGGTCCGTTGTGCGGACACTGAGGTCATACGTGTGTGGCAGGGCTACTGGGAACCCGTGCCCGAACGAATTCGGCGATGTCCTCGATCGCGGCCTGTCCTTCGGGCAGCATCGTCGCGAAGAGCGGCCAGATGTGAGTCTGGCCTTCCCCCACGAGGAGCCTCACGTCGGCGCCCGCTGCGGCTGCCCGCTCGGCGAGCCTCGTGGCGTCGTCGTGTAGCACCTCGTCGGTGCCTACCAGAACGAGCATGGGCGGCACCTTGGAGAAGTCCCCGAACAGGGGGGAGACGGAGGGATCTTTCGCCGGAAAATCCTGTCGATACAGGGCACCCATGCCGGCGAGCGTGGCGCGATCCAGGACCGGGTCGCAAGTCTCTCGTTCGTCCATCGATCGGCCCGACAGGGTGAGGTCGGTGAAGGGCGAGAGAAACACGGTGGCTGCGGGATTGGGACCCTCGTTGTTCGCCAAATGCAACGCGGCCGCGCAGGCGAGCCCTCCACCGGCGGAGTCCCCGCCGACGACCACCTGCTCCGGCCGGTATGAGGACATCGCCCAGCGTGTGGCGGCGAGGAAGTCCTCCAGTGCCGCGGGATACGGATGCTCCGGTGCGAGGCGATAGTCGACGAGGAGCACATCGGCCGCTGTGGCTTCGGACAGCGTCGCCGCGAAGGACCGGTAGCCGTGTGCAGAGCCCAGAACATAGCCGCCGCTGTGTGCCCAGACGATCATCGCGTTCGACGGGGCGCCGTCCGCGGACACCAGCAGGCAGGGAACTCCGGCCGCGTCGACCGGCCGGATGGACGCGCTTTCCGGAATCGGAAAGCGAGCGCAGAGTTCCTCGAAGCCACGGCGGCTTTCGCGGAGACCGGCGGGCGGAGCAAGAGCGTTCAGGAAATCTCGCCACAACTGGCGGACCTGCTGCTGTCCCGACGACATGACGTGCCTTTCGATCGAAATCGTATTCCCGGCAGGTTCCTCTGAGGGACGCCAGCTAGTGGGCCTTCAGCAGGATCGAGGCACCGTTGGCGCCCAGACCCAGCACGGCGGACTGCGCAGTGCGGGCCCCGGGGACCTGACGGGCCCCGGCCTGGCCTCGCAACTGCCAAGCCAGCTCGCAGACCTGCAATACCCCCTGCGCGGTGGTGGCCTCACCGAACGAAAGAAAGCCGCCGCTGGGGTTGAGCGGGAGCCGGCCGTCGATGCTGTACTCGCCCTTCTCCAGCATCCAGTCCGACTGCCCCGGCTCGACGAATCCGAAGAGCTCGGGCCAGGCCAGCACCTGCCACGAGGAGTTGTCGGCGATTTCCAGCAGGTCGATTTCGTCGGGACCGATTCCTGCCGATGCCTGGGCGCGACGAACCGCCCCGCCGACTTCACTGGTGTGCGGCGCGGTCGCCACCGACGTCGCCGACACGGTCGGGATCCGCAGGGCCGGGTCACCGAACTGTCCGGTGGCAACGGCGGACCCGGCGACCTGGACGAGGGGTAGGCCGGTACGGCGGGCCTGCTCCTCCGAACCGAGGACCACAGCAGCTGCACCGTCGCTGACGGCGCAGATTTCCAGAAGATGCAACGGGTCGGCGACGACGGGGGAGGCCAGTACCTGCTCCACCGTGATCGGAGTGCGGTAGCGGGCGAGAGGGTTCAAGGCCGCGTGCTCGTGCATCAGGACCGACGCCTGCGCGAATATCTCGCGGGTGGTGCCGACATCGTGCATCCGCCGGCGGGCCTCGATCGCCCAGTACACCGGGTTCGTCGCTCCCATCGCCACCCACCGGAGGTAGTCGGTGTCGGTGATGTCGTCGGGGACACCCGGCGGGCGGGGGATGAAACCCTTGGGCATCCGCTCGGCACCGAAGGCCGCGATGACATCGCACTCGCCGCTCGCGACCATCGAGGCGGCGGTGTGGACCGCTATCCCGCCGGCCGCGCACCCGCCGCCGACGTTGACGGCGGGAATGCCGGTTTCCCCGAAAGTCTGCAAGACCTCGTTGGCATGCAGCCCCCAGCCGAGACCGCCTTCGAACCGTGAACTGGCGGCGACCAGGCCCTGAAGGTCCCGCCAGGCCAGCCCGGCATCGGTCAACGAGGCGCTGATCGCTTCGATGGCAAGCCGCAACTGAGGTTTGTCGGGCCACTTACCCCAGGGGTGGGCGCCGACACCGAGTACGTAAACAGGTCTCACGCCACCGCTCCGTTCTTCGCCGCAGGGGCGTACTTGTACGTGAGCACGTCGTGACCGGAGTCGTCGACGTACAGGGTCTCCACCACCAGCTCCAGCGCCATGTCAACATGAAGTTCGTCGACCGAGCAGCCGGTGAGCATGCTCAGCACTCGCAGCCCTTCGGGGAGTTCCACCAGGCCGAGGGCGTACGGCTCCCAGTCGTCCATCCGGAACAGGGCCGGTGGCCGGTAGGCCTGCAGGGTCCAGCCGTAGAGCCGGCCTTCTCGGCCGATGTGGGCGGCTTCGAGGACCTTGCGGTCGCAATCCGGATTGCGGCAGCTCAGGGCCTGTGGGAAGTAGTGGATGCCGCAGCCGGTGCAACGGGACCCGATGAGCGAAGCTACTGCTCCGGACACATCGATCAGGCCCTCCGCGACGGGGACGACCGCCGGAATGGTGTTGCTGTTCATACTGTCTGCCGTTCTCAGAGGGAGAGGATGTCGCGAGTCTCGGTGACGTAGAGCGCACCGGAGGCCACGTCGGTGACGGTCACTTCGTGACGGACGTAGCGGCGCTCACGCTTGACGAACTTGTCGGTGGCTCGGGTGGTGATCCGCACCGTCGCCCCCACCGGGATCGGCGCATGCAGGGTGGTGTCGTGGAAGGTGTGAATCGAACCGATCGCGAATGGCTTGGTGTGGTCGAACTGCACCGAGAGCACGAAATGCGACACCAGCACCGGGGGAACGATGGCGGCACCGAACGGTGATTCGCCGCTCACCTGCCATTTGTTCATGACCCAGCCCTCGTACCAGGGGTTGAAGTCCTCGACGCCGTCGGCGTAGAGGATGACGAGTTCCGGCGTCAGGTGCAGGTCCCGGGAAAGCTCGTCGCCGATCGTCACCATGTCCCAGTAGGGCTGCGACTCCTCGTTGAGGCTGTTGACGAATGCGCGGGTCTGCTCGACCTGGATCGAGGTCATCGGTCGGAGCGAGTCCGTCTCGAATGTGTTCTCAGACATCGACATCTACCTCCACAAAGCCCACGGTCTTCTTCTGCCCATCTGCGTTCTCGGCCCAGATCTCCACATTGAAGCGGTAGCCGTCACCCTTGGGTGTTTTGTCCCGGACCACGCCATAGGTGGTGATTTCCTCGTTGGCCAGGGTCGCGTTGATGTACTTGCACACGATCCGTGCCCCGGTGAAGAAGCTGCGCCCGAAGTTGTTCACGCACATCTCCGCGAGGTAGGCGCTGGACATCTCGCCGGTCTGCAAAGGCGCTGCGAGCCCGGTTTCGGCCGCATAGACCGGGTCCCAGTGGTTCGGATTGAACCGGCCCCACAGGCGCGACCCCATGAGCTGGATGACTGCTTGTTTCTTCACCCCGATCAGCTCGTAGCCGACCGGTGTGTCTTTACGGATGATGCCGTGCTCGGGCGGAGCGCCGTTTCCGGTTACCGCTACCGATCCGACAGGTTGTGTGGTCATGTTGGGCCCAACTCTTTGATTGCCATTTCGGACAGGAGGAACTTGCGGGGTCGCCCACTCGCGGTGAGCGGGATGTCGCCGGGTTCGATGAACAGCACGTGTTTGGGAACTTTGAAGCGGGCGAGGTGGTCGGCGGCGAGGGCGAGCAGTTCGTCCGCGGTCACCTGCGCCCCCGGCCGGCGGACGATGAACGCCGCCCCGGCTTCGCCCACCTTGGCGTCCGGCACCGGGACGACGAGAGCCTGGGCGACCGCGGGGTGCTCGATCAGGACGTCCTCGACGTCGCTGGGAACGACCTGCTCGCCGCCGCACCGGTAGCAGTCCTTGACCCTGCCGACAAGGTGGATGTAATCCTCGTCGTCGATGCTGCCCAGGTCCCCGGTCCGGAGCCAGCCGTCGTCGGTGAACGCCGCCGCGGTTGCCTCTGGCTTGTCCCAATAGCCACGTGTCACGCCCGGACCGAATGCCTGCAGTTCGCCGACGACGCCGCGTCCGAGGTCGTGCCCGGTCTCGGGGTCGACGGCACGGTAGAGCACCAGCCGCCCGCCGAGTGCGGGCTCGCCCGCCACACCCACGTCACGCAGGCGGCCGTTCGTGGTCCGGCGCTTCTCCGGTGGGTCATCCGGCCGTGTCACGGTCGCCGACGCTGTCACCTCGGACATGCCGTAGCCGGTGGTCACTTCGTCGCAGCGCAACTCGTCGTCGATGCGATCCCAGATCTCCGGCGGCGACGCCGTTCCCGAGGAGAGCACCGAGGCGAGTGATGACAGGTCTGCCGGTGCCTGTGCGAGCGCGTCCATGACTGCCTGGGTCATCAGCGGGATGGCGAGCATGTCGGTGACGCGGTGCTGCTCGATGGCCCGGAGCGAGCGGGCGGGATCGAAGCTCACGTGCGGGACGATGGCGCCGCCGACGAAGAGCACGGGGAGCATGCCCTCGACGTAGCCGAACACGTGATACATCGGCAGTGCGAAGTGGATACGCCGACCGTCCTCGAAACCACGCCCGAAGGCGGCACCGTATGCGGTCCGAAGGAGCATGTCGTGCGTGAGCTGCACCCCCTTCGGTCCGCCGGTCGTCCCGGAGGTATAGAGGATGTCCGCCGTCGCCTGCGGATCGACCTCCGGGAATGTCGCGGCCTCAGGCGCCGCAGCCTCGACGGCGGACAAGGTCAGGGCACCGGCTGGTGCACTCGCTCCGTCGTTCTCGAAGATGATCACCTGGCGAAGGTCCGGAAGGGTGTCGCCGCCGCCCGCACCGATCCAGTTCGGTGCGATCTCGTCGAGCATCGCGGCATAGTCGAGATCACGGAACCGGGCCATGACAATCAGGACCGACGCCTGCGACTGCTTCAGGACATAGGCGAGTTCGTCACGCCGGTTGAGGAAGTTGATCGGCACGGCGGTCGCACCGATCCGGGAGATTGCGAACTTGCAGGCGACGAATTCCGGGTAGTTGGCCATTTCCAGGCCCACGTGATCGCCGGGGAGCACACCGCGCGCCACCAGAGCACGGGCGAGACGATGTGACCATGCGCGGATGTCGTCGTAGGTGTAGGTGACGCTGTCGGTGATGAGATAGGGCCGATCACCCCAGCGCTCGGCCGTGTCGTCGAGTGCCCCGTGCACCGTCATGGGGGTCCAGACGGGGTGGCGCGCCTCGAGTTCCGCTCGCCGTACGGCCAACGGGGCCAGCCGCGTGTCGGTTTTGCTCAGCATCTCTGCCACCTTCAGTCCTTGGTCAGCTCGAAGCCGCTGTAATTGCCGGCGGCGCAGTCGGTCAGCAGGCGTCGGTAGTTGCGTAAGCCGCCGCTGTAGAGCATGAAGACGCGGGGTTTGCCGGGGATCTCGTCACCCATGTAGTAGGAGCGTGCCTTCGGGTAGAGGGTTTCCTGTGCGCGTTGCTCGAGGTGAGCGCCCCAGGCCGCCTCGGCCTCGGCCTCGACTTCGATGACCTCGGTGCCGCGGTTGTCCGCCTCCGCCAGCAACTCGACGATCCAGTCGACGTGCAGTTCGATTCCGACGAGCACGTTGATGAGCAGGGCCGGGCTTCCCGGGCCGGCGATGACGAACATGTTGGGGAAGCCGTGGGTTCCCAGACCGAGGTGGGTGGTCGGCCCGTTGCTCCATTTCTCGCGCAGTGTCAGTCCGTCACGGCCGACGATCTCCGGCCGCAGGAGCGAACCGGTCATGGCATCGAAGCCGGTGGCGAAGACCAGCACGTCGAGCGGGAAGGTCTTTCCGCTCTCGGTCTCGAGGCCTTCGCTCGTGACCCTGACCAGCCCGTCGGTGCGAATATCGACAAGGGTGACGTCGTCGCGGTTGAAGGTCTCGAAGTAGCCGTCGTCGACGACGGGCCGCTTCGCGCCGAATGGGTAACCCTGCGGGGTCAGCAGATCCCGAACGGAGGGGTCCTTCACGGTCGCGGCGATCTTGTCACGGATGAACTCGGCCGCGGTGGCATTGGCGTCGATGTCGAGCAGAAGGTCGCGATAGGTGAGCGCGAATCCGAATCCTGCTCCGTCCCAGGCTGTCTCGAATGCAGCAGTTCGCTCCGCCTCCGAAACTTCCAGAGCCGACTCCTTGCGGGGACGGAATCCCAACCCGGTCGGCGACTCGAGGACCCGGCGCCTGCGCTCGCGGTACCCGGCCTTGACCTGTGCGTCTTCCTGGTCGCTGATGGCGTGGTGCCGCGCGGGCACGCTGAAGTTCGGGGTGCGTTGGAACACCGTCAGGTGATCGGCCTCCTTCGCCAGGATCGGGATCGACTGCATGCCCGAAGAGCCCGTCCCGACCACGCCCACCCGGAGCCCGGTGACGTCGACTCCCTCGTGCGGCCATTCGGCCGTGTGCACGATGCGGCCGGTGAAGTCCTCGGTTCCGGGGAGGGGTGGACGCTTGGTGGCCGAGAGATTCCCGACGGCCCAGATCAGGTAGCGGCCCCTCCACTGGTCGCCGGCTTCGGTGGCGACGTCCCAGCAGCGCCCCTCGGCGTCCCAGTTAGCTTGTGTGACATGTTGTTCGAGGTGCACGTCTCGTCGCAGGTCGAACCGGTCCGCGACGTGCTCGATGTAGGCGAGAATCTCGGGTTGCTGGGCATAGCGCTGGGTCCAGCGCCACTCCTGCTCGAGGTCGGGGTCGAAGCCGTAGGAATAGTCGTAGCTTTCGATGTCGCACCGGGCGCCGGGGTAGCGGTTCCAGAACCACACGCCTCCGATGCCGGTGCCGGCTTCGAGGACCGCGACACGTTTTCCTGCGGATCTCAGGCTGTGGAGGGCCCGCAGCCCTGCGAAGCCGGCGCCGACGACGATGACGTCGACCTCGTGGCTGCTGGGAGCCTGGGTTGGTGTAGCCACGGGAACCTTTCGGGGGGTGAGTGTTTGGTCGATAGGTCGGTCGTCAGAGCAGCGTGTAGCCGCCGTCGACCGTTAGGCCCTGGCCGGTGATGAACGAAGCATCGTCGCTGGCGAGGAACAGTGCCGCCGTCGCGATCTCACGCGGGTGGCCGATGTAGCCGAGCGGTGTGGCCTGCTTGGTGCCCTGGATCAGGTCGTCTGGAAGCTGGCGCGTCATTCCTGTATCAATGACGCCGGGTAGGATGGCGTTGACCCGGACTTTGTTCGGGGCGTTGTCAACTGCCGCAGATCGGGTCAGGGATAGCAGCGCAGCCTTGCTCGCGCTGTAGGCCGGCATGCTTGGAAAGTGCACGAGCGCAGCCATCGACGCGGTGCTGATTACCGAACCGCCGCCGCTCTTGATCATTTCGGGGATTGCGTACTGCATGCCGAGGTAGGCGCCCTTGAGGTTCACCGCGAGGACCCGGTCCCATTCGTCCGGGTCGTAGTCGATGACCGGAGCGAGCCGACCGTCGATACCGGCATTGTTGAAGAGGATGTCCACCCGGCCGAAGGAAGCGATGGTCGTGCGCACGGCGTTCTCGACGTCGGATGGCACGCTGACGTCGGCATGAATCGCGATAGCGTTGTCGCCGAGTCGCTTCACGACGTCCTCCTGCGTGCCGGAGACGTCGACGACGGCGACCTTGGCGCCCTCGTTGTGGAACAGTTCGGCGCTCGCTTCACCGATTCCTGATCCACCTCCGGTGATGATTGCGACCTTGTCTTGTAGGCGTCCAGACATGTGTGATGCCTTCCTCATGTGCGATTGACGATCCAGCGGCGTCAATGCGGGTTTGTAGTTCTTCAGGTGCGGGGTGATTGAGCGGTGCAACCGCTGTCAGCTTCCGGCAGCGCTGCTTCGGAGTTCGAGTTCGTGACCCATGCGGTCGCGTTTGCTACGCAAGTAGCGGACATTTTCGGGCGTCTCGATCGCCGGGAGGGAGACGCGCCCTACCACGGTGAGCCCGTAGTTCCGGAGTCCGTCGAACTTGGCAGGGTTGTTGGAGATGAGACGGAGCCGGGAGATCCCGAGGTGGTGAAGGATTTCTGCGCCGATGCCGTAGCTGCGCGAGTCATCGGGCAGGCCTTGGACGGTGTTCGCATCGATGGTGTCCAGGCCCGCCTCCTGCAAGGAGTAGGCACGGATCTTGTTGGCGAGTCCGATCCCACGACCCTCGTGCCCGCGTAGGTACACCAGGGCACCGCACCCTTCGTCGGCAATGGTCTCGAGCGCTTGCTCGAGCTGGCCTCCGCAGTCGCAGCGCAGCGATCCGAGCGTGTCGCCGGTGAGGCATTCGCTGTGAACTCGTACCAGCGCCCCCTCGACGGCCGAGCCGGCTGCGGCCACGTCGCCCCTGACGAGGACGAGATGTTCGATGCCGTCCGATTCACTCCGGTAGACGACCGCGCGGAAGGTTCCGGCGCGGGTGGGCATGGACGCGCTGGACACGGCGGTGACGATCGGATGGGTCACTCGGCGGTACTCGACGAGGTCGGCGATCGCGAGCACGACGAGATCGTGTTTCCGGGCGAAGCAGAGCAGGTCATCACCCGAACGCATCGAGCCGTTCTCGGCCACGATCTCGCCGATCACCCCCACGCCGGACAGGCCGGCCATGGTGGTCAGGTCCACTGCCGCTTCCGTGTGGCCCGCTCGGACCAAGACTCCGCCGTCGCGTGCCCGCAGCGGAAAGATGTGGCCCGGCCTGTGCAGGGACGTCGCCGGTGTGGTGGGGTCCGCGAGGGCACTCAAGGTGGCGGCTCGGTCGGCGGCGCTGACCCCCGTCCCGGTCGAGGCATGGTCGACGGTGACGGTGAAGGCGGTGCCGTTCACGTCCGAGTTGTCGTCGACCATGAGCGGAAGTTTCAGCTCATCCGCGCGGGCGGCAGACATGGGAGCGCACACGATGCCCGTGGTGTGGCGGACGATGAACGCGAGAGACTCGGCGTCGGCGTACTCGGCCGCCATTATCAGGTCGCCTTCGTTCTCCCGATCCTCGTCATCGACCACCACGATGGGTCGGCCCGCCGCAAGCGCGGCGACGGCCGCCTGCACTCGCTCGACGAACATTCGCGATTCGGACATGGCATGTCCCTTCTGGATCAGATGACGAGGTGAGAGGTGGAGCCCACCGGGCGGGGTCGTGGAGTGCTGACCCCACCCGGTAGAGGGCGCGGGGGCGACGAGGAACCGGTGTTCGACGTCAGACCCGGGCGGGAGTCTTCTTCGTCAGCTTCTCGGCGAGCGGCCGCACCTTTTCCGCGAAGAGCCGGAGGCTGTTCTGGGACTCGGCGAAGGACATGTTCGCGTAGGACAGGACGACCATCGGGTTGAATTCGCCGATCAGCTTCTGGCGCTCGGCGTACTTCTCCACGATCTGTTCCGGGGTGCCCCAGTTCTGGGCGTTGATGTAGGCGGTGCGGGCGTTTTCCAGGCCGGCGGCCTTGATGAGGTCGGCGCCCTGCTGGTAGGCCTCGTACCCTTTGGTGTCCTTGAAGTGGTCACCGGCGAAGTCGTAGTGCTCCATCACCGAGCTGAAGTGCTGACCGATGTATTCGTGCGCCATCCGCTCGGCTTCTTCTTCGTCTTCGTGGCAGAGGGTGACGTCGGTCAGCATCACCGGCGGGATCGGGACGTCCGGGTGGGCGCCGGCGAACCGCTCGCGCCACGCCTCGATTCCGGCGACGTGGTTGCTGAACTCGTGCTGGATGAACGTCATCATCGTGGCGCCGAGGTCGGCCGCCGCCATGGCTGAGTCCGGTGACATTGCGACGCAGTGGAGGTCGTTGTAGTAGCTGCGCGCAGGCTTGGGGCGGATGTCGACCGCGGGCTGCGTGTAGAAGTTGCCGTTGCCTTCGCCGATACCGGTGTCGAGGCCGCGCAGAATCATCTCTGCCGCCTCGTCGAACCGCTGCCGCGATTCGTTCATGTCTTGGCGCATTCCGCGGTACTCGCTCTTGGCGAGGCCGCGTCCGACGCCGAGTCCGACGCGACCCGGTGCGAAAGCCTGGAGCATCGACATCTTCTCGATGACGCGAAGCGGATCGTTCCACGGCAGGATGATCGCGCCGGGCACGAGCTTGATCTGTTCGGTCCGTGCCGCGATGTAGGACAGGTACTGCATGTTGTCGGGACACATGCCGTACGGCTCGAAGTGGTGTTCGACGGTCCACAGCGAATCGAAGCCGAGCTTGTCGGCGTTGATCGCCATTTCGATCTCACCCTGGTACATCTCCTGATCAGTGAGGTCGTGGTGCCAGTTCTGCATGACCTGCAGCAGTGCGAACTTCATGTTTCTCTCCAGTCTTTTCGGATGATCAGTTCGTGACGGTCGTGCTGGTACGGGTACGGATGAACGTCGCCATCTCCTCGATGGCGTCCTGGCCTTTAGGCAAGATCGCGTGGAAGAACGGCCAGATGTGGGCCTGTCCCTCGCCCACGAGCAGGCGGGCATCTCCACCTGAGGCATTGACGCCATCGACCACGCGGAGCGCGTCGTCGTGGAGCACCTCGTCCGTTCCCACCAGAACGAAAAGCGGCGGCACCCCGGCAAGGTCGCCCAGAGCAGGGGACAGGTAGCGGTTCGTCACCGGCTCCTCGCCCGCGTACAACGCTCCGAGACCCGCGAGCATGTCTTTCGTGGCGATCGGGTCGAGATGGGCGCGGGTCTCCATGGACTCTCCCGAGCAAGTGAGGTCGGCGACGGGGGAGACGAGAACGCCGGCTGCAGGCAGCGGGGTCTTCTCGTCCACCAGGCGAAGGAGTGTGCCGAGTGCGAGGCCTCCGCCCGCCGAGTCGCCGCCGATGACGATGCTCCTCGGGTCGCGGCCCTGGGCCAGCAGCCATCGGTAGGCCGCGATGGCGTCGTCATGGGCTGCCGGGTAGTTCGCCTCGGGCGCCAACCGGTAGTCGACCAGAAGCACCTGGGCTCCCGACGCCGCCGACAGTGCGGAACCGAAGGCGCGGTAGCCGTGTGCGGAGCCGAAGACGTACCCACCCGAATGGGTCCAGCTGATCGTCGTCTCATCGCTGGCGCCCGGCGCCGTGACCAGCAGTGCGGGGCAGCCTCCCGCGTCGATCTGCTCGATGGTCGTTCCCTCGACGATCGGGAACTGGTCGCACAGCTCTTCGTAGCCGCGGCGCCAGTCAGGTATCTCGGCCGGTGGGGCGAGCGCTGCCAACAGCCCCTGCCAGATTTCCCTGACTTGCTCGACCTCGGTGCTTCCCATTGATTCCACCTCACGTCTGCGTTTTCGCGGTACTGACCCGCGCTGATGTGACGATCCTTACAGGTGTAAACACATGTGTCAAGAGTCACGTAAAGGAGTGAAAAGACCAGATCGGAGCGCCCTTAAGGAATCTTCGGGCGCACGCACGCTCGCGAACTTCACGCTCCGATTGCTGTTTCGCAGCAGTAGGGACGCATGCCACGACGCGTGTTATGTCTGGATCGGATAGCCTGGATAAGGTGACTAACCAGGCCGAAAGCAGGGCCCTCCCGCGGCGCCTCAAGCAGCGACGGTTGGCCGCGCCTTCTCGGCAGGCCATCACCGATGCCGTGCGCGAGTTGCTGACCATCCGTCGCCTCGACGACCTCACCGTCCAAGAGATCGTCGACCGCGCTCAGATGTCCCGCCCCACTTTCTACTCACATTTCGATACGAAGTACTCGGTCGTCGCCGCCCTGATTGCCGACATGGGGCGGACCATCTATGACCGCTGGAAACCCCTCTTCGACGGAGAGGGACCGATCGAGGAGGTCACGCTGCGCCAGGCGGGCCTGGCGACCATCCACGGATGGCGCGAACAGGCGACCCTGTTCTCGGCGACGATCGAGGGGTGGCACAGCAATGACGAGATCCATGACACCTGGAACGACGTCCTCGAACGCTTCCGCATCGCGCTGATGGAACGGCTGGCAAAAGCGCGCCCATTAGAACCCACCGACGACATGGTTGCGACGGCGCTGGTCTCCCTCTACGAGCGCTGCGTCTACCTCGCCATCGCTACACCGGACAGTCCACTGGGGCGTTCGGACGAAGATCTCGCCGACATGCTGGCGATGATGTGGATGAGATCCCTTCGCTTGGACGCCGGTGCGTGACTTATCCCAATCCTGCCGCGGCGCACACGGTGCGCCCCTTCTGCCAGACGTTCCTGTCCGATTCCGCGGGGTCCTCGGGGAGTAACTAGGCGTCGTGAGTGACCGGTGGCCTCGAGTTGGAGGGCCGGGCCCTCCTCCATATTCGTGGACCGAGCGGACGGCAGAGGGGGCAGTCCTCGCCGAGGTCACCGCGGTGTCTGCCCACCTCCGCCAAGCAGGGGAAGAGCGCGCATCGTTCTTCCCGCGCTACCGGAGCGGCAGCGGATGGCTGCGGGTGGAAGGGTCAGGCGGGTGTGAGTGCCTTGTCGAAGACATACCCGGGAAAGCCCTCCTCGATGGACTGCGCCAACGCTGCGACGTAGGCGTTGACTCCCCCGAAGTAGAAGAGGACGCGCGACTTCTTGCCTTCGATATTGGCGCCGAGGAACCACGATCCTGCCTTGGCGCCTTGCATCAACAGGGTGGCATTGATCGCAGCCTCGCACTGCTCAACCCATGCCTCGGCTGCTTCATCTGTCACTTCGACTCGTTCGTGGCCGTGCTCACGGGCGTACTCGAGCACCGCCCCGATCCACTCGATCTGCTTGTTCATGAACGCGTGGAAGTTGCCGAAAGCGCCTTGGGGGCCCGCGATGGTGTACATGTTGGGAAAGTTGGCACCACACAGGGCCAGGTGCTGAGCTGGAGCGTTGGCGTCCCAGGCCTCTTTGATCGAGGTGCCACCCCGGCCCGTGACATCGATATTCGTCAACGATCCCGTGATGGCGTCGAATCCCATCGCGTAGATGATCACGTCGACCTCGTGCACAGTGCCGTCGGCGAGCTTGATGCCCTTCGGGACGATCTCTGTGATCGGATTGTCACGCACGCTCACCAGTGAGACGTTGGCACGGTTGAACGCTTCGTAGTAGAAGTGACCTGCTGGTGGCCGCTTGCCGCCGATCGGATGATCCTGAGGGCACAGCAGTTCCGCGGTCGTCGGGTCCTTCACGATCGATCGAATCTTGTTCCGAATGAAGTCAGACGCTTCATCGTTACATTGCTGATTGACCAACATGTCATCAAAGGTCTCGAACAAGAAGCGGAATCCTCCTGCTTCCCAACCAGAATCGAATATCCGCTGCCGCTCGTCACGATCGGGCACGTCATCGAAGACTCGATTGGCCGGCGGGAACCACATGCCGAACGGATGGGCATAGGTCTCTTCCCACACGGTGGAGTAATCCCGTTTGATCGACTGACGCTTTTCTTCCGTTGCCACATAATTGCGAGCAGGGATGACATAGTTCGCGGTTCGCTGAAACACTGTCAGCTGCTCTACCTCGTCGGCGATCGTTGGAATGATCTGGACCGCGGTGGCGCCGGTTCCGACGACGGCCACCCGCTTACCCGACAGTTCCACAGGGGTATGAGGCCACCGGGAGCTCATGTACCACTCGCCTTCGAAGTCCTGCACGCCGGGGAACGGCGGCTCGACAGCTACCGACAACAATCCTGATGCGGCACAGAAATGGCGGGCCGTGACGGTCTCACCGGTTTCCGTGGTGAGAGTCCAAAGGTTGTCGTCGTCGCTCCATGCTGCGGATGTGACGCGTGTGTTGAAGGTGATCTCCTTGCGGAGATCGAATTTGTCAGCGACGTGCCGCAGGTAGGCAAGGGACTGTTTCTGAGTCGGAAACCGCTCCTGCCAGTCCCATTCCTGCATGAGCTCTTCGTCGAAGTCGTAGCAGTAGAACCAGGCTTCACTGTCGGTACGTGCGCCCGGGTAACGGTTCCAGTACCAGGTGCCGCCCACATCGGATCCTGCCTCGAAGCATCGGGCCTGCAGGCCGAGCTTGCGAAGCTCGACGAGCATTCGCAACCCGCTGAATCCCGCGCCCACTACGACAGCATCGATGTCCGGTTGATTGGAACGTGTATCTGTGCTCATGGAGTGATTCCTCATCTTGCAGGGTGTCTCATGCATTTGTTTCGGTCAGGCGGGGGCTGGCCACCTTCTCCGTGACGAAACGGCCGATCGTTTCGAGGACTTGTTTCCTGGTCTCGAGATCGGAGTGAGGGTGAGGAGCCTTCGTCCGAGGCTCAGACCTCAGCGAAGCGGGATTCGTTGTCGTTGCTCCACGGTTCGAGGACCGGAGTCATGTAGTGCAGGTCGATATCGCGAACGGTGAACTTCCATCGGCCGTCGATTCGTCTCAGTTCGTCGGTGTATGTCGCGGCGAACATCAGGGCTCGCCCCTTGGTGTCGGTGCCGGTGACGTCCGCGTTGACTCGCGCCTTAGCCGTGTCTCCGTCGAGTTCGATTACGACATTGGTTGCCCAGTGGTGCATCTCGGTGAAGGCGCCCCACAACCCGTGCAGGATCTCGCGGATCGCGTCGATCCCGATGTGATCGCCGAACTGGGCGCCGATCAGGTATTTGGCATCCTCGGACCAGATCGACATGAACAGGTCCTCGTCGCGCCCGTCGACGCCGTGGCAGTACTTGGCGATGAGTTCTCGGATTTCTTCGCGGTCCTCCAACTGCTGGACACGCTGTTCGATGGTTGCCATGAACTTTCCTTTCTCTTTATGTCGGGTCGAGCGGCCCATGCGGCGCCACCCATCAACTGGAGAAGATGGGCCTGCGGGCGCTTGACTTGGTTACTGGCCTGTCCCGGCCCGTGCGGTGTTGATCCACTCGGACGATGGTGATGTGATCGGGCGTCGCGATGAGCCGCTCCGGCCGCCCGTCGAGGAGTTGACAGGTTCGGCATCGACGGTGGATATCGGCGGTCCCGTAACGGAACCGGCTGACGTCTTCGTAGATGGCATGGCTTCCTTCGGGGTTGATCCAAGCATCGAAAGTCCGACGCACCGGCTGGGCACACGCTGGTTCCTGTGATGCACGAGCCACTAGCCGTCACATGTGATGCCCAACACACACTTACATGTGACTTAACAGATGTCAATGCACATGTAATTTTTATGGCGGTGGATCAACGGGCGCGTCGACGGAGGATGCCGTCGACGGACGATGCACGTAGCTGAACCGCAGGATCTGCCCACCCCGCACAACACCCCCACAATGCAGTTTTCATCGAGTGAACGGACCACCAACGGTCACCATGTACCGCTGCAGTGCACTGGTCGGCCGGTCAATCCGAGATTCGGGACCGGCCCAAATATGATGACGGAACTTATATCTGGGGTTTTTGGGGGGGTATGGAATCGCCTCGGTCAGTTCCGCCGACCGTTGTAGGGGGAATTGCAGGCACCATCGGCCGGGGAGGTGTGCGTGTTTGAGGCCGCACGTGCGTAAGCATCGCCGGCTGCTCGGGGCGGCGGCGGTGTTCTCCATGGCTGCTGCCGGACATCCGGCGGATAGACCGTCCACCCACCGGTGCCGAGTAAGCGTTCTCTATCGTGATCGACGTCATATCAGTTGCAACGATTTCGAGGAGACCAGATGCCGATCACCGCAACACTGGAACTGAAGTTCAAGCCTGAGTCCGTGAACGCTGCCCGTGACATCTTCAGCCGCGAGCTGAAGGCCACCCGCGCGTTCGACGGCTGCCTGGGCGTCGAGGTGCTCGTCGACGCCGTCGATCCCGCTCATTGGCTGCTGATCGAGAAGTGGGAGACGGAGGAACACGACGCCGCCTACCGCACCTTCCGCGCGGGACCGGGCGCCATCACCGACCTCGGACCTCTGCTGGCCGGCGCACCGACCCTCGTGAAGTACACGGTCGACGACAGCATCTAGGTCCGATCCCGCGGTCGTCGAACTGGAGTGCGGATCAGGCCGCGGTCTCCAGGTCGACGATCGGTGTGGGGTCGCGGCCTGCACGTCGTCGACGCTCACTCCGGGCGCAAGTTCGCGCAGAGTGGAAGCCGCAAACCCGGGCCGGCCGGACGAGGATTTGCTGTCGGTTCCGGGACTCAGCTTTCAAGCGGAGAGGGCGAAGGTTTTGTCGGTCGCCAAGGCGGCCGTCGAATTCAACCGCGAGAAGCACATAGGTGCCCTCGAGCGGGTGAAGAGAGCGCGATATTGCAAAAGCGAATAGATCGGAAGTCTTATAGGCCGGTTTGGTTGACGTAATAGCCGTTAGCTGTCCTTCGTACTCATTGTTGAACACCGTATTTCAATGAATTCGTCGTCTCTGTCGTCATACGGTCCGCATGTGTGGAGCCAGTAGGAGCAGCTGGGTCGGTGAGTTGTAAAGTTTTGCGCCCGGACACCGGCGCCTCTCCGGCGACAGGACCCGCCGATCGCTCACAGGGTGGCGCGTGTGAAGTGTTCCGACGCCGCCCATTCGTCGAGACGCTGGTGGTAGTGCCTGCGCACCTCGTCGAGTCCGTGCCCGACGTAGAGGCGCAGTGGCGCGTCGGGTCGGTCGGCGATCGACACGATGGTCTGCGCCGCGCCTTCGAGATTGCCGGGGTCCAGTCGTAGAGCCCGGGTATTTGATCGGCAGCCGGCGCGTATGCGTCGATGGTGCGCGACGGCTGCACCGCGGATTCACCGAGCCCGGTTTGGAAGACCCCCGGCTCGACGATGGTCACCTGACGACCGAGGTGAGAGATGTCCCGCCACAGCGCCTCGCTCAGTCCCTCGACCGCGAACTTGGACGCGACGTAGGCGGCGAACCGCGGCACGCCGATGAGACCGCCGCCGGAGGAGAAGTTGATGATGTGTCCGCTGCGGCGCTGCCGCATTCCCGGCAGGAGCGCCTTGGTCACCGCGACGAGGCCGACGACGTTGGTTTCGAGCTGGGCTCGGACCTGATCGAGTGAAAGTTCTTCGAGGGTGCCTTGGACGACATTCCCAGCGACGTTGAGCAGCACGTCGACCGGACCGAGATGCGATTCAACCGCCTCGACGGCGTCGCGGATCGACGTCTCGTCGGTGACGTCGAGTTGCTGGACGAGGACGTTCGACAGCTCGTGCAGGCTCGCAGGAGTTTTGGCAATGTTGCGCATTGTCGCGGCAACGTTCCAACCGGCGTGTGCGAAAGCTACGACGAGAGCCTCGCCGAATCCGACCAGGTGCTCTCGAGAGGGGGTACCGCCAGCCCTTGGCTCAGGAGAGTCCCGGACACGTCAGGCGTCAGGGGTCGATCGACCGACGAGGAAGTAGGCGAGGGGGACTACGCCAACCGAGTTGACGAGCACCACCGCTGTCGCCCAACCCGTCTTCGATCCCCTGATCTGGTCTGCCGGCCGGTGCTTGATGTCAACTAGTGCCGCGATCTTCAGGACACCCTCGAAGGCAGCGCCGGCGATGATCAGCCGCCGGCTGCGGTTGCTGAGTTCGCTCCATCGTCGTCTGGTGACCATGAGCAAGCGTAGCTCTGGGGAAGAGATCGGCGGCTCGTCCGCGTGTCGCGGAGAAGTTAAGTATCTTGAGATACCTCAGTATGTTTAACCGAAGGGACACCATGACCCGCACCATCGCAGTGGTCAACCATAAGGGCGGCTCGACCAAGACCACGAGCACGGTCAACCTCGCCCAGGCCCTCGTCGAAGCCGGTTACACCGTCCGCGTCGTCGACCTCGACCCACAATGCAACGCCACCACCTGGCTCGGCGCCACACCCGAAGCTGTCGACAACGATGTCCTGTCGGTACTCATGCTGGTGGCGAGCATCGAGGAAGCGACCACCATCACCGCGTCCGGGATCCACCTCGTTCCTGCCACCAAGGAACTCGATTCCGTCGGGCCCTACTTCCTCAAGAAGCCCGGTGCGCACGGCATCCTGCGCAAAGCCCTCACCAACGCCCCCGACGTCGACTTCAACCTTATCGACTGCCCCGGAGACTTCGACCACCTGACCATCAGCGCACTCGTCGCCTGCACCGAAGTGCTCGCCGCTGTCATGACGGGCGCCATGGAACTCGAAGCGCTCATGCGGATCGAGAACTACATCACCCAGCAGGTCGAGTTGCTCAACCCCACCGCGCGGCTCAATCACATTTTGTGCGGCCGCGTCGAACTCGGCCAGGTCATCGACCAGCAGGTTCTCGCCGCGCTCCGCGAGACCTACCCCGACCAGACGATGCGCACCATCATTCCGAAGTCTGTCCGTGTCAGCGAAAGCTACAGTGCCGAAGAACCCGTCGTCAGGTGGGCGCCGTCCTCCTCCGCATCACGCGCTTACCGCGACGCCGCCCAAGAGCTCGTCGAAAGGATGCCCTGATGACCGCGACACGTAAGCCCGGACTTGCGAGCAACCCCCTCGAACGTCGCCAGCAGGCCCGTGCAGGAGCACACCCGGACGGGACGCACTCGCGCGCACGTCGAAAGGACCTCCTGGTGGGCGTGACACGTGAGCCCGGACTCGCGAGCAACCCCCTCGAACGCCGCAAGCGGCGGCTGCCGAACCTTGTGGAACAGTGCGTGGACGTCGCGCAAGTAGCCCTCGGCGAGGAAAAGATGACCACGAAACGGGTCTCCGTAGGAAAGAAGCAGGTATCGGTCTCCATCGAGACCGCCCGGGTCGAGCACGGCAAGGACGCCGTCGCCGCCATCGGCCACATCGCCGGTGCCCCCAGCAGTTGGTCCGCCCTCGTCGACGAAGCCGTCGCCCACTACCTCGCCGTTCTCGAACGCAGGTACAACAATTGCGAACCCTTCCCCCCGCGCGACGCCGAGGTCGTCCGGAGCCCACGCATCAAGTAGGCCGCCCAGGGCAGTCACATCGACCGCAGGCAGCAGTAGAGGGAGATGTTGCTGTTCGTGCGCGGGGTGTCGAACCCGATGTCAACCGCGCATGCGGAAGCCACGTGGGTGGTTCACAGATGGGCCAGCATGGGGAAGAGGGCGATCGCGGAGACGGTGATTCCCGCGGCGCCGGCAACGACGCCCAGCAGGGCCCGCAGTGATGCTGCCTCGTCGTCTGCATCCGCGGACCGCGACGTCGCGATGGCGCCGCAGATGACCGCGGCTAATCCCAGGATGAAGCCGAGTGCTACCACCCAGAACGACGCAACGGAGAGAGCCCCCAAGGCGATCGACACGGCAGGCAACCGCGAACCGTGCGGTTTCCCGGTGTCGTTGTCGGCGGAGGCAGACATGCAGTTGTCGGCACGGGGGCTGTGGGGGACGGCGGCGGTCATGATCCTCCTTCGTACGGTTGGCGCGTCGGGTCGGCGGGCCACATGGCGGCTGAACTGGGTTCGCAGTGTGTTCGGGACTGGCCCGTCCACGAATACGAGCGGTGTGTCGAGGTCGCCTCGGTAGTCGGTGGCCGCGATTACGTCGAGGCCGAGCTTGTGACGTAGGCCCCACTCAAATTAGCACTCATGCCGTGCGAGTGCTAGATCTTTTCCCTAACTAACTTCCTGCCGCCTCTGATTTGTGCGGGTGACCGCGGGCGTCACCGCGGGGAATGTGATCGAGGTGAGCGGGCGATCGCGGTGGCGGCTATGGCTACCGCGGCGGCGACGGCAACGGCGATGGCGGCCGGCCGCGAATCGAGACCGTCGCCCGAGGTTCGCGCCACGACTATCCAGGCAAGACCCCACACGATTGCGGCGGTGACGGTGAACCTTCCGTGACCGGCGACGGCGAGAAGGCCTGCGACCACGGCGACCAGTGCGAGGACGAGGACGGCCCAGGTGTCGGGTCCGAGTCCGAACGGATCGATGTCGGCGCCAGCCAGTGTCGCGGCGATGTTGGTGACGACGGCGACACACACCCAGCCGAGGTAGATGTAAGCGGTGCCGTCGACGAGGACCGCCTCGACACGGCCTGCGGGCCTCTCCGTGGTCAGGAACCCGAAGACCACCACGAGGACGGCGAGCAGCGCGATGATGACCAGGACGCTGAGCCAGAGCTGTTCGAACTGAACGCAGGTTATCCAGGCCGCGTTCAGGACCATAGCGGCGGCGAACCACCACCCGACCTGCCGTTGACGAACATCGGCGCGGTGAGCGGGCAGCGCCTGCCAGATCGCGTACCCAATGAATCCCGAATAGATCAGTGTCCAGATCGAGAAGGCGGGCTCGCCGGGGGCCACGGCCGTGGCGTCCGCGGCGAGGGCACCATCGGCAACCTGGGCGATCGGAGTTCCCACCAGTGCTCCCGAGCCGATGAAGGAGCCGACGACGGCCACCACTGCGGAGACGATCACGAGGAGCACGCGGACGCCGTCGTGACGGATCGGTTCGATCGAACTGTTCATGCCCACCACTCTCCCGTAGAAGGTCCGTTGTCGACGATAGGTTCCGGCGTCGTGAACGCCACCGTGTCGGGGCGCAGCACCAGACGAGAAATGCTGCGCGGCAGGGATTCGCGGCCGCCGCGCTGCCGGATGGGTGGCCGGCGTTTCGTAGACCGGGCCGTTGGGCAATCGGATGCCGACGACAGGAGGGATGATTGTGACCCACACCCACCACACGGGACCGTCCCCGGATCGGTCGGGCGAACCCCCGGACGCGGCACGTCAGGTCGACGACCTGTCCACCGTTCAGCTCGTGGAACGCCTCACCGACCAGGTGAAGGCGCTTGTTCAGACCGAGGTCCGGCACGGAATCGTCGAAGTGAAGGACAAGGGCGCGCGCTTCGGAGTCGGGGCCGGCGTCTCGGGTGCCGGACTTCTCATCGTGCTGTACGGACTCGGTGCCCTGGTCGGCGCGGCGGTACTCGCACTTGCGACGGTCCTGGACCCGTGGCTCGCGGCACTGCTGGTGGCAGTTGTCCTCATTGCGGTGGGCGGCGTGGTCGCCGCCGTCGGCGGGCAGCGGGCCAAGGACGCACTACCCCCAACCCCGGATGACACCACCCGCAGCGTCCGCCGGGACGTCGACACGGTCAAGGAAGGCCTCCGATGAGTTCCCCGCGAGAGTCGACCCCGGACGGCGGCGACCTCGCCGCTGCCGCTGCGCGTGAGCGCGCCGAACTTGCCACGACGCTCGACGCCCTGGCCCACAAGGTGGACGTGCCCGCGCGCACGAAGGCCGGCATCCGGCGGGAACTCGACAAGGTCCGGACCGAGCCGCGAGCCGCGGCGCTCCTCGGCGGTGCCGTCGCCGGTGTCGTTGCGCTGCTTGTCTTCCGCCGACGAACTCGGTGGCCAAGGTGACGCCCGTAGGCGGGCGGTTGACCACTCGATAGGAGAGGCGCATGGGCGAACACACTCCACACACAATCGACTACCCCGGTCGAACCTCGGAGATGGCGGAAGAACCGCATGACGAGATGCGCGCGTATCGGGGCAACGAATTGTTGAGCGGAAAGAGGGCACTGGTTACCGGCGGAGACTCGGGGATCGGGCGCGCCGTAGCGGTGGCGTTCGCGAAGGAAGGCGCCGACGTGGCCATCGCTTACCTCGAAGAGAGCGACGACGCGGCCCACACGGCTGAATTGGTCGAGGGGGAAGGGCGGCGCTGCCGCACATACGCGGGCGATCTCGCCGATCCGCAGCATTGCCGTGACGTCGTCGCACGCACGGTCTCGGAATTGGGCGGGCTCGATATCGTCGTCAACAACGTGGCCTACCAGGAACCCGTCGACGATTTCCTCGACCTGTCCGATGAGCAGTGGCGGCGAACGTTCTCGGTGAACATCGACAGCTACTTCCACGTGACGAAGGCGGCCGTGCCGCATCTCGGCCGGGATTCCTCCATCATCAACACCGGTTCGGTCAACGGTTTGCGTGGAAACAAGTCGCTGATCGACTATTCCGCGACCAAGGGGGCGGTGACGGCCTTGACGTACTCGTTGGCTCAAACCTTGCTGGAACGCGGAATTCGCGTCAATTGTGTTGCTCCCGGACCGGTCTGGACACCACTGATCCCGGCGACCATGGACGAGGAGAAAGTCGCGGAATTCGGGAAGCAGGCCCCGTATGGGCGGGCAGCCCAGCCCGACGAGATCGCGCCGTCCTACGTGTTCTTCGCCTCCGGGCTGCTGTCCTCCTACTACTCCGGCGAAGTGCTCGCCCCATTGGGTGGTGAGACGCTACCGGGCTGACAGTGTGCAACAGGGACGCGTTTGACATGAGATGGTTTCGTCCCGCACGAACCGAGGCACGGACGCCGCGACCTCGCGCGGGTGGCTGGACCCGGTTGCGCGGTGTACTACAGCAACCAGGCACGGTGTCCGCTTTCAAGTGCACGGCGGCGGTGTTGATCGCCTGGTTGCTGGCCGATCGGGTGCTTCGTAGCCCGGAGGCATTCCTTGCGCCCTACGCGGCCTTGTTCATCATCGGCACCACGGTCCGCAGTTCGGTCGTGGCCGCCGCACGTCAGGTCGCGGTCGTAGTGCTCGGTGTGCTCGTGGCCGCATTGGCGGCGCGCACGTTGCCTGAGCTCGCCGCCATCGCAGGTGCGGTCGCGGTCGGTACGCTCCTCGGCCGCAGCCGATGGCTGGCGCCGGACGGAATGTGGGTAGCGATCACCGCGCTACTGGTATTGCTGTACGGCTCGGCCACAAATGCGGCCCTGGTGTTCCATCGCATCCTCGATGTCACGCTGGGTGTGCTCGTCGGTGTCGCCGTCAACGCCCTCGTCCTGCCTCCCGACATGCTTTCACCAGCCCGTGATCTGATTCTGAAACGCGCCGAGGAACTCTCCGTTCTGCTCGCGGATCTTGCCGAAGGCCTTCGGTCAGGCCGGCACGACAGTGATCGAGAAAGGCAACGGGTGTGGGATCTGCACAAATCGACCGGCGCAGGCGCTGCGTTGAGCGAGGGCAGGGAAAGCTTGCGTGGCAACATGCGCAGCGCCGGCTGGACCAGGGTCGGCGGATCGCGGGTATACCAGCCGATAGCAACGGTTCTCGACGACACGTTGCTGCACGTGTCCGTACTGGAGGTCTCAGTCGAGGCGCTCACCACCCCCGACGGACGGCCGGAAGTGTTTGTTCCGGAGCAACTTCGGCGCGAAGCAGCGGCGCTGATCGAGGCATTCTCGGCCGCATTCGACGAACTCAGGTGGGATCCGGCCCATCACCGAGATCCCTACCTTCACGTCGTGCAGACCGCGCTGCCCGATACCCGCACACGCCTCGCGTCCTTCAAGGAAGCAGTCCGACGGCATCACCCCTCGTCGAGTGCCTGGCCTGCCATCGCCTTGGCCGCGGATGGTCTGTGGACCGCACTGGCAGAGCTCGACGATTTCGACGAGGACTGACTCGCACACGTCGTCTCGCCGCTGCTGGTCGGCGGGGGTCTACGACGTGAAGACGCGCGCGGACATCCCGAGGTAGATCAGCATGAAGGTCAGCAATATCCATCCGGCACCGTGCCAGATCGGCCAGGTACCTCCGCTTCGCCAGGCGCGGTAGGCATTGGCGAAGGCACCGAGACCGCCGAGCAGCAGGACGCCGGTGGGCACGAACACCAGAACGTAGGGGCCCACATCGGAGCACGCCACCGGTTGTCTGTCGGCGCAGCTCTGATTGTCGGTGCCGGCCGAAACGAGAGTGATCACCATGACGGCCATCGCGACAGCGATCACGGCTGCCACGTACCACCCGGCCCGGCGGAGGGTGGTGGGGTCGGACCAGCGCTTCTCTACGTCTCCGGTCACGCTCCGTCCTCCCGTGCTCGGTCAGCTGCCTTGCGGTCGCGTACCCGTGGATCGGTAGGGGCAAACGATCACGTCCGGTGCGCGCGCTCGCGATTGCCCACTGGATTCGGCTGCTGCCATTGTGGGTAAGACGGGAATCCACCTATTCGAGAACATCCCTGCCGGGGATGACTGCGACCCAGGAACCGACCGATGACCATACAGACTTCGCATCGACACATCACCACTGATCATGACGAGATTCGTCGTTGGGTCGAGGCTCACCACGGCGCACCGGCGCGAATGGCAAACACGGCCACCGCCGGCAGCGCAGGTGTCCTGCGCATCGACCTCCCCGGCCACGGCACCGCGGGACTCGAACACATTTCCTGGCACGAATGGTTCACCGCGTTCGACGGGCAAAGTTTGGCCCTGTGCTACCCGGATCCGCATATCCACGGCGGACCCAGTGCATGGTTCGAACTCGTGCATCGGGATGTCGGGGACGGGGACTCTGCGCACTCTCTGCCCTAGCCAGGACGAACGCCCCGGTCGGGTTGTCTGGCGGAAGCACATCAATTCACGTGCAGGTAGACGTGACATTTGGAGACCCCGGCTATTGCGGACGCCCGCTGTGGGCGAGTAAATTGAGAGCTGCGGATCGAGTTGGTCATCGGCAACGATGAAAAGCTCGAGAAGCAGAGATCCGGCCGAGAGTGCGAGAGCATTCCCGGCCGAACCCCTGTCTGGGCCCTGGTCCGCGTCCCTGACACCCCGAGTGTGGGTCTCCGTGAGGTCGATGGAGAACCCGGTCTGGATCACCACGTCGCCGATGAGAAGCACCTCCCCCACCATGGTCGACACTGGGTTCGCACCCCGACCGCAGGAGAAAGGTAGTGCCATAGATCGCCGCGACGCCGCCGTACTCGACGACCCGGTGGGCGAATCACTGCGATCTCGCCACGCACACTTTGCTCGGGATGGACCGAGATCAGCGCCGTCTGCACCGCCCCCGAGGCACGCGGACGAGGTCACGCTGCCCGGGTGGTCAGTGCGCTTGTCGCGCGGATCACTGCTCGTGGCGAACGCCCCTTCCTGCACGTGGCTGAGAAGAATACCGGCGCGCGATCGCCCTGTACGAGCGGCTCGGCTTCCGGACGCGCAAGCAGGTGACCTTCCGGGGCTTCCGCACGCCGCAAGCGGCAAACCCGAAGATTCGCTGAGGTCCACCCTCGGGTGGGGTGCGTACCTCCACTCCCGGGGTGCCCGAACGGCCCCCTGGGAGTGGTTCACGTCTGGATCCGGGCCGGGCAAGGTTGTACCTGTCACCGCAGCACTCCCCGACATCCTCAGGAGAAACGTTAATGATCAACGCCCGCCGAACCTTCGCCGCCGTCGCCTTCACAGCATTCTCGGTCCTCGGTGCGGTGGGGGCGGCTTCCGTCGCTCATGCCGAGCCGATCGGACCGAACGGTCCCACCGGTGGTCCGTGCCCGATCGTGAACACGGACTCGCAGGGCAACGAGACGGTGACGTATGGCAAGCCCGGTGACCGCAACGGCGCCCTGGTGTGCGGTGCGGACGGTGAATGGACGGTCGGCAAGACCAAGGGCAACCTCGGGCAGATCCAGACTCAGCCCGGACTCTCCCGCGGATAACCAACAGCTTTTCTTCAGTCCCCCAAGGGGGAAGTGCCCCGCATCGAGGCCGATGCGGGGCACTTTGCGAGGCGCTGATGGTCGTCAGTGGTGCTCGCCGGCCGGGTTCGTTTCGACGCCCGGTGGCGGGGCTTCGGCGCGCGAGAGTGCGGCTACGCGGTCGGCCAGTTCGCCGGTCAGCGTCGTGTCGGGTTCGGTGCTCGCGGCGTCCGCGAGTTCGGTCAGAATTTTGGTGGTCGCCGGATCGGTCGTGTCGGCGGCTGCCGCATGCCCGCGTGGGTGCGGCTTCACCTCTTTGAGATGCTCTGCGAGCGTATCGGTGTCGAGTTTCTGGGACGCCTTCTCGTTCAGCTCGGTGTTCTCGACCGTCGCGGCCCGGCCAGTGGTTGCGACGGCAGCAGCGGCATCTGATGCGCGGGCATCGGCAACACCGGGTGCGGCGTGGTCGGCACGGTCCCGGTGACCCAGAACAGTGCCGGCGACACCATCGAGCAGGCCGAGGCCGCCCCGATACAGCCGCCTGGCCGGTGCCGCGGGCGCCAGGTGTGCGATCACTTGGTCGTCGATCAGGCGGAGGGGATATCGCACGACGGTGTACTGCACGCGCAGCACGGCAAGGGTGAGCGCTGTGATGTTCATGAAGCCTCCTTGTTCGGTGACACCGAGCCGGGCGTGGTGCTTACCCGCGGCCGGATCGCCGACCAAATTGTGGATCCGACCGGTCAGTTTGCGAGAGGGTAGGAATCTCGACCTCGAGAGACCCGCGGCCCGCGTGGAACCACTTGCGGTGTGGCTCGGTCCCGAGACCGCCGAATGCTCTCGGACATCACCCGCTGCCACCACAGGTCCAACGGACTCGGATCCGGCCACCGGATTGGATCGTCGTCCGGCTCGAGCTCAGAACTCCCGCCATTGTCGGGGTTGTTCTCAATGCGTGGCACGATATCTACACCCTCTCGGTCGGATGCACCCGTATGCCGAATGCACCACGGTTCAACGTCGGTTCGACGCCGACCGCTGCCCCGACAGCGGTCGGCGTCGCCCGCCGTCCGGGTACCCGTAACAGCGTTCGACTACCCACGGCGCCTTTCCGATGCGAATTGCCGACCGCCGTCGCCGCGCGGCTGCGAGCGACGATCCGGTACGGCACCGTCCACCGGGCTTGCTATCTCAGAGTTGGGGGAGGGCTGCGGCGAGGAAGACGAGACCGGCGGCGATTCCGAAGGCTCCGGCGAGAGTGCCGAGCAGCGCTTCCAGTGCCTTCGGCTCGTTTCCCTCGACCGCGGGGTGCCGGTTGGCGACGATTCCGGCAGCGACGGCACCGGCACCGAGCAGAATTCCGAATCCGAACGTCCAGAACATCACGATCGACAGCGAGCCCAGCATGATCGAGAGGTCGTTGCAATATTCGCCGAGAGAGCGAGATGGGCCGGTGCGCCAAGACGGTCGTCCGGAACTGGGGGGATCGGGTCGGAACTGGGCGGGAGCGACAGTCATTTTTCAGGTCCTCGGTGGTGCGCAGGGGATCGAATATGCATGTCCTGCCTCAGGTTCGGTCCGGCGGTGCCGTTTCCTCGCCGGACCGAACCCGAGGCGAGCGGGGAGCTGGATCAGGCATCGATGGGGGTGCGCTCAACGCACTCCACGGGCGAGTCTTTGCGGGTGATCTGGATCCGCCTCGGCTTCGCTCGTTCGGCGACCGGCAGGATCACGCTCAGAACACCGTTGTCGTAGCTCGCCGAAATGCGGTCGACGTCGATGTCCTCACCGAGCGACACCTGGCGCCGGTAGCGGCCACTGAATCTCTCCGACGTCAACCACTGAACACCGTCTTCCGCTTGGCTCCGGTGGGCGGCCAGGGTCAGCACGCCGGCGTCCACATCGATGTCGATCGAGCCGGGGTCGATCCCGGGCAGATCGGCATGCAGGACGTAGTGGTCGTCGACCTTGTAGAGGTCCATCGGCATGAACCGCGGACGGCGAGACGAACCGGAATCAAGTCCCAGCAAAGTCTGGGTCAACGAATCGACGTCGGTGAAGGGATCGAAACGCAGCACAGCAACACACCTCCCATGATCATTTGAATGGCCCGCCACCTCGGCGGGACTACCATCACTGTGCATCTGGAATTTAGCACTCGATTCCGTCGAGTGCCAGGAATGCGGGAGGCGAGTCTTTTGAGCGCGTCAACCCGCCGTCCCGCTACCGGTTGGTTAATGCTCGGAACAACAAGGGCGGTCAGGAGTCGTGAGGCCGTATTCATCGGCCACTTCCGCTCTGATCGAGAAATTTTTTTGCACAGCGTCTTGTCAAGTTCTACGGCTGGTGCTATAACGAATCTACAGCATCTGCTGGAGTTTACCTGGTGGAATTAGAGGGTTTCAGGAGGTGGACATCATGTTGATGCGGACGGATCCCTTCCGCGACTTCGACCGTCTGACACAGCAACTCCTCGGTACCGCGGCCCGGCCGACAGTGATGCCGATGGATGCGTGGAGTGAAGAGGACCGGTTCGTGGTGGAGTTCGATCTACCCGGTGTCGAGGCCGACTCACTCGATCTGGACGTCGAGAAGAACACCCTGACGGTGCGCGCCGAACGGGCCGCGCTGGACGAGAACCGCGAGATGGTCGCCGCCGAGCGTCCGCGCGGGGTGTTCAGCCGGCAGTTGTTCCTCGGTGAGAACCTCGACGCGGACAAGATCGAGGCCAGCTACGACGCGGGGGTGCTGCGGGTGTCGATCCCGGTCGCGGAGAAGGCCAAGCCCCGCAAGATCGAAATCAGCAACGGGCATTCGGACAGGAGGGCCATCGACGCCTGACCGAGGCACCCGGATTGGAAGGGGGTGAATAACGATGACATCGGCGATCAGAGTCGCAGAGGTGAATGCCACCGACAACGGGGAGCGCGCGGCACGCGAGGAAGTGTGGCCGTGGCACGAACTCGAATGCGCAGTGCTGGTGGCCGACTCGGATCGCATCCTCGCCGACGCACTCACGCCGCAGGCCGTAGTCCTGCTCACACAGGTGGCCACCGCTCCGGCCGGTCCGCCGCGCCCTGTCGTCCCGCCCGCCTCGGAATGGTGGACGGTGTCGGCCCCACCGGCACCCGGAGTCCGGGCAACGCAGCGCTCGCCTCCGAGACCGGAGAAAGCCCGGACCCGACATGCGCCGATCGTGAGACGGCACCGGCAAAGGATGCGTTTCCTGTAGGTAATCGAGAAAGAGGTGATGAACCGGACGATACGAGAGCACTCGCTGACGGGGTTCGCCCGCTGCCGCCTCCTTCACCTGTAGTTCCTTCTCGCGGGGCGCGGCGAACCCCGGGCACACCCGCCCGGCACCGCCGATCGACCGGACTGGACAGCAACGGCGCCGACCGCATCCGACGGAACGTGTGGTGTCGGATCGACCGGGGCGCAGAGCCATTGACTGGCGCATAGTACTCACGGCCGTCCGGGCGGGCAGTGCCCACTCACGTAGTCGGGCTTACCCCGTGTTTCGCGAGATCCGGTCCGTCGACGAAGATGTCGACTGTCAGTGGTTGCTCACCGCCGTATTTCGCGAAGTCGGACACACCGGCCTCCGCGAGGACCTCGACGTCGAGGAGGGTTCTACCGGTGTCGGTGCCGGCGGGGCGGCTGAGGAGTTCGATTGCCGCGTCGGCCATGATCTCGGGTGAGCGCGAGTGGTGCAGGCTTTCCCGGCCGCCGAGGAGGTTGCCGACTGCCGCGGTGGCGATCGTGGTCTGAGGCCACAGGCAGTTGCTGGACAGGTTCATGTTCCGATACTCGGCTGCGATACCCAACGCTGCCAACGTCATTCCGTATTTTGCGAGCATGTAGCCCGGGCGCGCACCCAGCCACTGCTCGGACAGGTTCAGGGGAGGCGACAACGTCATCACGTGCGGATTGGCGGACTTCTGAAGATGGGGCAGGCAGGCGCGAGTCAATGCGAAGGTGCCGCGAACGTTGACTTGCTGCATCAGATCGAATCGTTTGAGTGTGAGGTCTTCGGTCGGTGACAGGTCGAGCACGCTCGCATTGTTGATCACGATGTCGATGCCGCCGTAGTGGTCGACGGCGAGATCGACGGCCCGCGCGATGTCGTCGTCGTTGCGGACGTCTCCGACCACGGGAAGAGCGTGTCCGCCGAGTTCGGTCAACTCGCTGACCGCGGTGTGGATGGTTCCGGGCAGCCGGGGATCGGGAGTGCCGGTCTTGGCCAGCAGGACGACATTCCCACCGCGACGTGCGATCGCGCGCGCAATCGCCAGGCCGATGCCTCGACTTCCGCCGGACATGACCGTGGTTCTTCCTCGGAAACTGTTTGGGTCGTTCAAGGTTGATTCCTTCGTCTGTGTCGGCCTGAGAGGAGTGGCCGGTGACCGAACGACTCCACGATAGGAAACTCTCGAGACCGTGACGACGTCCTCGAAGAATCAAGAATGCGCATTATGTTGTCCGGTGAGAACAAATAGTGTCTCAGGAGGGTGCCGCGAAAATTTGATGCACCGAATCGCAAATATCCAGGTAGGGCGCGCCTGCGGCGATGGTGGGGGAGATTCTTCGTCCATTGGCACCGAAGACCGATATTGTCTTCCCATGGCATCAGACGAGGAACGATCCGCACTGCTCGTTGCCAGAATCGCGCGTTCGCTCAACGAGCGGTTGGTGTCGCTGACGGCCGACATCACCAGCGTGCTCTACGCGGAGATCCCGGATCTACGGACGGATCGCCAGTTGTTCGATCTACTCGGGGCAAGTGTGGAAGGCAACCTCGACACCATTTTCCACACCTTGCAGCACAACATTGCGCCCGAGGATTTGGACGCGCCGGCCGCGGCCATGGAGTACGCGAGAAGGCTTGCTCAGCATGGAGTTCCCGTCAATGCGCTGGTTCGCGCATATCGCCTGGGACAAACCAATTTGCTCGGACTGGTTTTCGACGAACTGCGTGCTGCTTCGGTGCAGCCGGAACTCAGTGTGCCAGTACTCGAACGCATCATCACGGTCATGTCTGTCTACATCGACAGGGTGTCACAGCAGGTGGTGGCCGTGTACGAGCGCGAAAGGGAGCGGTGGCTCGCGCATCGGAGCAGTGTCCGGGCCGTGCGTGTTCAGGAGATCCTGGCGGGCAACGCACTTCCTGACGCCGGTGCCGCCCTGGGTTATGTTCTGCAGCAGAGTCACCTGGCCGCGATCGTCTGGAGCTCCGACACCGAATCGGGCGAGATGCTGGCCCGAATCGAATCTGCGGCACACGATTTCGCCAACTACCTGGGCGGGGTAGCCGACCCGCTGTTCGTGGCCGCAGACCGACTGACCGGCTGGGTGTGGATTCCACTCGGCTCACGATCTCACCCCGAGCGTACGCAGGGGGAGATGTGCGACTTCCTCGAGCGTCGGCATCCCGGGCTGGTCGTGGCTCTCGGTGCTGCGGCCACAGGAATCGACGGGTTCCGGCAGTCCCACGGTCAAGCACAACGCGCGCGAGCCGTGGCCATCGCGGCAGGGCAGAACGCGCCGGCGGTGACCGCCTACGACGAACCCGGGGTATCGACGGTTGCCCTGCTGGTCGAGGACCTGGTGGCCACCCGCGCCTGGGTGCGCGGCGTTCTGAGCGGGCTGGCTGCCGACAACGAGAACTCGGCCCGGTTGCGCGAGACCGTGCGGGTCTATCTCGCCCACAACCTGAGCAACGTCGCCGCCGGAAAAGAGCTTGATTTGCACCACAACTCGGTGAAGTACCGCGTGAAACGGGCGGCCGAAGTACGGGGCAAGGACTTCACCGGAGATCGACTGGCCGTCGAACTCGCACTGCTGGTGTGCCAATGGCTGGGACCTGCGGTCCTGACCTCGGATTAGGTCATCGGCACCGAGCCGACGCGGAGTCTTGACACAGCCGCAGTCACGGCGTTTGACTGGTCGGAAGCTCGTGTTATCTCGCCGGATGGTGTTCTGGGAGGTTGACGTATGCGCGGCACAGGTTTGGCGGGACATCGACGCGGAGCAACCCCCCACCGCAGGATGTTCTCGGTACTGGCACTGGTGGGCGTGTGCCTTCTCTCCCTGGCAACGGCCCGGACGGCAGACGGTCAGCCCGCTGTCGGCACCGGGTTCGCGATCCCCTTCTCCGGGGACCCCGGCTACGAGAACCTGGCGCCGACGCAGATGACGAGGCCGGATCAGCTCAACGCGCCGCTCGGTCAGCAGGTGGCGGACGAGGTCGCCCGTCAGATCGGGCTCGACCGGGCCGATGCGCTGACCGAGCAGCAGTACCGCGATCTCATCACCGGCGGTGGAGTCGGCGGCAGCAGCGACGCCGCCGAGGTGATCGATGCGTGTGCCCGGATCCTCACCAATACGAACGACCGCCCCCTCTATTCCGACGTAGACGGCCGCAACACACCGTCGGTTCTGGCCAGCTACGGGCTGTACGTGAACCCCAGCGGACTACTGGAGAGTCCGGCCAACGCGGACGCGCCGACGCGCCAGGTGAACTCGCTGATCGCTCCCGGGGGTTTCGTGGGCACCTGGTTGAGGAACAACGGTGCAACACACACCCTGATAGCGCTGTACGAGTCCGCGTACACGATACAAGCGGCCTTCGGCTTCGCAGCGCAACAGATGTCGGGCGAAGCTCAACTGGTGACGAACACCAAGGGCGGTGTGAGTTCGGAGGTCGGCATGTCGATGGCGCCGCCGCTGTGGATTGTGAACTTCGCACTGCTCTACGTACTGCAGCCGTCCCTGGCGGCCGCGATGCCCGCCTACTGGGCTCCCATTCCTCCGGCGGTTGCCGACGCCGTGCGGTCGAGCCCCACCGGCCAGGTCCCGTTCGGCGACTATGCGTCCTACTTCCAGTGAGCACTCCCTTCGAGTGCCGAGGTGACGAGGTTGCCCTTCGGGAGAGCTGTTTCGGATTCGACGGCCGCGACCCACTGTGAGGTTGTGGCGACCGCGGCGAAGTTCGATTGCAACAGGACCATCAGTGTGGTGTGCAGCGACTCCGCGGACACCTGACCGGCCTCGTTTGCGAGGTTGATCGCGCCGGTAGCGTCGGACAGGATCTCGGCGGAGAATCCCAGGCCCTCGGCCTCGACGGCGGTCGCCAGATCGCAGTTGTTGGTCATGAACCCCACGATCGAGATGGTGTCGATGGTGTTCGCGCGCAACCACTCCGCGACATCGGTGCCGGCGAATACGCTCCCGTACTGCTTGTGCACCCGCTTCCACGACGGGTCGATCGCGGTGTCGAGGTCGGGATGCAGCGACCACCCCGCCGACCCTTCCACGAAGACCGGAGCGCCGTCGGGCATCCGATGCTGGACGACGACAACCGGGATGTCGGCCGCGTCGGCCACCTTGATCGCGTTCAGGATGTTGGCCAGTGATTCCTCACGCGGCGGGTACTGGATCTGCAGCGGTCCGTCGAAGTACTCCTGCTGGACGTCGACGACGACGAGGGCACGGCGTGGTGCAGTCATAGTTCACTCCCGGGGATCGAAATCGTGCGCGCCCTTCGCCGGGTCGCGCTGTTCCCCATTCTTCGGTGAGGGGGTGGCGGTTGCGAGTGGCATGGATGCATACTTTCGATGACTTTGTGCCAACCTGGGGGAGAACCGATGCGGATTGCCGTCTATGCGTTCGACGACATCACCATGTTCCACCTCGCGGCGCCGCTGATGGTGTTCGGCGAGGTGGGCCGCCTCGGGCTGGCCACCGACTGGGAGACCAGGCTGTGGTCCGATCGCCCGGGGTCGATCCGAACGGCCGAGGGATACCCCATCGGTGAGGTGGCGGGCCCGGAGACGGTCGAGTGGGCCGACATCGTCGTGATCCCGTCGTGGCCGCTTCCCGTGGTGCCGAGCAGCGAGGTGTTCGGATCCCGCCTGCGCAGGGCCCACGCGCGGGGTGCCGTCGTCGCGGGACTGTGTCTCGGCGCCTTCGCGGTGGTCGACAGCGGTCTGCTCGACGGTCGTCCGGCCGTCACACACTGGGAGATGATGCCGGCGCTGGCCGAACGCCATCCGGGCACGCAGATGGACACCTCGGTGCTCTACATCGACCACGGCGACGTGCTGACCTCCGCCGGGACCGCGTCGTCGGTGGATGCCTGCCTGCACCTGGTGCGCACACACCTCGGGTCCGCGGTCGCGACCCGGGTGGCGCGAAGTCTGGTCGTCGCCCCGCACCGGGAGGGCGGGCAAGCCCAGTACATCGAGCGCCCGCTGGCACAGGCGCCGACGGACACGGCGATTGCCGACGTGCAGCAGTGGGCGCTGGCCCACCTCCACGAAAACCTGTCCGTCGATCGCCTCGCGGGCGAGGCGAAGATGAGTCGGCGCAGCTTCATTCGGCAGTTCACTCGGACCACCGGGACCACGCCGGCGCGGTGGGTCGCGGAGCAGCGACTCCGTGAAGGGCGCGTCCTCCTCGAGGCCACGGACTGGGGTATCGACGACATCGCCTCCGCGTGCGGCTTCGCCAGCACCGTCACCTTCCGGCAGAACTTCGTCGCCGCCTTCGCGACCTCGCCCACCGCGTACCGGCGACAGTTCGCGGATCTTCCGAACGGCTGAGGGCGGCGCCGGTCCGGTGCAGACCCCGCACCTGGTCGCACGCCCACACCCTGCCGAAGGGGCGGTGCTCACCCCCTACGATTCTCCGGGTGACCGATTACGACGATCTCGACATGTTCGGTGGCCTCGACGCCGCCACCCTGCCGTCCCGCCAGCAGTTGATTCTCGCGACGATCCGGGACTGGGTAGCCGCACACGGATGTTCGCCGAGCACCCGGCAGATCGGGGACGCGGTGGGCCTGCGGTCGACGTCGTCGGTGTCCAAGCACCTGAAGAGCCTCGAGGAAAAGGGCTTTCTCCGGAGGGGTTCGTCCATGGCCCGGCAATTGGACGTGCGCCCATTCCTCTCCGAGACGAAGCATGGACGTTCGGCCGACAACAATGTGACGGTGCCGGTCGTCGGCGACATCGCAGCCGGCGCACCGATCCTCGCAGAGGAGCACGCCGACGAGATGCTCACGCTCCCTCGTGAACTCGTCGGCTCCGGCACCGTGTTCGGGCTGCGGGTGCGCGGCGAGTCGATGATCGACGCCGCGATCTGCGACGGCGACGTCGTCGTGGTGCGCCGCCAGGACGAGGCCCATTCCGGTGAGATCGTCGCCGCGATGATCGACGGCGAGGCCACGGTGAAGGTGCTCCGGCGCCGCGACGGCCACGTCTTCCTCGAACCCCGTAACCCCGACTACACCGTCATCGACGGCGACGCCGCAGTCGTCCTGGGCAAGGTGGTCTCCGTGATGCGGCGAATCTGACACCCTGGCTATTCGAAACCTGTTCCGCGAACACGTCGGCCGCGCTATGTGCCCGAGCGGACCGAACACATCAGGTCTCGGCAACCGTCAGAGTGCCCGCTTGAATCCGACGTGGCTGTCGTCGTATCCGAGTCGTGCATAGAATGCCTGCGCCCGATCACGAGCGCGGTCGGTGGTGACCTGCACGAGTGTCGCGCCGCGGTGCCGGCCGTGGTCGTGCGCCCACTCGAGCATCGCGGTTCCGACACCATGGGAGCGCTCGGTAGCCGTCACCCGCACCCCCTCGATCTGGAGGCGGGTGGTGCCGCCGCGGGACAACCCGGGGATGATGGTGAGCTGCATGGTGCCGATGATCCGGTCGTCCTCGGCGCGGACCACCGCCAGATAGTGTGAGGAATCCCGGGCGATCGCGTCGTATGCCTCCTCATACCGTGCCATCTCGGCCCCTTCGCGGGTGCGGCCGATCTCGTCGTCGGACAGCAGGGCGACCAGCGCCGGCACATCGGCGCGGCCGGCACGCTGCACCCGATAGACACGGTCGCCGAGTCGGAGCCGCCCACCGACCGATTCACGTGCCCGCGACTGCAAGTGGGCGACGAGTGTGTCCAGCCAGGTGCCGACATGCTGCCGGGCCTCGGGGGTGTCGGGGTAGCGACAGCGCAGGTGCAACCCGGCCTCGTCGAGGATGAACCAGAGCATCACGCCGTCGGTCCGGATCGTCGCGCCGACGTACTGCGCCTCCAGCCCGGTGGCGTCGACGCGGACCGGCAACCGGCGCAGGTCCAGCCACGAGATCGCGAACATCCCGGGGGCCTCGGGCATCCCGCCCCACGGGCGAAGAACGTCCTCCAACGGCCAGGACCCCATCCGTACGGCCTCCTTGACCGCCTCCGCGCTGGCCCGGGGATCGGGGTCGGTCGATTCCAGCACCGAGTTGGTGATGAACCACCCGACGGAGTCGTTCCAGGCGGCGTCGTACCGGCTGTGCACCGGGAACACCGCCCGCAGCGGGGTGCCGGCCAGTTCGCGCGTCACGTCGGTCATCGCGGCCACCACCAGTGCCAGAGTCGAGACGCTGTCCTCGCGGGCCTGCGCCGAGAACGCGGCGCTGTCGTCGACATCGAGCACGTCGCGCACCTCCACCCGCTCCTGCTGCAGCGTCGCCGCGCCCAGCGACAGCGGGAACCGTGGCATCACGTCACCGCTGGCCGCCAGCACCTCCGCCCAGCGGTGGTGCACCTCTGCGGGTGCCGCCGGGCGGTCCCGCAGGGCGCGGGTGTGCTCGGCGAAGGCGGGCGCGGGCGGCAACGACGGCGCCCGCCCGTCCTGCACCGCGGCCAACGCGGCGAGAAGGTCGCGTGCGATCACCAACATCGACCACATGTCGACGTGGGAGTGGTCGGCGGCGACCACCACGGTCGGCCCCACCGCGGTCTCGAGCACGCACAGCCGGTGCGACGGACGACTGTACGGCGGGCAGGCGTGGTCGAGCACGTCACGGAGCGCATCGTTGACGGCCTGTCCGGGGGCGATCGGGTGCTCGACCCAGTCACCGGGGGAGATCTCGACCTCGTGCAGCTGCGGCTCGCCGTCCTCGCCGGGCGAGAAGGTCGACCGCAGCGTGCCGTGCCGCGCGATGACCGCCAGCCAGGCGGCCGCGAGCTCGTCGGACGGAACCGGCGCGGAAAGTCTGAAGGACAACGCCATCCAGGACCCGGCGCGGTCGCCGGCACCGACGTGGCGTCGCTGGTCGAAGGACACGGGCAGCGGTCGGCCCGGCCGGCCCACGGTGACGTCGTAGCCCAGCAGTCGGCCGAACGGCAGGCGCAGGTGCGCGACGTTGGTCAGCCGCATGGCGGTATCCTAGGCGCTTCACCAGCGGCCGCGCGGCCGATCTCGCCCGCCGAGCCGCGAGTACCACGGCATGGGCCGGATTTGCGCCCTATACTCCCGCCATGTTGATCATCGGGATGATCCTGTTCGGAGTGCTCGTCGGTGCCGTCGCCCAACTCATCCTGGGTAGGTCCAAGTCCGGAATCGATTGGACGCTGGCATTCGTCGCAGGCATCGGCGGCTCGTTCGTGGGCGGACTGCTCATCAGCCTCCTCGCGGGGGACGGCCTCAACTTGCGTCCCAGCGGCATCATCGGCTCCCTCGCCGGGGCGATCATCGTGACGGCCGTCTGGTTGTGGTGGAAGGCGCGGGCCGCGGCAGGGGCCGACTGACAACCGCGGCGTTCACCACTGCCCGCGACGCGGCCGAGTCGGCCGGTGGGATGATGGTGCGCGTGCCAATGCCCTCACCGCTGCCCGTCAAGGACGGGGTCGGACCGACGCGGCTGCGCGTCCCGACGTGCGGGCCGTGGGCGACGATCGCCGAGTACGTCGTCGCGCGGTTCGACCATCTGAACGCGGGCGACCTGCACCGGCGATTCGACGCCGGAGAGATCGTGGGCACCGACGGTCGTCCGATCGGTCGCGGCACGGCGCTGGGCGCGCACCGGTTCGTCTGGTACTACCGCGAGCTGCCGGTGGAGGACCCGGTGCCGTTTCACCTGGAGATCCTGCACGTCGACGACGACCTCGTCGTGATCGACAAACCACACTTCCTCCCGACCACCCCGGGCGGGCGATACCTGCGCGAGTCCGCGCTGGTCCGATTGCGGACTCGCCTCGACAATCCGGACCTCACCCCGATCCATCGACTCGACCGCGCGACCGCCGGCCTGGTGATGTTCTCGGCCCGTCCCGCGACGCGCGGCGCATACCAGTCGCTGTTCGAGCAACGGCGGGTCGTGAAGGTCTACGAGGCGGTGTCGACGCAACCGCCCGGGTGGGACCCGGATGCACCGGTGCTTGCCGAGCGTGCCGTCCCCGTCGTCTACCGCAACCACATCGCGTCGCGCCGCGGCGAGTTTCGGGTCGTCGTCGACGACTCCCGTGAACCCAACGCCGAGACGGTGATCGAGGTGCGTGGCGGCGGCGTGAGCCCCTCCGGACGTGCTGTGCTGCACACGATCCTCCGTCCGCGCACCGGACGGATGCACCAGTTGCGGGTGCATCTGGCGGCGCTCGGCGCCGGGATTCTGGGCGATCGCTTGTACCCCGACCTGATGCCCGAGGCGCCGGACGATCATGCCCTCCCGCTCCAATTGCTCGCGCGGGAACTCGAATTCACCGATCCGCTGTCGGGGATGGCGCGGCGGTTCGTCACCCGCCGGACGTTGAGCGAGGCGCCCGCGTAGTGACGACGCGGGTCCGCGGGTGCGCGGCTATCCCCGCACGACCTCGCGCAGGTGCAGGCACATCTCGTCGATCGCCTGCTTGGCCTGAGCGAACACACCGATCTCGGTGACGAAGCCGTGGAAGACGCCGGCATACCGGGTCAGCGAGACGGGGACGCCGTCGCGCCGCAGCCGTGCCGCGTATGCCTCGGCGTCGTCCCGGATCGGGTCGACCTCCGCGGTCAGGACCAGGGCAGGAGGAAGACCGCGCAGCGATTCGGCGCGCATGGGTGCCGCGAGGTGGTCGTCCGAACGATGTCCCGGGCCGACGTAGTGGTCCCAGCACCAGCGCGCGTCCGCGGTGCTCAGTAGCGGCGCATCGGCGAATTCCGACCACGACGGCGTCGTGAATGTCCCGTCCACGGCGGGGTAGGCAAGTACCTGAGTCACGGGGAGGGGGCTGCGCTCGTCGCGTCGGTGCAGGCAGAGGGCGGCGGCGAGATTGCCCCCGGCGGAGTCGCCACCGATCGCGATCCGTCCCGGATCGATACCGAGCTCCGGTGCCATCCGGGTCAGCCACGTGTAGGCGTCGAGGCAGTCTTCCAGTGCTGCCGGGTAGGGGTTTTCGGGTGCCAGCCGGTAGTCCAGCGACACGACCGTCCATCCCGATCCGGCGGCGATCGCGCGGCACAACTCGTCGGCTCCGTCGAGGGTTCCCAGGACGAAACCGCCGCCGTGCAGATAGACGAGGGCAGGCCTGTCACCCTCCGGTGCGGCACTGTGTGCGCGGTACAGGCGAGCCCGGATCGCACCTGCGCGGGTCGGCACGGTCAGTTGCTCGACACGGTCGAGCGGTGTGATCGGCTCGGCAGGTCGAGTCGTGTTCAGGAGGGCTCGGGCCTGCTCCGGTCCCAGCTCCTGGAGCGGTTTCGGCAGGGCGTGGGCGATCATCCGTGCCGCGGCCTGCGCATCGCCGTCGAGCAGATTCCACCAGGTGGGGGCGTCGTCGTTCATCTCGGAAACCTCGCAAGTCATTGACAACAAGTGATCTGTGCCTCACTATCATAGTCACGTGACCAAGACGCTTGACCACAATGGTCGCATTCCACAGGGATCCGCTGCTGACGGTGTACCGCGCACATGATCTCGTCGAATCGAAAGGACTGAAGGATGACCGAAACGACGATCGGCCACGCGACATGCGAGGCCGACGCGGTCGGCGGGGTCGACATTCGGATCGAGGACGATGCGAGTCCGATCGTCCGGCTGATCGGCCGCACGATTGCCAATTCCGTCCGCGGGAACCGTGCGGCTTCCGTCGTGGCGGGGGTGGAAGGCATTGTCGCGGTCCGCTCCCACGACACCCCGCAGGCTGCGACGATCAGCATCTCGAACGGTGTCGTCGCGGTGTCGAGCGGCGTGTTCATCTCGCCCGACGTCACCCTGACCGTCGACCTGAACGCGCGGCTCGCCCCGGTCGGCGAGCCCGTGGGCGAGGGCGACCTCGTCACAACGTCGCTGGCATTGCTCTCGCCGCCGCTGCCGGACTGGCAGGTCGCCGCGGAAACGTTTTGGGCCGCAGCCCGGGCGATTCCGGGGATCCCCGACGTGCTCGTCGCGGTCGCGGACGGCCCCGACGGGTTGGACCAGCTGGTCGTCGGCGAGGGTGAGACGCACTATGTGATCGCCGGCCCCCCGGAGCTGCTGGCCGGGATCTTCTCGGGCGCCGACGATCTGATCGCCGCCCTGTCCACCGGTCTGATCGGCGTGCGCGGCACGCTCTCTCAGCTGTCGGTGCTCGTCGCCGCATCCTGGAAGGTTCGATACGATGTCTGAAATCACCGCCACCGCAACGGATCGCGACGCCGCCGTCCACACGGTCCGGCTCGAGGCCACCAATCACGACGGCTCGTTCCTCGGAAAGAACGTGGCTCCCAAGAAGTTCGCCGCGAGCGCGGGGTCGGGCTTTGCGTTCGCCGATCTCCTGTTCGGCCTCGACCTGGGAAATGATCCGACCTTCGGATTCGCCTACCCCGACTGGCGTGGGCACCTCGCCGACGTCCAGTTCCGGCCCGACATGTCGACGCTGGTGCAGTGGGAGCCCGGCCTGCAGTCGGTGATCGGCGACTACTGGCAGACGGACGGCACACCGGTCGGGACCTGCCCGCGCAATCTGGCCCGAAAGCTGGTCGACCGACTCGCAACGCGTGGTTTCACGGCCACCGTGGCGGTCGAGATCGAGGCGACCCTGTTCCAGGAATCCATTCACGAGGCCCGCGCCAAGGGATATCGCGACCTGACCCCGCTCGGCGGTTCCGCCGGAACCGCGTACCACCTCGCGAAATCGAAGGACTGGGTCGACTACATGTCGGCGGTCGCCCGTCGCCTCGAAGAGATCGGCATCGAGTGGGAGGCGTGGAGCGACGAGGACGCGGCAGGGCAGGTCGAACTCAACTTGGTTCCCGGTGACCCGATCTCGGTGTGCGATGCCTGGGCGCGCGCCCGGCAGGTGATGCGTGAGGTGGCCTTCGAACTCGGTCACACCGTGACCTTCATGGCCAAGCCGACGGCCGGGTACGGTCAGGCCTCGCACGTCAACCTGTCCCTGCAGCGCGACGGGGCCAACGCGTTCTACGCCGAGGACGGGCCCTCGCCGACGATGCGGCACGCGGTCGGCGGACTCCTCGCGACCATTCAGGGCGCGACGTCGATCGTGCTCCCACAGATCACCTCGTACCGCCGCCTGGTCGACCTGAGCGGCCCGCCGACGACGGTCACGTGGGGCATCAGCAACAAGACCACCGCGGTGCGTGCGGTGTGCGGGCACCCGGCGTACTCCCGCCTCGAGTACCGGGTTCCCGGTGCCGACGCGAATCTGTACCTCGCGGTCGCGGCGATTCTCGCCGGGGTGATCGCCGGCCTCGACGGCGCGATCGAGCCGCCCGAGCCGGTCAACGACATGGCGTGGTGCGCGCCCGATCTCGAGCGGTTGCCGAACACCATCACCAAGGCGGCCGCCGCTCTCGAGGCGGATCCGATTCTGCGCGAACAACTCGGGGACGAGTTCGTCGACTACTGGGTGGGTACCCGCCGGTGGGAGTGGATGCAGTTCCACACCGCGGGTGGCGACCCGTTCGCCGAGCTCTCCGAATGGGAGTCGACGCGATACTTCGAGTTCCCGTGAGCACGGAGAACGCGACGCCGGGCACCGTCCGGCCGTTGATCGGCATCACCGGCCGACGGTTCCGGCTGGGGCTGGTCGACGGACTCGACAAGCGTTACGGCCACCTGTTCGCCGACGCCTTCATGTCGGACTTCTCGGACCGGATCGCCAGGGCCGGTGGCATTCCGGTGAACCTGCCGTACGATGCCGACCCGGAGGCACTGTGCCACTGGCTGGCGGGCGTGGTCGTCACCGGAGGTCAGGACGTTCATCCCGCGTGCTGGGGTGGCGACCCGTCGGTGGTCCGGGACGTGGATCCGCGGGACGATCCGATGGTCCACGACCCCGACCGGGACGAGTTCGAGATCGCGCTCGTGCGTGCCGCACTCGCCAGGCGCATTCCGGTGCTCGGGGTGTGCCGCGGCCTGCAGGTTCTGAACGTCGCCCTGGGCGGCACGCTCATCGCCGACCTTCCGCCCGGCTCCGTCGAGCACCTGTCGGTGTCGCCGCCGCTCACCGACGGTGCCGACGACCACAAGGTGACGTTCGAGCCCGGCTCGATCGCGGAACGGCTGTTCGGCGCCGGCGCGGTGACCAACTCGTGGCACCATCAGGCGGTCGACAGCTGCGGTACCGGCCTCGTGGTCACGGGGCGCGCGGCCGACGGCGTCGTCGAAGCGGTCGAGCTGCCGGGGGCCGCGGTGCTCGGTGTCCAGTGGCATCCCGAGTGGATGGAACGCGACGATCCGGCGCTGAGCTGGATCGTCGCCGAAGGCAACCAGCGGATCTGACCACAAGATACTGTCGGCCGCCACCGAAAGGGGCGGCCGACAGTTGTCTTTCGGTGACGGCCCGGTATCAATCCACGCTCACCCAGGACACGAGCGAGCGCAGCGTCGGCTCGGGAGAGACCGTCGAAGCTCGGCGCGCCGGCACAGAAGCAGCGCCGAGGTTCGTGGCCATCCAGGCGTCGAGCACGCCAAGGGTGAGCTCGATCTGCGACTCCGCCGCTGTGCGGTCGGTAACCAGCCAGTTGAGCGCGAATCCGTCCGACAATACCGACATGATGTAGGTCAGTTCGTCGATGGTTTTCGGGTCGACCGACTGGCCCGCAGCGGTCGCGGCGGCACCGAGGATCCGCCCCATGGTCGCGAATGCCTCGTTGTACACCATCTCGGCCAGCTTGGCCTCCTGGCGCTGCGCCCAGCTGATCAACTCGACGATCGCGGCGCCGAAATCGGAATTCGCCACGTACCACGCCATCACGCCGCGCTGCAGAGCACGCGCGGTGGTCGCTACGTCGCCATGGACGTCGTTGCGCGTCAACACCTCTCGATACTGATCGGTGACGTACTCGAAAACCGCAGCGAACAGCACCTCCTTGGAGGAGAAGCAGTAGTGCAGCGTCGCCAGTGGAGCGTTCGCCTCTTCCGCGATGCGACGAGTGGTGGCGCCGTCCACTCCGTGGGCGGCAATCACGCGCACGGCTGCGGCCACCAGTTCGGCGCGACGTTCGGTGGCGGGAATGCGAGCCATGCGTTCTCCTGTCGAGACAGAGCTGATCAGATGATCATGTCGAGTCCCACGTTAGCAGTCAGAGGAGTGAGGGGACGGCCCTATCGCCGAGAAAAGCCGTCCCCAACTGCAGGTAAACCCTCAAGTTTTATGAGTCAAACACCTTGATCATTTGACTAACTTGCCTTACGGTATGAGCCGGATCACATCGCCGGCTCCGGCGCCCCTCCAATGCGACCAGCCCAATTTCGAAGGAACAGACCCCTCATGACGACGAACGAACTCACACGTCTGACTCCCGACGTCACCACAGAAGCCGCGGTCGAGGTGATCATGCGAGACGGCGGCGTGATCATCGAAGGACTCTTCGACGAAGCCACCATCGAGGGACTCGAGACCGACTTGGGCCCCGTGCTCGACCGGGTCGACACCGGCCACGACGAGCTGTTCGCCGGCAACAGAACCAAGCGCGCAAGCGGCTTGTTCGCGCGGACCGAGCACATGGCGACGGTCGCGCTGAACCCGTTGTACCGAGGCGTCGCCGAGCGCATCCTCAACAAGCCGATCAACGTCTTCTTCGGCGAAGAGTCGATGCCGAACCCGGCAGGCATGCACGTAGGCGCGACGATGGCCATCAAGATCGGCCCGGGACAGGGTTCGCAGCCGCTCCATCGTGACGACTCGGTCTGGTTGTGGCGACACCCCACCTATCAGCGCGAAGCACGGGTGCAGATCATGGTGGCGGTCAGCGACTTCACTGCCGAGAACGGCGGCACCCTGGTGATCCCGGGCTCGCACCTGTGGGACGACGAGCGCGCACCGCGCCTCGAGGAGGCGATCCCGACGGAGATGAAGGCCGGATCGGCGCTGATCTGGATCGGCTCCACCTATCACGGTGGTGGCCGGAACACCACGTCGGACGAGTACCGCTTCGGCCTGTCGATGGGCTACGACCTCGCATTCCTGCGCCCAGAGGAGAACCCCTTCCTCACCTACACCCTCGATCAGATTCGGTCGTTCCCGGAGGAGATCCAGCGAGCACTCGACTGGTCCTCGGAGCACTACGTCGGCTGGGTCGAGGTCGGGGGCCAGATGTCCGACCCCATGGACCTGCTCAGTTGTGACCAATACACCGCTATCGGCGACGCGCTCCCCGCCCACGTCTGATCACGAATCGGAGAAACTGATGACAGAGATCCACCAAGCCGGACTCGCCGGTGAGGCGCCTGCTCGCGGTGCGCCGAACAAGGGAGTGCTGATCGGAGTCGGCACGCTGCTGATCGTCCTGACCAACGCCGTCATCTTCATCCTGCCGCCGCTGTTGCCGATCATCCAGGCGCAGTACGGCCTTGCCACAGTGGCCGAGACGACGTGGCTGTACACGGCGCTGACCCTCGGCGGGGGAGCCGGCTTCATCCTGCTGCCGCGCCTCGCCGATCTGTACGGCGACCGAAACGCCTCGGTGGCGGCGTCGGCATTCCTCGCGGTCGGCGCGCTGGTTCCGGCTGTCGGTGACTCGTATCCGACCCTCTTGGCCGGCTGCATGCTCATGGGCTTCGGTGGTGCGGCGCAGCTACTTCCGCTCGGCTTCCTGCGCCGCAACCTCGGCGACGAGGGAATCGCGGTGGGTGTCGCGGTTCTGGTCGTCGCCACCGGTGTCGGCATCGTCGTGGGCATGATCGGCGGCGGCTTCATCGTCGAGAGCCTGTCGCTGCGGGGCTTTTTCGTCATCCTCACCGCAGTGTGCGCGGCGACGACCATTGCGTGCTTTGTCACGATCCCCCACGCCCCGCCCGCTGAGCGTAACGGCCGCATCGCAGTACTCGGCACGGTGTGGATGATCGCGTGGGTCGCAGCGATCCTGCTGACTCTGACTCAAGGCCTCGTGTGGGGCATCGCGGCACTCATTCCGTTGGTGGTCGGAATCGTCGGTGGCATCGCCTGGGTGCGCGTCGAGCGTCGGTCGACCTCGGCGGTGTTCGACGTCGCAATGATGAAGACGCCTCTGGTCACCGCGTCGTGCTTGTGCATCGCGTTGTTCGCCGCGGTGAACTCGGCGTTTCTGCTGCTGCTCAGCACGTACGCCCAGATCTCTCCCGAGAATCTTCGGCCGGAAGACTCCTACGGACTCGGGCTCAGCGCGCTGCAGACGGGCTGGCTCATGGCACCCTTCGCGGCGGCGTTCCTGGTCCGCGGAACCGTGCTCGACCGTGCCTTGTTCAACGGCCGTGGCATCCCCGTCTTCGTCATCGGAGCGCTCACCAGCGCATCGGGGCTGGCCTGGCTCGCCCTGGCGCACGACCAGCAGTGGCAATACCTCGTGGGTGCTGCCGTCATGGGGCTCGGGACCAGAATCGGCTACGCAGCCGGCTTCACCATGGTGCAGATGGCAGTGCCCGAAGAGAAGGCCGGGATGGCGGCCGGTGTCGCCGGCACGTTCATGGCCGTGGGTTTCGCCTTCGGCACCGCACTCGTCAGCGGCGACCTCAGTGCCTCACTGGTTCCGGTGGTCGGCACCGGCCTCGAGGTCGCGGCCAAGGGCCTCTATGGCACCGGCTACTGGCTGTCGGGAGTCCTCGCCCTGCTCATCGTGGTGACCGTGCTGATCTCGCGCGCCCGGTCCGGTCGACGCGTCGAAAGTGCCGTGTCCTGAAACAGGGTGCGTCAGTCCACGCTCACCCAGGTCACCAGCGAACGCATGGCGTCTTCCGGTGAGGCCTTCGCGGCCGGAGTCACCGGTCTGGGTACATCGCCGAGGTTGGCGGCCATCCACGCATCGAGGACGCCGAGGACGAGCTCGATCTGCGACTCGGCCGCTGCACGATCGGCGAACACCAGCCAGTTGAGCGCGAATCCGTCGGACAGCGTGGACACGATGTAGGTCAGTTCGTCGATGGTTTTCGGGTCGACGGACTGGCCCGCAGCGGTCGCGGCGGCGTCGAGGATCGGCCGCATGGTCGCGAACGCCTGGTTGTACACCATCTCGGCCTGCTCGCCCTCCTGGCGCTGGGCCCAGCTGATCAGCTCGACGATCGCCGCACCGAAATCGGGATTCGCCACGTACCACTCCATCACGCCACGAAGCAGGGTACGCGCGGAGGTCTCGACGTCGACTTGGACGTCGTTGCGCGTCAACACTTCTCGATACTGCGCGTTGACGTACTCGAACACCGCCGCGAACAGCACCTCCTTCGTGGCAAAGCAGTAGTGCAGCGTGGCCAGTGGAGCGTTCGCATCCTGCGCGATGCGGCGTGTGGTCGCACCGTCCACCCCGTGGGCGGCGATCATGCGCACGGCTGCGGCCACCAGTTCGGCGCGACGTTCGGTGGCGGGAATGCGGGCCATGCGTTCTCCTGTCGAATCGGACCTGAACGGATGATCAAGTCAGTTCCCCACGCTACCAGTCGAGCGGGTAAGTGGGCCCCCGCATCGCCGAGATCGGACCCTCTGGACCTGCAGTTCCCACCATGTCATGGTCATACGCCTTGATCATATGACCATGTTCTTCTAGGCTATGACCGGGACCACAGTCCGGCGCCTGTCGGCGACCGGAAGGTCGCGGGCCACGAGCTCGCCGCGGATACGCCGTCACGACGAGAGTCGCGAGCTGCACCCGCTTCAACGCCGCACTGCACCCGACGTAGAGGATGACCATGACCGGAGTCGAATCAGTTCACCGGGAACGCGCGATCGCGCTCGAGCGCCTGGCTGTGGACCCGCCGATCGACACCCTCGTCGGCCTGCTGGCGATCCAGGCCCTCCGGTATCCCGACCGCGAGTTCCTCCGGTTCGAGGACGGGTCGTGGACCTTCGGCGAGATCGACGACTGGGCGTCACGCCTGGCGCAGCGACTCGTCTCCGATGACGGGGTCCGCGAAGGCGACCGGGTCGCGATCATGCTGCCCAACGTGGTGCAGTGGCCGATCGCCTGGCTCGCGATCCTCAAGGCCGGCGGCGTCGCGGTGCCGATCAATTCGTCGTACCAGCGCGCAGACCTCGAATTCGTGCTGCGGGATTCCGGCGCCCGGGTGATGTTCACCGACGCCGGTCACACCCCGCTCGTCGACGAGGTGCGCGCCGCGAACGGCGATCTGGGCGATGTCCGGATCGTCGAAGCCGCCTCGTGCGAAGAACTCGCGCAGTATCCGGCGGAGAGGCCGCGGGTCGCCATCTCCGGCGAGACGCTCGCAAACCTCCAGTACACCTCGGGGACCACCGGATTCCCGAAGGCGTGCATGCTGACTCACGACTATTGGGTCCGCCTGGGGTGGGTCTGTGCGAGCGCGGCGGGCCTGGGGGCCGACGACGTGGCACTGACCTCGCAGCCGTTCTCGTACATGGACCCGCAGTGGAACACCTCGCTGTGCCTCACGATCGGCGCGCCGCTGGTGGTCCTGCCCCGGTTCTCGGCCTCGGGTTTCATGGCGGACGTCCGCAGGCACCGGGCCACCTTCTGCTACGTGCTCGGCTCGATGCCCACGCTGCTGTTCAAACAGGCGCCGAGTCCGCAGGACCGGGACAACGACCTACGCCTCGTCCTGTGCTCGGCAATCCCCGTCGCGCTGCACGCTGGGCTCGAAGACCGTTGGGGCGCGCCGTGGCGGGAAATCTTCGGGATGACCGAAAGCGGCGTCGACCTGGTCAGCCTCCCCGAGCGCACGGCCGACGTCGGCAGCGGCCGGCTGGGGCAGCCGGTTCCCACGAAGCAGGTCCGGGTGGTCGATCCGCAGGGCGCCGAGGTTGCCGCGGGAGAATCCGGCGAGCTGATCACGTCGGGCAGACCGATGATGCTCGGCTACTGGAACCGGCCCGAAGACACCGCGCAGGTCCTGCGCGACGGCTGGCTCCACACCGGCGATGTCGCGGTCCGCGAGGCGGACAGCTACCGCCTGGTGGGCCGGATCAAGGACATGGTGCGCCGCGGCGGCGAGAACATCGCGAGCGCCGAGGTCGAACGCGTCCTGGAGCGCGACGACACCGTCGTCGCGGCAGCGGTGGTCGGCGTCCCGGACGAGCTGTTCGGCGAGGAGGTCAAGGCCTTCGTGCAGCTGGCCCCCGGCGTCGAGGAGAGCCGCGGGGCCGCAGAGCGGATCGTCGACAGCACGCGAACCCAGCTGGCTCGCTTCAAGATTCCGCGCTACGTCGAATTCGTCGCCGATTTCCCGCGCACCCCGTCCGAGCGGGTGGCGAAGCCGGCGCTGAAGGCGCGCTCCGCCGAACATCCGGGCATCACCTACGACCTGCGGTCGCCGCGCACCGCCGGCGGCCGCAACTGAGGAGCCAGAAATGACCGACAACTACCTGGATGTGCACATCGACCGCGACGTCGCCGTGCTCACGCTGAACCGTCCGGCGAAGCTGAACGTGATGGACGTGGCCACGCGGGTGAGGCTCGCGCAGACGATCCGCCGGTTCGGGACGGGGGACGTCGTCCGCGGAATCGTGCTCACAGGCGCCGGGCGGGCCTTCTCCGCCGGTGAGGACCTGCAGTCGGTGCCGACCAGCTACGACGAGATTCACGAGGCCTTCGCGACGTTCCACGACATCACCCGGGCGATCCTCGAGACGAAGGTCCCCGTGATCGCGGCCGTGAACGGGATCGCGGTCGGCGGCGCGTCGGAGATCACGCTGTGCTGCGACTCGCGGATCGGCACCCCCGCCACCGAGTACTACCAGCCGGAGAACCACCGCGGGATCATCATCTCGAACGCCTCGAGCTTCCTCATGGGCCGCCTCGTCCGGAACCACGCGATGCGAATCATTCTCGGCTCCAACCGGATCGGCGCGGACGAGGCCCTGCGAATCGGGCTGCTCGACGAGATCGTCGCCCCGCAGACACTGGTGGACCGCGCGGTCGAGGTGATCCGGCAGTGGAACTCCGATCCCCGTACCACTGCACTGCACCTGGGTCTGCTGCGGCCGCGACCCGAAGACGTCGAGGCCGCGTTCGCCCGCGAAGACGACGCCGCCCGCCAGTCGTGGGAATCCGGCGCCTTCACCGAGGGCATCGAGGGCTTCTGGGCATCGAAGAACGCGGCGCCGACGGCGCCCACGACGAGCAATTGAGATCGGAGACAATGGTGATCACCACCGAAGCAGCACTTCTCACAGCGGTGAACGAGCCGCTGGAATTCATCGAGATCCAGGTCGACGACCCTGAGCCCAACGAGGTCCGCGTCGCGGTCTCCAATGTCGGCCTGTGCCACAGCGACCTGCACTACATGACCGGTACCGTGCACACCGACCTGCCGGTGGTGGTCGGGCACGAGGTGGCGGGCATCGTCGAGGCGGTCGGCTCCGCGGTGACCTCGTTGCGTCCGGGCGACCGCGTCGTCGGCGCTCTCACGCCCTCGTGCGGGTTGTGCCGCAACTGCCAGGCCGGGCACTCGACGCAGTGCCAGCGCGCCTCGCAGATCCGGCAACGGCCCCGCCCCGCTTTCCAGTTGCCGGGAGGCCGGGTCGTCGAGCGGCTCGGCGACATCGGCGCGTTCTCCCGCCACACCTTGATGCGGGAGAACTCGCTGGTGAAGGTGCCCGACGAGGTGGGGTTGCACGTCGGGTGCCTCCTCTCGTGCTGCATCATCACCGGCGTCGGTGCCGTCTTCCGTGGCGCGCAGGTACGCCCCGGCGCCACCGTGGCCGTGATCGGCTGCGGCGGTGTCGGGTCGGCCATCATCCAGGGGGCGCGGCTCGCCGGTGCCTCGGCGATCGTCGCCGTGGATCTCGACGATGCCCGGCTCGCTGCGGCCCGCAAGTACGGTGCCACGCACGTCGTGAACGGCGCGGCCGACGTCCCCACCGAGATCCGGAACGTGCTCGGCGACGGGGTGGACTACTCGTTCGAGGCCGTCGGTTCCGCGCGTACCGCGGCCACCGCGCTGTCGGTGCTGCGTGCCAGGGGTACCGCCTGCCTGGTGGGTATCGCACCGGACGGCACCGATCTCACCGTTCCCGCGTCGGATTTCTTCTTCGGCGAGAAGCGCCTCATCGGCTCGTACATGGGCTCGGGCCAGGCACACGAGGACATCACCCAGTTCGCGCGCTTGTACCTGCAGGGCAGCCTGCTGCTCGACGAGATGGTCAGCGACGTGATCCCGTTCCGCGAGATCGACAAGGGCTTCGAGGCGATGAAGTCGGGCGAGGTGACCCGCATCGTCGCCGACCTCACCGTGTGATCACACCGACCCATTCATACCTACGCACCGAAGGAAGGCTCGGATGTCGAACCCTCAACTGCCCCAGCCGATCAACTACATCGCCGACGAGTGGTCCGAGTGCCGGACGATCCCGGACGCGTGGAATCTCGACCCCAACACGGGCCAACCGGTCCACCGCGCCGTCACCACCGGCCCGGACGACGTGGAGCGCGCACTGCGGCACGCCGAGCGGTCGTACGGCTTCGAACGCTGGGACGACGCGGCGAGCGAGGAACGCGCGGCGGTCATCGAGCGTGCGGCCGACATCGTCGAGGCCCGGATCGAGGACATCGCTCGCACCGATGCCCTCACCAGCGGCGTCCCGATCGCGAAGGCTCGGATGGTCGCGCAGTTCCTCCCGTACCGGCTCCGCTCGTCGGCGGCGGATCTGCGCGCCGTCCCGCGTCGCACGGCGCTGGAGGCCGGTGGCCGCGACGTGCGGCTGTACAAGGTCCCGTGGGGCCCCGCCGCGATCCTCACCCCGTGGAACGGCCCGAGTTTCATCCCCGCCGCGAAGATGGTGAGCGCCCTCGCCGCCGGTTGCCCGGTCATCCTCAAACCGTCCGAGCATGCGCCGAGCAGCGCCCAGATCATCGTCGAATGCTTCGTCAAGGCCGGGCTGCCCGACGGTGCGCTGCAGCTCGTCCACGGCGCGGGCGATGTGGGCGCGGCGATCACCGGCGATCACCGCGTGAAGATCGTCTCCTTCACCGGCGGCCCGAACGCCGGCCGCGCGATCGCTCGTGCGGCCGCGGAGGACTTCAAGGTGCTCCAGCTCGAGCTCGGCGGCAACAACCCGGCCCTCGTGCTGGACGACGCCGACATCGACGTGGCCGCCGACGGGATCCTCGACGGGATGACCAAGCTCAACGGTCAGTGGTGTGAAGGCCCCGGAAAGGTGCTGGCGCACAAGAGTCTCGTCGCGCCGCTCCTGGAGGCGCTGCTCGATCGCATCTCCCGCATCGACATCGGGCACTCGCTCGACGAGAACACACAGCTGGGTCCGATCTCGAACGCCCCGCACTTCGCCACGCTGCAGAGTCGGATCGAGGCGCTGCGGGCCCACGGCGGGACGATCCATCAGCCCGCGCAGCTCCCCGCGCTCGACGGGTTCTTCCTTTCCCCCACCGTCGCTTCGGGAGTCGACGCGTCGGTCGCAACTGCCGAACTGTTCGGGCCGCTCGTCAGCCTGCACGCCGTGGAGTCCGACGAGGACGCCTTGCGCGTCGCCAACGCGAACCCGTCGGGTCTCGACGCGTACGTGTTCGGTGGCGACCTGGACCGCGCCATCGACGTCGGATCCCGGGTGCTTTCGGGCGAGGTGCGGGTGAACGGTGCCAAGGTCGCCGATCTCGCCGACGGTTCGGCACAGAGCTTCTGGGGGGCCTCCGGAATCGGCGGCCATGCCCCCGGTGAGTCCGTCCGGGTGTTCTGCGGCGATCGCGTGGTCGGCGTCGATTCTCCCGACCCTCCCCTGTAGCGATCGCGACTACTTTCGCGTCACCCCTTGACTGTGACCGATACCACTGGTCTACTCAACTAAGTCACTTGATCCAGTCGTTTGACCAAAACAACGAAAGCGACAGCATGAACTCCACCTCCACCTCAGCCAGCGGGATTGTCGATGTCATCGGCGTCGGTGCCGGCTTCACCGGCCTCTACCTCTCGCACCGGCTCACGAACGCCGGGTGGACCTTCGCGGGCTTCGAGGCCGGCCCCAGCGTCGGCGGCACCTGGTTCTGGAACACCTATCCCGGCGCCCGCTGCGACGTCGAAAGCATCTACTACTCCTACTCGTTCGACGAGGCGCTCCAGCAGGAATGGACGTGGAGCCAGCGATTCGCGCCGCAGGCCGAAATCCTCAGCTACATCGAACACGTCGCCGACCGCTTCGACCTGCGCAAGCACTTCACGTTCGATACCCGCGTGGTCGGCGCGACGTGGAACGCGGCCGACCGGCTGTGGGAGGTGCGGCTGGACGACGGCGAGACGCGCCGCAGCCGCTACCTGATCTCGGGTGCAGGCGGCCTGTCCACCCCCAAGGACTTCGACGTGCCGGGCCTCGAGAACTTCGCCGGACTGCAGGTGTCCACCAGCCGGTGGAACATCTCGCTCGACGACCTCGCAGGCAAGCGCGTCGCCGTGATCGGCACCGGATCGTCGGGCGTGCAGGCCATCCCACTGATTGCGGAGGTCGCGGAGCACGTCACGGTGTTCCAGCGCACACCGAACTACGTGATGCCTGCCCGCAACACCGAACTCTCCACGGAGCAGGTCGAATCCGTCAAGGTCGACTACCAGGCGATCCGCGAGGAATGCCGGCACTCGCTCGGCGGGATCCCCGAGCGCCCCGTGGCCGACAAGGCCTTCGACGTATCGGCCGAGGAGCGTCAGCGGCGCTACGAGGCGGCCTACGAACTCAGTGGTTTCAATGGTGTCGGCGCCGAGTTCACGGACCTGCTCACCGACATCGAGGCCAACCGGACCGCTTCGGAATTCATCCACGACAAGATTCGCGAGATCGTGAAGGATCCGGCCACCGCCGAGTTGCTGGTGCCTAAATACCACCCGCTGGGCGCCAAGCGCAGCTGCTTCGGAACGGACTACTACGAGACCTTCAACCGGCCCAACGTGTCGTTGGTGTCGCTGCGCGACGAGCCGCTCGAGACGATGACCGCGAACGCGATCGTCACATCGAAGGGCACGTACGAGGCGGATGCCGTCGTGCTCGCCATCGGGTTCGACGCCTTCACCGGCCCGCTCTACGGGCTCAATCTCACCGGCGCGTCCGGCACGAAGCTGCAGGAGGCCTGGCGCGACGGTGTCCGCACCTACCTCGGGATCATGACCGCGGACTTCCCCAACTTCTTCATGGTGGCGGGCCCGCAGAGCCCCGCGCTCGCGAGCAACGTGGTGATGTCCATCGAGCAGAGTGTGGACTGGATCGCAGACCTCATCGAGCACGCCCTCGACGCCGGCGCGACGCTGGTGGAGGCCACCGTCGAGGGCCAGAACGACTGGGTCGACATCACCGAGGAGACCGTCGCCGCCACCCTGTACGCCACCACCGATTCCTGGTACCGCGGCTCCAACGTCGAGGGCAAGCCCAACACGTTCATGGGCTACCTGGGCGGTGTCGGCAAGTACCGCCGGATGTGCACCGAGATCGCCAAGCGCGGCTACCCCGGCGTCGAGATCGACGGCGAAACAGTGTCCCGTCAGCTCGGCCCCATCCACCGGGAGATCTCGTGAGTACTGCAGTCCACCGGCGATACGTCGCCTTCTCAGACGCGCACTACGCGGGCAATCTCGTCGACGGCGCCTACGCCCTGAAACTCTTCGGCGACGTCGGCACGAACCTGTCGATCGAGCTGGACGGCCACGAGGGCCTGTTCGCCGGCTACTCGTCCGTCGAGTTCCTCGCCGCAGTCCGCGGCGGTGATGTCGTCGAGGCCGAGGCCAAGCTCGTGAAAAAGGGCAATCGCAGCCGCACCGTCGATTTCGAGCTCCGTGTGATCTGCCGAGCCTCCGGCGACACGGGCCGATCGCAGGTCCTGGAGCATCCATTGGTCGCGGTGCGCGCTCGCGGCACCGCGGTCATCCCTGCAGACGCGACGGAGTAGTGACGATGAGACTGATTCACGAGACCGGCTGGGCCGCAACGCCTACCACTGTCGAACAGCCCCTGACCGGTGACATCGACTGCGACGTGGTCGTGATCGGTGGCGGCGGGGGCGGCATGTCGGCCGCACTCCGCCTCGCCGACAAGGGTGTCGACGTGGTGCTTCTCGAGGCGAAGACCCTCGGCTGGGGCGCCAGCTCCCGCAACGCCGGATACATCACGAATTCGATCGCCGCCGATCCGGAGTTGCTCGGGCTGTTGCTCAAACCCGAGCGGTTACGCAACCTGTACCGGTACGCCGAGAACGCGGTGCATTTCGCCGAGGGCGCCATCAGTCGCCACGGAATCGACTGCGGCTACCAGTCGGAGGGCATCGTGATGGCCGCCGTGTCCAAGGGCCAGTTGCGGCACGCGCGCCGCAACGCGAAGGTCCTGGCCGACGCCGGATCTTCGGCCGAATTCATCGAGGGCCCCGAGGCGGGGCTGCCGCAAGGCTTCCTCGGCGGAATGCGCGAGGGCGTCGGCGGCACCCTCAACCCGGGTGAGTTCGTCCTCGGCCTGCGGGCCGCGACGATCGCGTCCGACGTGCGCGTCTACGAGCACACCCCCGCCCACGACGTCACGGACACCGGCGGCGGCGTCACCGTCGACACCCCGGAGGGACGTGTCCGGGCCCGCAAGGCGCTGCTGACCACCAACGCCTACAGCGCGGGCCTGTCGATCGCGCCGAAGAACCTCGCCACCCCGGTGTGGACCTCCCTGGTCGAGACCGAACCCGTCGCACCCGAGCGGCTCGACGAGATCGGCTGGACCAGCCGCGCCCCGATGGTCACGTTGCACATGATCCTCGAGAGCTATCGCGTCACCCCACGGGGCACCATCGTGTTCGGGACCCGCCGCGTACAGACCGGCCGCAACCCACTGCCCGACCGCACCCCCGCCCGCAACGTCGCCGACGACCTCGTCCGCGGATTCCACGACCGCTTTCCCGGTCTGCGTGACATCGAGCCGCAGAAGGCCTGGGGCGGCTGGATAGGCATGAGCTCCACATGGCTCCCCGTCGCCGGCGAGGCCTCCGACAACGTGCTCTACTCGCTCGCCTGCAACGGCCACGGCTTCGCCCAGGCGCAGTACGTGGGCCACCTGCTCGCGGACCGCATCTGCGACGCGCCGCTGCACGACGACCTTGCGGCGATCTGGCGCGGCCGCAAGCGCTTCCGGCCCAGTCTCGTCAGTGGCCCTGTGCTGCATGCGGGCTGGCTCGCCGACCGCGCCTCCGACCGCCTGGCTGCCCTCACGAAATAGCCATCGCCGCCCGTCCGGACGGCTGATGTCACATCCAAGGAGAAAATCATGTCCATCCGAGAACTGCTCTTTGCGGTCGCGGACATCTGGATGATCGCCGTCGGATTCACCTACGGGATCAAGTTCATCCGGAACTACAAGAACTACCTGCTCGGCATCGAGTGGATGATCGTCGCGACGTCGGGTTCGAACTTCCTGATCTACGGTCTCATCAAGGCCGGTCACGACAGCCCGATGTACACGTTCGCCTACTTCCTGGATGCCTTCTCCCGGTCCGTCGGGATCACGCTGATCCTGGTCCTCGGACTGATGAAGGTCACTCACCGGTACAAGCCGTCCGTGGCGGTGGACATCGGCGCGTTCGCCCTCGCGGCCGTGGTGGGATTCCTCCTCAGCCAGTTCGCCGAGCAGATCGGCGTTCCCGGCAAGATCTTCTACATCGTGGTCAACGTGCTCACCACGATCTTCCTCATCTACTTCGTCACGCGCCTGTGGGGTATCGGCGAGCGCGGGCACGCTGTGTGGGCCGGCGTCGCCACCGCCTGCGGATTCGTCATCGCCTCGACCTACGACTTCGTCCACATCCCGGGCGACGACGCGGAGCACACGATCTTTTACATCTTCGCGCTGTCCACGTGGGGCCTGCAGATGTTCGCGTACTTCCGCGCGTACCGGGCGTTCGACGCTCACAACAAGCGCGTCGACGCCCAGGCGGTCAGCGGCGGCGCTTCGGTCACGGCTTGAGCCGCGCCGTGACCCACCGCAGCACCGAAGCCCATCGTTCTCCAGAGTCAGGAACCGAAATGACAACGCACGTCCAGGAAGAGACCACCGAGGTGGTCGTCGTCGGCGCCGGAATGGCGGGTTTGACGGCGGCGACCACGCTGTCGCCGAAGGCCGACGTGGTTGTGCTCGAATCCACCGATCGCGTGGGCGGACGAGTCGAGACCGTCCGGCAGGGCGACTACTGGGTCAACGTCGGCACTCAGTTCACCGAGGGCACAGGCACACTCATCGATGCCCTCGACCGGCACGGCATCGAGATGGGTTCGCTCGCAGGCAAGAGCGTCGCGCTGTACCTGAACGGTGGGGTGGTCGACACCTCGAATCCCGTCGCGCTCATGTTCCGCACGCGGATGACCATGATGGACCGCATCGGCATGGCCATCGTCGGTGCACGCATCCTCTCGGTCATGCCGTTCCTGGAGTCGCAGAGCCGCCTCGCGCAACGGGTTCGCGCCAAACTCGACACCAAGCTGGCGTCGTACCTCCTGAAGGGTGTCCGGTCGGAACTGGCCGCCGCCGTCGTCCGGTCGTGGTCCGCGCAGTGGATGGGATGCGAGGTGGAGGAGACGGCCGCCACCCAGTTCGTCACCTCGGTCGGCCTCGCGTTGGCCGACCCGGAGAAGATCCCGAACTTCTCGCTGCCGGTGGGTGGCAACCAGACGTTGACCGACGTGCTGGCGGACGATCTGGGTGACCGGATCCGGCTGAACTCGGCGGTGCAATCGGTGCGGCAGGACGGCGACGGCGTCGTCGTCGACTACCTCGACGGTGACCGGCCGGTGCGGCTGCGGGCGAAACGCGCGATCGTGACCGCACCCGCCGATATCACCGAGCGGATCATCCCGGACCTCCCGCAGCAGCACCGGAACGCATTCAACGACATCACCTACGGCCGGTACGTGATCGTCGGATTCTTCACCGACGAAGCCGGGCCGCAGCGCTGGGACGACTATCTCGGTGTCTCGACGCCGCAATTGTCGTTCCAGGCGATGTTCAACCACGCCGCGGCGATGCGGAACGGCGACGATCGCAAGCCGGGCGGAGCACTGGCCTGTTTCGCAGGCGGCGCTCAGGCCGACGCGCTGTTCGACCTGTCCGACGAAGAGATCGTGTCGCGATTCGAGAAGGACCTGCTCGCAGTGTTTCCCGAGCTGGACGGGAAGCTGGGCGAGGGCATCGTGCGGAAGCACCGTCGGGTCGTGCCCTTCTGGGCGCCCGGGCGGAGGAACTCGCTTCCGACGTTGCGTGATCCGCTCGGAACCATCCACCTCGCCGGCGACTACCAGCTCGACATGCCGTCACTCGCCGACGCAGCCACGTCGGGCGAGCGCGCGGCGAAGGCCGTACTGGCGAGCCTGAGCCGGCAGCGATAGGCACGCGCGCGGCATCGTCAGGGAGGGCTCGGTTCAGCGTTTGGACCCGCAACCGGGCCCCGCGGGTGCATGCCGGCGGGGCCCGCCTGACGATCCGTCTCCTCTGGACATACGACACCGCCGTCAACTGATGTGGGCGTGCGGAATCCGCGCGCCCACACCCGCGATCCATGCCCTGCACCGGGCCACCAGCCAAGTTGGCAGCGCCTTCAGGGCAGTAGCCGGTCGATCTCGAATGCCAGGCAGAGTTCGGCGACATCTCTTGGCCGCGACAGCGATTTACCGGTCCACTCCTCGATGCGGTGGAGGCGATGCCGCACGGTGTTCGGATGGCAGTAGATCTTCGCAGCGGTCTCGTTCGCCGACCCACCGGTCTCGAGCCACGCCGCGAAGGTGTCCACCAGAATTTTGCGCTCCTCGGGTGGCAGGTCGTCGATCGGTCCGAGCACGGACTTCCCGATCCGTTTCATGGCCTCGGGTGCGCTGACGGCGGCGAACGCGAGGGCAGACCCGTCGAAGACCGAGACCAAGGAGTCGCCGGACGGTCTCTCGCCGGTGGCTATCCGGGCGAGTCGGAGTGCTTCGCTGGTCTCGCTGAGGTCGTCGAATTGGGGGCTGATGCCGACGCGCGAGGTGGCAACGGTGTCGAGGACGTCGATCAGCTCGTGGAGGATGTCGGGGCGGCGGAGGAAGACGATGCCGACCTGGAGGTCGGGTAGCAGTCGCCATGCCGAGCGGATGTCGCGGACGTCGAGCTTGCTTGCGATTTCCGGGAGGCCGAGTTTGCCGATGGCGGGAACCTGTGCTGCCACAACGACATACGGTCCAGATGTCGGTAACCGCAGGAGGTCGGCTGCCTCCCACAGACTCTGTATGTCGATGATGCGGTGGAACAACAACGCTTCCACGAGCGCCGAACGTTCCTCCTCGTGGTTGAGAACCTGAATCGTCTGCTGGTGCCGGTACGCGTCGGTCATCGCCTGGGTGAACATGTCCTGGGCGATGAGGATCTGCGAGGTGGCGTTCAGGATCGCCTCGGGCGGCACCCCGCTACTTCTCGCGTCGGTGACCATCTTCTCCCACATGAAGCGGAAGCCGACCCGGTACGCCGCCATCACCGCCGGCAACGGGACGCCGGCCAGCGCCCGGGCGGCCCCGGTCGCTTCCGCTGCGGAGGTGTCCATATCGGTGTCTCCGGCCAGCGCATGAAAGACGAAGGTCATGTTCGCGCTGCAGCTGCGCTGGATATCGTCGGTGCTCACGAGGGTGTTCGACCGGTAGTAGTCGATGTCGCGACGGATGACCGCGGCCATCGCGGCACCGAGCTCGTCGGCACGGGCCAGCATCGCGTCGGCGACTTCGACGAGGGGTGGATCCGGTCGTCCCTCCATACCGACACGATAGGCCGAATCGACGCCCGTTGTGAGCGCACACACCGGCGGCCCGTTGACGTTGTTCCCGGGGCCATCGACTCAGGCGGAGCCGGGAGTCACTCTTGAATCACCGGCAAAACGCCAACAGCCACCGGAGGTCCTCTTGTCCAATCTGAGTCTGAATCTTGTTGCCTCAGCGCGAAAATACCCGGATAAGGTGGCGCTCCGATGCAACGATCAGGAGTTCACGTTCACCGAGTTCGACGAGGCGGCCGCGCGAGTCGCCACCTTCCTCGCCCGCGAAGAAATCGCGGTCGGCGATCGGGTCGGGCTGATGCTGCCCAATACGCCGGCGTTCGCGCTGGCCTTCTACGGCATCCTGCGCAGCGGTGCCATCGCGGTGCCCATGAACCCGTTGTTCAAGTCCCGCGAGATCGCGTTCTATCTTTCCAACACGGGTGCGAAAGCTCTTTTCGCGACACCGACCTTCGCCGCTGAGGCCACCGCGGCCGCCGCGGCAGCCGGAGCGAAATGCTGGCTGGTCGACGATGCCGATCTGGTGAGGCTGACGGCGGATCTGCCCGAACAAGCGAGTCCGGTCGACCGCGCCGTCACAGACACCGCCGTCATCCTGCACACGTCGGGGACGACCGGAAGGCCGAAGGGGGCCGAGCTCACCCACGGCGGCCTCGACCGCAACAAGGACGTCGCCGCGAACACCCTGATCGAAGTGGGGCCCGACGACGTGGTGATGGGGTGCCTGCCGCTCTTTCACGTCTTCGGTTTGACCTGCGGGCTGAACACCTCGGTGTCGGCGGGGGCGACGCTCACACTGATCCCCCGATTCGACGCGCACACGGCCATCGAGGTGATCGAACGCGACGCAGTCACGGTGTTCGAGGGCGTGCCGACGATGTACTCGGCGCTGCTCGGTGAGGCGAGGAGATTTCCTTCTTCGGCGACGGCGTCCCTCCGCGTCTGCGTATCCGGCGGCGCCTCCCTGCCGGTTCAGGTTCTCACCGACTTCGAGCAGATGTTCGGTGCCACGATTCTCGAGGGATACGGGCTGTCCGAGACCTCCCCGGTCGCGTCCTTCAACCACCCGCACCGCGAGCGCAAGCCCGGATCGATCGGTACCCCGGTCGAGGGTGTCGAGATGCGGATCGTCGACCTGATGGGCCACGAGGTCCCGCAGGGCGAGCTCGGTGAAATCCAGATCCGGGGCCACAACGTGATGAAGGGGTACTGGAACCTGCCGGAAGCGACGGCGTCGGCCCTCTCGGTCGATGGCTGGTTCTCGACCGGTGACGTCGGCAAGGTCGACGAAGACGGCTATTTCTACATCGTCGACCGCAAGAAGGACCTGATCATCCGCGGTGGTTTCAATGTCTATCCCCGGGAGATAGAGGAGGTGCTCTACGAGCATCCGGTGGTGGTCGAGGCTGCGGTCGTCGGTCTTCCGCACGACTCGCTCGGCGAGGAGATCGGCGCTGCGGTCGTCCTCGAGGACGGCGCACACGTCGATCCCGCCGAACTGCGCGACTTCGTGAAGCAGCGCGTTGCCGCCTACAAGTACCCGCGCCGTGTGTGGATCGTCGACAGTCTCCCGAAGGGAGCGACCGGCAAGATTCTCCGCCGCGAGGTAACCGTTCCGACCACCGAAAGCGCCAAGTAGTCATGACGAACCCGACCACCAACCCGACCACGAGCCCCGATGAGCTCGCCGCACCTTTGGACCTACTGCTGACCAGCTCCACCCGAGGATTCGTCGGCCGAATGCTCCCGAACGGGGCCTGGGCCCGCTCCGCGGTGAATCTCACCAAACGGCAGCGCACACTCGCTCACCGCGGCACCACGCTGGCCCGCGAACTGGGCACGATTGCCGTCGGGACCTGCGAACGCGCCCCCGCGAAGGGTGACAAACGCTTCGTCGATCCGGCGTGGCAGGGCAACCCCCTGCTCAAGCGAACCATGCAGGCGTACCTGGCGGCGGCGGAGACGGCCGACAAGCTGTTCGACGATGCCCAGTTGGATTGGCGCGACGCGGAGAAGATGCGGTTCGTTCTCGACAACATCGTCGAGGGGCTGGCGCCGACCAACAACCCCTTGATCAGCCCGCTCGGCTGGAAAGCAATGATCGACACCGGCGGACTCAGCGCCGTGCGCGGACTGAAAGCCTTCGCCCGCGACATGCTGTCCCAGCCCCGGACTCCGGCGATGGTGGATCCCGACGCGTTCACCGTCGGCGAGACGGTCGCCACCACCAAGGGGGCGGTGGTGTTGCAGACCCGGGCGTTCGAACTGATCCACTACGCACCTCAGACACAGAATGTGCGCTCGATTCCGCTGCTGATGATCCCGCCGGTGATCAACAAGTACTACATCATGGACATCGCTCCCGGTCGCAGCATGATCGAGTATTTCCTGCAACAGGGCCAGCAGGTCTTCGCGATCTCGTGGCGCAATCCCCAAGCCCGGCATCGTGACTGGGACGTCAATACGTACGGCGCGGCGATCATCGAGGCGCTCGATGCGGTGCAGAAGATCGCCGGGACCGACAGTGCGCACCTACTGGCGACCTGCTCGGGTGGCATCCTCGCCGCCATGACCGCGGCCCACCTCGCTGCGATCGGCGAGGGTGATCGGATCGCCGGACTCACGCTCGCCGTCACGGTGCTCGACCAGAACAGGGCCGGCTTCGCCTCGGCCGCAATGAGCGAGCGCGCAGCGCAGGCCGCCATCCGAGCATCGAGGTCCAAGGGATACCTCGACGGACGGGCGATGGCCGAGGTGTTCGCGTGGCTGCGGCCGACCGACCTGGTGTGGCGGTACTGGGTGAACAACTACGTGCAGGGCCGCTCGCCTGCAGCCTTCGACGTGCTGTTCTGGAATGCCGACACCACCCGGATGGCGGCCGCGCTGCACCGCGACCTGGTGCTGATGGGATTACGCAACGCGCTGACCACTCCCGGGGCGGTGAGCATGCTGGGAACCCCGGTCGACCTGTCGAAGGTCACCGCGGACTCGTACGTCATCGGCGGTGTCGCTGATCACATCTCACCCTGGCAGGCCTGCTACCGCAGTGCCCGGCTGCTCGGCAGCAAGGACAATCGGTTCGTCCTCTCGTCGAGCGGCCACATCGCGGCACTGGTCAACCCGCCGGGCAACCCCAGGGCCTCGTTCCGGATCGGCCAAGTCGATCAGGACACGGCCGAAGACTGGGTGCAGACGGCCGAGCAGGCCACCGACTCGTGGTGGCCGGACTACATCAGCTGGCTGGCCGACCGCAGCGGCCCCGAAGTCGACGCCCCGCACACCCTCGGCGGGCCGGGCTATGCACCCCTCGCCCCAGCGCCCGGCACCTACGTGCACCAGAACTGACACCACCCGAGAGAAGACGATGACCACACATATCGCCAACCCGGCGGACTTGCTCGACCTGACCGGACAGACCCTCGGAACCACCGCGTGGTTCGAAATCGACCAGGAGCAGGTGAACCTTTTCGCCGACGCGACCGGCGACCACCAGTGGATCCACACCGACCCCGAACGCGCCGCCCGGGGGCCGTTCAAGGGGACGATCGCGCACGGCTACCTGACGCTGTCGCTGGCCCCGCGAGTGCTCGCAGATGTCCTCACCATCGACAACGTGCAGGCCGCGCTGAACTACGGGCTCAACAGGGTGCGGTTCCCCTCGCCGGTGCCGGTCGGTGCCAAACTCCGGGCAACGGTCACCGTCACGTCGGCCCAGCACAAGCCCGCCGGCGTCGAGGTGGTGTTCGGACTGACCTACGAGGTCGACGGCACCGAACGCCCGGCCTGCATCGCCGATGTCGTGGTGCTGTACCGATGAACGCGGCCATCGAGGCCGAGAGATTCGTCGCGGCCGCCGGTCAGCGGATCCGCGTCAGCATCCGGCCCGGATCCGGCACCCGGCGTGTGCCGCTGGTCTTGTGCAACGGCATCGGGGCCAGCTACGAGGTGCTCGATCCGTTGGTGGCGCAGCTGGATCCAGAGATCACCGTGATCCGGTTCGACGTTCCCGGCACCGGCGGATCCCCCGCGTCCGTTGCCCCCTACGGGTTTGCCTACCTGGCCTGGGTGCTGGGGCGGGTGCTGACCAAACTCGACCTCGGCGTCGTGGACGTGCTCGGGTTGTCCTGGGGTGGGGCGCTGGCACAGCAGTTCGCCGTCCAGAATCCGCGCCGGTGCCGGCGACTGGTCCTGGCCGCGACCGGCACCGGCGCAGTGATGGTTCCCGGCAACCCGCGGGTGCTGGCCAAGATGCTGACACCGCGCAGGTTCCGCGACCCGGCCTACGCGGCCTCGATCGCCGGCGAGCTGTACGGCGGCACCGCGCGCCGGCAGGGCGACGACGTTGCCGGGCTCTTCCTCCAGCAGCTGCACGCCGGATCGAAGATCGGCTACTTCCATCAACTACTCGCCGGAGCGGTGTGGACGAGCCTGCCCCTGCTGCCCGCGATCAGGCAGCAGACCCTCCTCGTCGCGGGTACCGACGACCCGATCGTGCCCGTCGTCAACGCCCGCATCATGAATCAGCTGTTGCCACATTCAACCGTCCATCTGCACTCCGGCGGACACATCGACCTGGTCACCAATGCCACCGAACTCGCGCCGGTGATCACCACCTTCCTTCACGACCCAGGAGTAAGCCCATGAGCCCCGGTCCGAACATCGACACCTCGGATTTCTATGCAGTCGAACAGATGCTCTCCGATTCCGAGCGCGCAATGCTGCACTCCGTGCGCGATTTCATGACCACCGAGGTCGACCCGATCATCAACACACATTGGAATGCCGGGACCTTCCCATTCGAGATCGTGCCCGGACTCCGGAAACTCGGCATCGCCGGCGTGCCCTACCAGGGTCATGGCTGTGCCGGACGGAGCTACCTGCTCGACGGGATGATTGCGATGGAGCTGGCCCGCACGGATTCCTCGATCGCCACCTTCAACGGCGTGCACGGCGGCCTGGCGATGGGGTCGATCTACCTGTGCGGTTCGGACGAACAACGCGAACGCTTCCTCCCAGCGATGGCACGGTACGAGCAGATCGGATCCTTCGGGCTGACCGAACCCGACGTCGGCTCTGGTGCGTCGGGCGGGCTCACCACCACCGCCGAACGCGACGGTGACACCTGGACCCTGAACGGGCAGAAGAAATGGATCGGCAACGCGACGTTCGGCGACCTCACGGTCATCTGGGCCAAGGACGTCGCCGACGGCCAGGTGAAGGGATTTGTCGTCGACAACTCCTCGCCCGGATTCACGGCAGACAAGCAGGAGCACAAGATCGCCCTGCGGATCGTGCAGAACGCGCTCATCACCCTCGACAACGTGCGGGTTCCGGAGCACAACCGCCTACAGGGCGCGAACACGTTCACGGACACGGCCGAGGTGCTACGACTGACACGCGCGGGCGTGGCCTGGATGGCGGTCGGATGCGCGCGCGGCGCCTACGAAAACGCGCTGAGATATGCCTGCTCCCGTGAACAGTTCGGCCGGCCGATCGGCGGCTTCCAGCTCGTGCAGGACCTGCTGGTGCGGATGCTCGGAAACATCACCTCGTCCTTGGCCCTGTGTGCACGGCTGTCCCAGTTACAGGATCAGGGGCACGCCGAAGACCGGCACTCATCGCTCGCCAAGGCATTCTGTACGGTCCGCATGCGTGAAACCGTCGGCTGGGCGCGGGAGCTGATGGGCGGCAACGGAATACTCTTGGAACACAACGTAGGACGATTCGTCGCCGACGCGGAAGCGATCTACTCGTACGAGGGAACCAGGGAAATGAACACCCTGATCGTCGGACGGTCGTTAACCGGACAAAGCGCCTTCGTGTGATGTCCGCGCCCGTGATCGCCGGAGAGCCTCGACGAGTCAGTTCCTTCGCCTGACCGTCGAGCCGGACAACGGGCCGTGTGGGAGTCGCGTGCATTGGAGTCACCGAACTGCTCGGTGCATCGCTCGCCCAGTCTGTGACACCGAAATCGCGCAACGCGTGCCGACGGAGGCACCGGCCGCGATGCGGGTCACGCGGTCCGCGGACGGGCCTGACAGAATCAGCACGTGTCGTGGAATCAACCAACAATCACCGGCTGGACGGCCCGGATCAACGACGACCTGTCCTCGGTCACGCTGATCGATCCGTCGCATATCACTCGCGCCACACTGCGCCCGGGACCCGGTGACGAGTTCACAGCAACCGACCAAATGGCCGGAAGGATGCGCCGCAAGTACAAAAGAGTCGAAGTCACCCTCCCCGGTCGCGCATACACACTTCGGCACACGTCCGGCCGCAAGGCGACCGCTGAGCGTGACGGAACGCCGCTCGCAGAACTCGTACGCGGACGCGGACTCCGCTCTGTCGGCGTCACGCGCATCACCCACGCGCACACCGACCACCTGGACGAGCTGATCCTGACCGTCTTCGAGAAGGTGATTGTCCCCGGCCGCAGCGGGGCCATCGACGAATTCGTATCAAGTCTCAGCGGAGTCTGAGTGCCCGCAGTGTGGTCGGGCCACGCCAGTTCGATTGCCTTTCCGTGCAGTTTCAGACGTCACGACTCGGTATAGGTGTGACCCGGCTCACGCTATGTTGAACCACCTGTCGCCGAATGCGTCAAAAGCCGACGCGCTTGATACTGCAGGGGCCGAGGCATTTCGGAGGGTGGTGGGGAATCGAGTTTCGGGAGAGAGTCGCGCTGCGGAGCCCGGATCATCGTGTTGGCCTGCCCAGATAGGTAATAATTGGAGGCGTCGAAAAGTCAGCTCAGGTGAGCTTTCTGACTACCGAGCGAAGTTTGCCGTTACTGTGTGCGTTCGACGATTGCCCAGCGAAGAAGGAGAACAAGATGGCCCAATCACCGACGGGTTCGAAAGATTCGGCGAAGACGACCAGAGAGATTCGCGAGTGGGCGATTGGTGCGGGTCTTGATGTGTCCTCCCGCGGTCGGATTCCGGCAGAGGTCGTGAAAGCTTTCGAGGACGCCCAGGTAGAGAAGGTTCAGACGAAGACGGCTCCGGCGAAGACGACCAAGGAGATTCGCGAGTGGGCGGTCGGTGCGGGTCTGGATGTGTCGCCCCGCGGTCGGATTCCGGCTGAGATCGTACAAGCCTTCGAGGACGCTCAGCTAAAGCAGAGTCAGCCAAAAAGGGTTCCGGTGAAGAAGCTCGCCGCACGGAAGCCGGTCGTGAAGAAGCCGGTCGTGAAGAAGGTGGCCGTGAAGAAGGTGGCCACGGAGAAGCCTGCCGCGAAGAATGCTCCGGTGGCGAAGACGACCAGTGAGATTCGGGAGTGGGCGGTCGGTGCGGGTCTGGATGTGTCCTCCCGCGGTCGGATTTCGGCAGAGATCGTAAAAGCCTTCGAAGACGCTCAGACCAAGCAGAGTCAGCCAAAGAAGCGCCAGGCAAAGAAGGTTGAGGCAACAACGGTGCCGGCGAAGAAGGTCGCCGCGGAGAAACCGGCTGTGACGAAGGTAGTTGCGGAAAAGCCTGCCGCGAAGAATGCTCCGGCGACGAAGACGACCAAGGAGATTCGGGAGTGGGCGATCGGTGCGGGTCTTGATGTGTCTGCCCGTGGCCGGATCTCGGCCGAGGTCGAGCGGGCCTTCCATGACGCTCAGGTGAAGAAGGTTCAGGCAAAGAAGGTTCAGACAAAGGCGGTTCGGGCGAAGAAGGTCGCTGCGGGCAAGCCGGCTGTGAAGAAGGTAGCCGCGAAGAAGACGGCCGCGACGAAGGCTCCATCGAACAGGGCGGCGGTGAGCAAGGCTCCGGCGAAGAGGACGACCAGGGAGATTCGCGAGTGGGCGATCGGCGAAGGCCTCGATATATCGGCCCGTGGCCGGATCTCGGCGGAGATCGTAGACGCCTTCAATCTCGCTCAGGCCAAGGCGCCGGCCGCGTAGGCAGCAACCCTGCCGTGCTGAATCTCGCGGCAATCGTGCTGCGAAACGGTCAGGTGCGGTCGAGATACCTCCGACGGTTGGCCTGCACGGTTGGCGCAGGGCAACCGTCCACTGCATTGCGCCGGAGATGGTGCTATGCCGAGTTCACTTGCCAGTGCCGGTAGACGTCGATGGCGTCATCGCGCGGTTCGTATCGCATGGGAAGGCGGCGTTCGTCCCAGGGTTTGGAGAACTCGTCGTAGAAGGTGGCGAGTTCGAAGTACTTGCGGTCGTCGACGTAGTAGGGCTCGTAGTCTGCGCGCGTGGTGAGGAAGACGACTTCGTCTGGTGAGCAGTAGTACAGCGAACCCAGGCACATAGGGCAGGGGTGGGCGAGGACGTAGATGGTGGCGCCGGTCAGGTGCTCGGTGCCCAGCTTGGTGCAGGCTTCGCGGATCGCGAGAATCTCCGCGTGGGCGGTGGGATCACCGGTCTGGGCGACCTTGTTGGGGCTCTCGGCGAGGATCTCGCCGTCCTTGACGATGACGGCTGCGAACGGTCGGCCACCCGTGGTGACGTTCTGGCGGGCGAGATCGATGGTGCGTTGGACGAAGTCCATGGAGGTGTCCTCCTCAGATGAGTGGTCGGGGTGCGGGGTGGGCCGGAAGATGCTTCCGGGCCACCCCGTCGATGTCCGGTCTGTGCAGGCTCGATGTCGGATCAGAACGGCTTCGTCGGTAGGTACTTGCCGTCCAGTGTGATCACGGCGCGCTCGCCACCCTCGGGGTCCGCAACCTTCTTCACGTCGAGCCTGAAGTTGATTGCGGAGATGATGCCGTCGCCGAATTGCTCGTGGACGAGCGCCTTGAGGGTGGTGCCGTAGACCTGGAGCATCTCGTAGAAGCGGTAGATGGTCGGGTCGGTGGGGATACCGCCAGGGATCGATCCTCGGGTCGGGACGGACTGGAGCAGCAGGGCTGCGTCCTCATCGAGGCCGAGCAGCTCAGCGACGGCCTTTGCGGACGGCTCCGGCAGAGGGTGCTGGCCGAGGACTGCGGCGGTGGTGAAGGCAACCGACAGGTCGGACGCGTCGGCGATCTGCTGCCAGGAAAGGCCCTTGCGGGTCTTGGCGTCGACAGCTGTGTTGGCGATGGCCTGACGGGCGGTCGGGTCGAACTGGGCCTGCATCATCATTGGTGCTTCTTTCCCTTTCGGGTGGACCACGTCGCGCGGATCGCGAGGTGGAAGTTGTGGGTAAGGGGAGTCAGGAAACGGGACCGGAGCCTGCGGTGGGCAGTACTTCGACTGCGCCGGTGGCGATGTCGAAGACCCAGCCGTGGAGGGTGAGCTTCTGCTCCGTCGAGGCGCGAGCAACCGAAGGGTGGGTGGCCAGGTTCGCCAGCTGCGTGAGCACGTTCTGGCGCACCAGAGCGTCGACGTCACCGGTGCCGGGGGTGCGGGCCTGGGAAGTGTCCGCGTGCCGCAGCCATGCGGCAACCGCGGGGGCACCGCTGAGGTCGTGTCCCTGAGCCAGCGCGGTCATCGCGCCGCAGGCGGAGTGGCCGCAGACGACGATGTCTTTCACGGCCAGCGCCGCCACGGCATACTCGATACTCGCAGCCACGCCGTCGGTTCCGGGCGTGTAGGCGGGCACCAGGTTGCCGGCAGTGCGGATGACGAACAGGTCACCCGGCTCAGTGCCGGTGATCAACTCCGGCACGACGCGGGCATCGGAACAGCTGATGAACAGCGTGTGCGGCGTGTGATGCGAGGCCAGGTGGGCGAACAACTCCGCCTTCTCCGGGAATACGGTTTCCCGGAAATGAGCGACACCTTCGGCGAGGTCTTGCATGGGTCACTTCCTTCGGTGGTGATCAGCCCCTGTCGGCTGTGACTTACACCCTGCACGAACTGCATCTATAGAGTCCAAGACTTGATATCCATCGAGGCAATTGTTGGCAGCTATAGTTGACCCATGGCCGCCCTCGAACTGCGCCACCTGCGCTATCTGCTCGCCGTCGCCGAGCACGGCAACTTCACCCGCGCTGCCGAAGACCTGCACATCTCCCAGCCCACGCTTTCTCAACAGATCAAGCAGCTCGAACGCACAGTGGGTGTGCAGCTACTCGACCGCACCGGCCGCAGAGTCCGGCTCACGGACGTCGGTGACGTCTACGTCGACCATGCCCGGCGTGCGCTGCGTGATCTGAGCGCCGCCGACCGCGCAGTCCACGACGTCCAAGACCTCTCTCGCGGTCACCTGCGCCTGGGTGCCACCCCCACCTTCGCGGCCTATCTCATCGGCCCACTCGTCGCCGAATTCCACACCCGCCACCCGGGTATAGTCCTGACCTTCACCGAGGCAACTCAGGACCGCATCGAATCGGCCCTGCTCGCCGACGATCTGGACCTCGGTATCGCCTTTACCGGATCCCACCTGTCCGGCATCACTGCTGCCGCGCTCTTCATCGAAACCCTCGGCCTCGTCACCGGCATCCAAGACGCTGATCCGAGTCCGGAACCCCTACCCGCGCAAGCTTTACACGACCGGCAACTGGCGCTGCTCAGTGGCGATTTCGCCACCCGCAGCCACATCGACACCTACTTTGCCGAACACCGCGTCGAACCACGAATCATATTCGAGGCCAATTCGATTCAATCCATAATCGAGATCGTCCAACGCGCGTCCGTGGCCACTGTTCTACCGGACGCCATCACCCACGACCACCCCCACCTCGTCCCCGTCCTCCTCGACCCGCCCCTGCCGGCCCGTACGGTAGCCCTCCTCTACCGGCAAGGCGCCTACATCAGCACCGCCGCCCGCACCTTCACCCAGACCGCCTACGAACTCGTCGGCTCTCGCGGTTACACCTCACCGTGACGGTGACCGCTGGCGCCCCGCCCCGCCTGACGACCTCCATCCCGGACGGCGTGCTGACCGGAACTCCACGGTCCCTGGCCGAGGGCGGGAAGATCGCCGAGCGGCTGTCCTGCAGCGAAACGGTGACTCACCCGGGTGGTCGAGGACTATATGTGGGTTGTGGACGTCTTGTTCGAAGGGGAGGGCTTGCTGGAGGCCCCGCGTCCGATGCCGGACGGTTCGGTGGTGTTCGCGAACACCACCGTCGGTGGGGTGCATCGATGGTCTCCTGCCGGGGTCACCACCCTGGTGGCGCGCCGGCGGGGGATCGGCGGAATCGCGGCGCATGTCGACGGTGGACTGCTGGTGGGTGGTCGCGATCTTGTGCATGTCGGCGTCGCGGGTCTGACCACTGTGCTCGAGGTCGACGGGGCGACCGGGGTGAACGACATGACCGTCACCGCCGACGGATCAGTGCTGGTGGGGGTTCTGCGGCACCGTCCTGGCGCGGGGGAGACCGCGCCGCCGTCGGAGTTGCTGCGGATGACACCGGCAGGTTCGGTGCGTGTCGTGGTCGATGATCTGTTGTGGCCGAACGGGATCGGTGCGTCGCCGGACGGCATGACCGTGTATGTTGCGGAGTTCGCTGCCGCGCGTGTCCGGGTACTCGGCCCGGACGGAGGATCGGTATTTGCGCGGGCACCGCGCGGGGAATGTGACGGGCTCGCGGTCGACGTGGAGGGCGGCGTCTGGGTGGCACTGGGCAGTGGTGGCGGCATTGCGCGTTTCACTCCCGACGGTGTCCTCGACGAGTTGATCGACGTGCCTGGGCGTTTCGTGTCCTCACTCGCGTTCTCCGGGAGGGCGATATACGTCACGACGGTGGGCGCTCTGTTGCGTCTGGACGTCGGGGTGGAGGGGCTTGCTGTCGGGGAGGCGAGGATTCCGGTGGCCCGACATCACGTCACCGGTCATGCGCGGTAAGGCTCCTGGCCCGCGTCCTTCACGACGCGGTCGCCGACGGCGAGTTCGTTCCACAGCGTCCGATTGACCCTGACCTTCGCGGTCCGGTCGTCGTCGGTGCGGACGGTGACCCTTCGGTAGAGGTTGGAGCCGTCCAGCAGACCGCGTGACTTCTTCACGACGGTGCCGCTCCAAATGTCTTCTCGTTTCATGATGTTCCCTTCGCTCGGTGGGACACACCCCCAAGGTTATCGTTGATAATCTTGCTGTTCAAGGTATACGTTGAGGCTCATGCCGTACCCGCGACGCACGGACCGGGATTCCATCGTGTCGGCCGCGATCGAGTTGATGCAGGAGCGCGGACTCGACAGTGTCTCGCTCCGAGCGATCGCGACTCGCCTCGGCGTTCGTCAGCCTGGCCTCTACCACTACTTCGGCGGCAAAGCCGAGTTGCTCGACGCCGTTGCGGAGGAGATTCTGTGCCGTCGGCACACCGCTCGCCTTCCCGCCGACGGCGAAGGCTGGGACGAGTTCGTGGCCCGGAACGCGCGGAGCCTGCGCCGTGCCATGCTGAGCGTCCGCGACGGCGCCAGGCTGATCGCGTCGACGGGTTCGCGAAGTCCGAGTCTCGATATCGCGATCGAGCAAATCGCCCTGTTGGAGGGAGCGGGTTTCAGTGGTACGGACGCGGCGTTGGCTTTGATTGCCGTCTCGCGGTACACCATCGGTTCGGCGATCGAGCAGCAGACGGCGCGTGACGGGGGTGAGATTGTCATCGCCACCGATCGGACCGACGCGGCGGCGTCTCACTTCATCGACATCGCGCGGCAAGTCGTCGCCCTGGGCCAAGACCACGAGTTCGAGACCGGCCTCGCGGCCCTCCTGCGCGGACTCGACCTGCGTGCTCGGTCTGCCCCGGGAGAATGAAACAAACCATTCGGCCTGTTTTCTGGTAGCGTCGGGGCCGTCATGGTGGTCACATGACGCCGCGGACGTCTCAGGCACACGAGTCGATCACGCGAGGGGTGGGGTGCAGGTGCTGCCCGAGCTGCTGGTCGGGCGGCACCTGCACTCAACGTCGTTGGCTACAGATGACCGTCTACTGTCCTGCTGTTTCCCGCGTGCGGAGGTCCTTGCGGAGGATTTTGCCTGCGGCGGACTTGGGGACGAGGTCGATGAACTCGACCTTGCGGACCTTCTTGTGCGGGGACACCCGTTCGGCGACGAACGCGATCACCGCGGCCTCGTCCAGCCCCTCGGCGCCGGGCTGGGNNACGACGAACGCCTTCGGGACCTCCTCCCCCTCGTCGTCGAGGACACCGATGACGGCGGCGTCGGCGATCTGCGGGTGCGTGAGCAGCAGCGCCTCCAGNTCGGCGGGCGGCACCTGATACCCCTTGTACTTGATCAACTCCTTCATCCGNTCCACGATCGTCACCACCCCGTCGGCGTCGACGGTCGCGATGTCCCCGGTGTGCAGGAACCCGTCCGCGTCCAGGGTTTCCGCGGTGGCCTGCTCGTTGCCCAGGTATCCGGCCATGATGTTCGGGCCCGCGCACCACAACTCCCCCGGCGCGCTGACCCCCTCGCTGGGGTACTCGACCTCCTCACCNGTGGCGGGGTCGACGAGTTTGCATTCCATGTTCGCNATCGTCGGGCCGACCGAGTCCAGGGCGATGTCGTCGCGGTCGAACGGGATCGCGTGCGAGACCGGGCTCATCTCCGACATCCCGTACCCCTGCCGGACCCGGCAGCCGAGCCGGTCCGCGACGGCCTTGCCCAGTTCCTGATCCAGCGGGGCGGCACCGGAGAAGACCGAATGCACACTCGACAGGTCGTAGTCGTCGACCAACGGGTGCTTGGCCAACGCGACCGCGACCGGCGGCGCGATGAACACATACGTGCACNGCTGNCCGGAGACGATGCGCAGGAATTCGACGAGGTCGAACTTCGGCATCGTCACCAGCGCGGCCCGGTTGTAGAGGGCGGCGTTGAGNAGCACCGTCATCCCGTAGATGTGGAAGAACGGCAACACGGCGAGGAGTTTGTCGTCGGCGCCGATGCCCATCCGCGGGTTGATCTGNCAGACGTTGGCGACNAGGTTGCGGTGGGTGAGCATCACNCCCTTGGGGCGGCCGGTGGTCCCCGANGAGTACGGNAGNACGGCGAGGTGGGTGGCCGGGTCGAACGACACCTCCGGGGCGGGGTGGGCCTCGGTGAGCAGATCCCGCAGTGAGGGGTGGCCGTCGGCGCCGTCGAGGACGATCACGTTCTCGTCCGGGATCCCGACCTTCGCGGCGGCGGCCCGGGCCTGCGGCAGCAGTGGGGAGACGGTGAACAGGAACTTCGCGTGCGAGTCGGTGAGCTGTTTGGCGATGTCCTCGGCGGTGTAGAGGGCNTTGATGGTGGTGGCGACGCCGCCGGCGCGCAGGATGCCGTGGAACACCGCNGCGAACGCGGGCACGTTCGGTGAGTGCAGGGCCACCACCTCACCGACCGCGAGNCCGCGGGCCGCCAGGGCCCCGGCGACCCCGCCGATCTGCGCCACCAGGGCCTGGTAGGTGGTGACCGCACCCGAGGCGCCGTCGATCAAGGCGGGCCGCCCCGCATCAGCCGGGTCGAGCTGACCGAACAGGAAATCGTAGACACTGAGGTTCGGGATCTCGACATCCGGAAACGGGCTCTTGAAGCTCACGTGGGTCACTCCCTCGAAGATTGCGGCGGGCTCCCACGCGCGAATGGCGGCGAGCCTCGTGGGTCGTCCGGGCAACCATAGGCCGTGACAGCCATCACTTCATCGTGGTGCGACACCGAAGATGTTTGTGGTCGGCCCACAGTCCCCTGGTGGGAATGTGTCGAAGGTCCGAATTCGGGCTGTAGCCTGGCCACAGCGTGTGGACAGTATCGGAGGTCGTGGGGATGACCACAGCACACGGCGCGACGCGGCCGTTCGACGACGCGGCGATCGATCTCGCGAAGTGGGTGCACGACCGCCATCCGGAAATCGCGCGAGCCGCCACCGACGCGATCTGGGCGGAACTGCCGTCCTACCGCGCCACCGGACTGTACGACGACGTGGTCGCCCACGTCATCGGCGTCTTCGGGGTGTTCACGACCAGCGTCATCGAACAACGGAATCCGCGCCTCGACGATTTCGCGTTCACCTCCGGGCATGCGTCGGAGCGCGTTGCGCACGGCATCTCCCTGATCGATTTCCTTCACGCGTTCCGCATCGGGCAGATCGTCCTCTGGTCGTATGTTCTCGAATTCGTCCGATCGACGGAGGGCCAGCAGGAAACGGCGCTGAGTCTTGTCGAGCACCTCATGCGCACGATCGAGGCGGGCTGCTCCGCCGCCGCGACCACCTACCTGCAGGCGCAGCAATACCTGGTGGCCGACCAGGAGCGCATCGCACTCGACTGTCTCGAGGATCTGCTCGCGGGGAACGTGCCCGCCGTGCCGGTCCGCCTGGAGGCGATGCGCCGGGCCGGTCTCGAGGACGGCGCCGGGTTCGTCGTCATCGTGTGCCGGGCGAGTTCGGAGGCGGACGACGCGGATCCGATCCTCGACGCACGCAGGGTGCTCTCGCGGCATCTGTCGGGGATGTTGGTGCCGTGGCGGCAGGAACTCGTCGGACTCGTCCCGGTCGAACGATTCAGCCCCGGCGCCCTGTCGCAGAAGGTCACTCGCGCAGCCACCGAGCTCGGGACCACCCGGACCACGGCGTCGATCGGTATCAGCTCGGCACACCTCGGTTTCGACCAGACGTCCGAAGCGTTGCTGGAGGCACAGGTCGCTTGCGACCACCTGGGAGACCGGCGCAAGGTCCAGATCTTCGACGACCTCTCGCCGCTGGACTATCTGGTGCGGCGCGCGGACCCGACCGCGCGCCGACTCGTCGAGCCCCAGCTGCGTGCGTTCATCGCCGAAGACCTGTCGGCGGGCGCGATCTACATCGAGACCCTGACGGCGTATGTCGCCCACGACATGAACGCGAAGGAGGCCGCCTCCGCGCTACAGATTCACGTGAACACGATGTACTACCGGCTGGGGCGGATCGCCGAGCGCACCGGCAAGGACCTCCGTCGGGTGGAAGACGTCGTCAATCTCCTTCTCGCGGTGCGGATCGCGTCGACGGAGCCGCGCTGAGTCGTGTGGCCGCGGTGCGAGGTCAGGGGACGCGCAGGATCAGGGCGTCGCCCTGTCCGCCACCGCCGCAGAGGGCGACCGCGCCGGTGCCGCCGCCGCGGCGCTGCAATTCGAGGGCGAGGTGCAGCGTGATCCGGGCGCCGGACATTCCGATGGGGTGCCCGAGGGCGATGGCGCCGCCGTTGACGTTGACGCGTTCGGGGTCGACGCCGAGTTCGCGGGTGGACGCGATCCCGACCGCGGCGAACGCCTCGTTGATCTCGATCAGATCCAGTGCGGTCGGTGAGATACCGGCTGCCTCACAGGCTTTCGCGATCGCCCCGGACGGCTGGAACTGCAGTCCCGAATCCGGCCCGGCGACCATCCCGTGCTCGCCGATCTCGGCCAGCCAGGTCAGGCCTTCCGCCTCGGCACGCTCCTTGCTCATCACCACCACGGCGCAGGCGCCGTCGTTGATCGTCGACGCGTTGCCCGCGGTCACGGTGCCGCCGTCACGGAACGCACCCCGTAGCCGCGCCAGGGTTTCGGCGGTGGTGTCCGGCCGGATGCCTTCGTCGCGGCGCAGCCAGGTGCTCTCACCCTTGCGTGCGGGGATCTCGACGGGGACGACCTCGTCGTCGAAGACCCCGCTGTCCCACGCCTTCGCGGCGAGTTGGTGCGAGCGGGCGGCGAACGCGTCCTGGTCCTCGCGGGCGATGACGTCCCTGTCGTTGCCCGCCTCGGTGAGCAGTCCCATCGGCTGGTCGGTGAATGCGTCGTGCAATCCGTCGAGGGCCATGTGGTCGACGAGGGTGACGTCGCCGTACTTGAACCCGCCACGCGAACCGGGCAGCAGGTGCGGGGCCTGGCTCATCGACTCCATGCCGCCGGCGACGACCACATCGAACGCGCCGGACCGGATGAACTGGTCGGCGAGGATGATCGATTCGACCCCCGACAGGCACACCTTGTTGATGTTGAGCGACGGCGTGCTCATCGGGATGCCGGCCTTCGCGGCCGCCTGACGGGCCGGCATCTGCCCGGCACCGGCGGTGAGGACCTGTCCCATGATGACGTACTGGACTCGGTCCGGGGCGACACCGGCCTTGCCGAGCGCCCCCTCGATGGCGATGGCGCCGAGGTCGGCGCCGGAGAATCCGGCGAGTGAGCCCTGCAGCCGGCCGATCGGGGTGCGGGCGCCGGCGACGATCACGGAGGTGGTCATGTGCGGAAAGGCCTTTCGGGGGTGGGTTCGTCAGTTCGCGGCGAGGGTGCGGCTGATGACCAGTCGCTGAATCTGGTTGGTGCCCTCGAAGATCTGGGTGATCTTCGCTTCGCGCATGTACCGCTCGACGCGGAAGTCGCGGGTGTAGCCGTAACCGCCGAGGACCTGCACGGCGTCGGTGGTGACCTTCATGGCGGCGTCGGTGGCGACGAGCTTGGCGACGGACGCGTTGCGGGAGTACGGCAGGCCGGCGTCGCGGCGGCGGGCGGCGTCGATGTACGTGGCGCGCGCCGAGTCGACGGCGGCGGCCATGTCGGCGAGCAGGAACCCGAGGCCCTGGTGGTCGATGATCTTCTTGCCGAACGCGGTCCGTTCCTGGGCGTAGGCGACGGCCTCGTCGAGGGCGGCCTGCGCGAGGCCGACGGCGACGGCGGCGATGCCCAGCCGGCCGGAATCCAGTGCGCTGAAAGCGATCTGCAGTCCCTGTCCCTCCGCGCCGATGCACCGCTCGACGGGCACGAAGGCGTCGTCGTAGTGCGCGGACGTGGTCGGCACGGCGTGCAGGCCCATCTTCTCCTCGGGCTTGCCGAACGTGAGCCCTTCGGTGTCCTTCGGGACCAGGAAGCAGGATATTCCCTTCGAGCCCTCACCGGTGCGGGCGAAGAGGTTGTAGAAATCGGCGATGCCGCCGTGCGTGATCCAGGCCTTCGCGCCGTTGACGACGTACCCGCCGTCGGTCGCGGCGGCCTTGCAGGCCAGGGCGGCTGCGTCGGATCCGGCCTGCGGTTCGGACAGGCTGTAGGCACCGACGGTGTTGCCGCCGAGCATGTCCGGAAGCCACTGCTGCTTCTGCTCGTCGGTGCCGAACGCCATCAGCGGGTGGCAGGCGAGGCTGTGGACGCTGACCGCCACCGCCACGGCGGCCCAGCGGGCGGCGATCTCCTCGAGCACCTGCAGGTACACCTCGTACGGCTGCGCGCCGCCGCCCCACTCCTCGGGGTACGGCAGGCTCAGCAGTCCGGCATCGCCGAGGGTGGCGAACACGCCTTCGGGGTAGGTCTCCGACTTCTCGTGCTCGTCGACGATCGGCGTCAGGACCTTGTCGGCGACGTCGCGCGTGAGCTGGATCAGGTCACGGGCTTCGTCAGTAGGCAGCAAACGATCGACGGCCACGGTTTCTCCTTGAGAAGGCTACGGAAAGCAGTACTGGATTACGGCCCAGAGTACTGATTGCGAAATAGTACTGCAAGGCACCTCCCAGTACTATTTCTGTCATGGAGCAGCCCACCCGACCCGGTTTCGCCACCCGACGGCGCACCCAGCTCTTCGACGCCCTCGTCGACCTCTTCCTGGTCGAGGGGTTCGCACACCTGACCCTCGACGAGATCGCGAACCGGCTGCGCTGCTCGAAGTCGACGCTGTACACCCTCGCCGGCAGCAAGGAGCAGCTGGTCCGGGCCGCCACGGTGCACTTCTTCCGCCGCGCGACCGAGGACGTCGAGTCGCGCATCGAACAGATCGGTGGGGCCCGCGAGCGGATCACCGCGTACCTGTCGGCCGTCGGCAACGCCCTCGCGGCCGCGTCCGACCAGTTCATGGCCGACCTCGACGCGTTCCCGCCGGCGCGGGAGGTCTACGAACGGAACACGCGGTTCGCGGCCGGTCGGGTCCAGGAGTTGATCACCGAGGGCGTCGCCGCCGGAGACTTCCGCGACGTGCATGCCGCGTTCGCCGCCGACCTCGCCGCCACCATGATGGTCCGCATCCAGCAACGCGGGGTCCGCGACAGCACCGGGCTCGACGACGCGCACGCCTACGCCGAACTCGCCGCAATCCTCACGGGCGGCATCAGCGCCTGAGCCGGGTCACCGAGTTCGGGCGCCGAGTAGGTCCGCCGTTCTCCGTAACCGCATCAGCACCTGCAGGTCGAGCGCCTTGTCGGGGTCCCGCCAGTCCGGGCCGAGGAGCCGATCGATCGCGTCGAGACGCTGGTACAGGGTGTTGACGTGCACGCCGAGGCTCGACGCGGTCGCCGAGTGGTGACGACCGTGCGCCAGATACTCCGACAGCGTTTCCAGCAGCGGCACTCCACGTTTGGATTGCTCCGCCATCAACGGTCCCAGCTGGGCCTCGGTCAGTTCGTCGAGGTGCTCACGCGCCATGTGACTCAGCAGGATCCGGTAGATGCCCAGACCGCGCGCCGAGGAGACCTCCCCGGCGCGTCCGAGGGTGTCGAGCACGTCGACGGTCTGCTGGGCTTCGACGTAGGCGTGCGCGAGCGCCTTCGCACCGCGCGCGGGTTCCGCGATACCGATCGTCGCGTCGAGTGGCCCGGAGGTGAACACTGACTGGACGGACGCGGAGTCCTTGGCCGGTATGACGGCGAGTGCGCGGGAGCCGTGTTCCGCCGCAACGGTTCCCGACGGGAGCGGCAAGGTTTCCAGGGCGGTGCGGATGGACGTGTCCGGCCCGGCGGCGGTCGCCACCGCGATGCAGTACGTCGTGTCGGGGTTCAACCCGGCCAGCCGCAGTTGCCTGCGCTCGTCCTGCTCGGTAGCGGCCGGATGCGTCAGCAGGTCGACGAGAAACGCGTCCCGCGCGCGACGCGTCGCCTCACCGGCCGCGCGTTCCTCGGCGAGCGACAGCGCGATCGCCGGTGCGGCCCGTTCGAGCAGCAGACGGGTGGTCGGCTGCTCCGCGCCCAGGGACAGCAGGGCGCCGAGCATCTCCCCGGCCGCCGCGACGCGTTGCGCCAGCACCCCGTGCCGTGCGACATGGTCCTTCCCGCCTGCGCGCAATTCGCGGACCGCGGCCGCCACGTCGTCGGCGTGCGGCATCAGGTCCACCGGCAGGGCGGATTCGTCCAGCACGAAATATGCCGGTTGCCGGGAGAGCTGCGCCACCTCCTGCACCAGGCGCTGCACTCCCGCGCCGAGCAGCACCACCTGGGTCAGCGTCCGGTCCCATTGCAGAATCTGTTCGAGTTCGTTCGTGCGCTGCGACAATTCGGCATTCACCGCTTCGAGCCGCGCGACGGTGTCTCGGTCGCGTTCCAGCGAGCGCACGTTCTCGATCGCGATCGCCGCATGCGCCGCGAGCGCCGACAACAGCGCGATCTCGGTTTCGGTGAACGCCCGCTCCTGACGCTTGCACGCGAACAGCGCACCGATGACGCGGTCGGCGACGCGGAGGGGGACCCCGAGCAGGCCGCGCATGTTCTCCGACCGCGCCGCGCTGTCGGCGCCCGTGATGTGCCGGAAGGCCGGTTCGCTCTGATAGTCGGGCGTCCACTCCGGTGCGGACCGGCGGACGATCAGGCCCACGAGTCCTTCGTCGAGTGACAGTCGGATGCCGACGAGATTCGGGGTCAGTGCCCCGCTGGTGACCTCGATGACGAATTCCTCGTCGTAGACCGACCCCATGTAGGCGAGATCCACACCGAGCAGTTGCCGCGCCTGGTCGACCACCTCCTGCAGCAGCGCCCGGTCGTCGCGGACCGTCGTCAGCCGGACCGCGATGTCGTTGAGCGCCGCCAGTTCCCTGCTGCGCTGTCGGCGCTGGTCGAGCTGTGCGCGCAGCCGCAGGGCGGCGTTGGCTTCGCGTTCGACCGTCGCCCGGTCGGACGGGTCGGAGTCGTCGATCAGCGCGCGTCGGAGCGTCTCGAGTTCGTCGAGGGGTGCGTCGTCGAGCAGCAGTTCCATTCAGCCGCGATCGGCAGTGCTCACTGGTGTCCCCATCCATGGATTCCTCGATTCGATAGATGAAATCTACATTGGCCGAGATCCAGATCACAGCTACGTTTGACCCATCACCTTCTCGCCCGCAAAGGACTGGTTCTCGTCATGTTGATCGATGCTCTGTTGGCAGCCCTTCCGGCGGATCGAGTCGTGCGCGACCCCGACGTCGTAGCCCGGTACCAGCACGACGAGGCGGAGTGGGCGCCGTACGCCGCCCCGCTCGCCGTCGTCCGGCCCCGAACAGCGCTCGAAGTCCAGGCCGTCGTGCGCGCCTGCCTCGAGCACGACACCGCCGTCGTCACCCGGGGCGCCGGCACCGGTCTGTCCGGCGGGGCGAACGCGACCGCAGGCTGCGTCGTCCTCGCGCTCGAGGGCATGAACGCGATCAAGGAGATCGACCCCCTCGAGCGATACGCCGTCGTCGAACCCGGCGTGGTGAACGATCATCTGCGTGCCGCGTGCGCCGAACACGGACTCTGGTATCCGCCGGACCCGGCCAGCGCGCCGTGGTCGACGATCGGAGGGAACGTCGCCACCAACGCGGGCGGACTGTGCTGTGTCAAGTACGGCGTCACCCGCGACTACGTGCTCGGCATGCAGATCGTCACCGGCACCGGTGAACTCGTGCGCCTCGGACGCAAGACCGCCAAGGGGGTCGCCGGATACGACCTGGCGGGTCTCATGGTCGGCTCCGAGGGAACACTCGGCGTCATCACCGAAATCACGGTCAAGTTGCGGCCGCTGCAGGACCCGCAGCGCACGGTGGCCGGCTACTTCGACTCCATCGTCGACGCGGGGCGGGCCGTCAGCGCGGTGGCCGCGGCGGGACTCACTCCGTCCGCGCTCGAGTTGGTGGACAAGCAGTGCCTCATCGCCGTAGACGCGTGGAAGAAGATGGGACTGTCGGTGGAGGCGAACGTCGTCCTCCTCGGCCGCATCGACACCGCCGGCGTCATCGGCGATCAAGAGGCGGAAAAAATGCTGTCGTGCTTCGACGAGGCCGGAGCCACCTGGTCGGCCGTATCCACCGACCAGGAGGAGGCGGATGCACTGTTCGCCGCGCGCCGCCTGGCCTACCCGGCGATGGAGCGGCTCGGACCGGTCCTCACCGAAGACGTGTGCGTGCCGAAACGGGCTGTCCCCGAAATGCTTGCACGCATCGAACAGATCGGCATCGCCCACGACACCACGATCGCGAACATCGCACACGCCGGCGACGGAAACCTGCACCCGCTCCTCATCACCCCCCGCGACGACGAGCCCGCCCGCGCCCGCGCGCAGGCAGCGTTCGCGGAGATCATCGACGCCGCACTCGCACTCGGCGGCACCGTCACCGGCGAACACGGCGTCGGTCTGCTGAAGATGGAAGGCCTTGCCCAGGAACTCGATCCGGTAGTGCTGGACATGCACCGATCGGTGAAGAACGCCCTCGACCCGCGCGGAATTTTGAACCCCGGGAAGGTCTTCTCCTAAACCGCTTTTCGCACGAACTCTCCGACGCGCACGGCGTGCAATCGAGCCGTGAGACGCGGCGTACCGGCGTGGCCGCAGTCGGCCGAGCCCGACGATTCTTTTCCATTCGCCCGCTCGGGCGACCGATCCCCAGAAAGCCGAGACATTCATGTCGTCTGTACTGCAGAAACCCGAGATCGAGGCGAGAGTGGTCCGGAAGGTCGCTCGCCGGCTCATTCCGTTCCTCGGCCTGGCCTATTTCGTCAACTACCTCGACCGGACCAATATCGGGCTGGCGAAGCTGACCATGAGCGCGGAACTCGGACTCACCGAGACCATGTTCGGCCTGGCGTCCGGGTTGTTCTTCATCGGCTATCTCCTGTTCGAGGTGCCGAGCAATCTCGCGCTGCACAGGTTCGGGGCACGCCGCTGGATCGCCCGGATCATGCTAACGTGGGGAATCATCGCGGCGGCCATGGCCTTCGTGCCCAATGTCGGATCGCTGTACGGGCTGCGCATGCTGCTGGGTATCGCCGAGGCGGGCTTCTTTCCGGGAGTCTTGCTCTACCTGACCCTGTGGTTTCCCCGCGCCTATCGGGTCCGGCTGATGGGCCTGTTCCTCCTCGCGCTCCCGGTATCGTCGGCGCTCGGGGCACCGTTGTCGAGCGCCGTCATCCAATACTGGGACGGCATATTCGGACTGTCCGGTTGGCGCGTCATGTTCCTGTTCGAGGGGATTCCCGCCGTCCTGCTCGCGGTGGTCACCTGGTTCTACCTGACGGATCGGCCGTCGCAGGCCAAGTGGCTGGATGAGGACGAAAAGGTTTGGCTCACGCGTGAACTCGAATCCGAGGCTTCGGAATCCGGTTCCCACATCACTGGATCGGTGCGTCGGGCACTCACGGATTCCCGTGTGTGGATGCTGGGCCTCGTCTACTTCGGGATCACCTACGGGCTGTACTCGCTCAGCTTCTTCCTGCCCAGCATCGTCGCCGGTTTCAAGAAGACGTTCGCCACCGATTTCTCGCTGTTCACCACCGGGTTGATCGTCGCGGTTCCGTTCGCGGTCGGCGCCGTCGCAATGGTGTTGTGGAGCAGGCACTCCGACCGGACGGGTGAGCGGATCTGGCACGTCGCGGTCCCCACCCTGATCGGAGCCGTCTCCATCCCCGTCGCCTTGTACATGCAGTCGCCGCTCACGACGATGATCGCGGTCACCGTCAACGCGGTCGGTGTGTTCTGCGCGCTGCCGGTGTTCTGGTACCTACCCAGCACATTCCTGACCGGTGCGGGCGCCGCGGCAGGCATCGCCGTCGTCAACTCGGTGGGCAACCTGAGCGGTTTCGGGGCCCCGTACGTCACCGGGTGGCTGTTCGACGCCACCGGGAATTCCCGCGCCGGCCTGTGGGTCGTGGGGGCGGTCATGCTCGTCGCCGTGATACTGGTTCTCGTCCTCAGATCTCGGGTGAGTACCACGCGCAGTATCGAAGACGCCGATACCCGTGTGGCGACCGCGAGCCGTTGAGCGGGCGCCGGGGGTCAGCGCTCCTCGGCGATCCGCTCGAGCAGTGGGCGGGTCCGGTAGGGGATGGCGTCGCGCATGGCGACGGACACCGTGGTGCGCTCGATCCCGGGCACGGCGAGGATGAGGCCGGCGACGCGGTACAGGTCGTCGGCATCGACGGCGACCACGCCGATATGCAGGTCGGCCGCTCCGGAGATGCCGACGACCTCCACCACCTCCGCGATGTCCCGCAGGTGTTCGATGACGTCCTCGAGGCGGTGCTGATCGACCACCGCGGTGACGAACGCCTGTAAGGGGTACCCCAGGTCGCGGGGTGACACACAGCGATCCACGGGCGCGAGCACGCGTTGCTCCTCCCAGCGAGACATTCGTGCCTGCACGGTATTCCGCGCCATCCCCAGCAGGGTGGCCAGTTGGACGCCGGTTGCGCGGGGTGCGTCGCACAGGGCGAGCAGCAGGCGGGCGTCGGTTCGATCGAGTCTCGTCATGTAGCGCAGTATCCCACACCCTCCATGCCTGGAGTTGGGCATTGTGCTTAATTTGAATGACAACACTTGCGCATGCTGGATCCCGATGTTTGCATGAACGCATCATTCTGACCGGGACGGTCACGCAAGGGCGGCGGTGCCTCCCGTTCCATCCCCCTTCGGAGGTTTTCGTGTTCGACAACGACGATGTGGTGCAACTGGTCACCGAAACCGGTGCGCGAGTGGATCATCCCGACTACTCCCGGTACGTCGAAGACGTGGACGTCGCCGCGGTGCTCGCGCTGTACGAGGACCTCGTCGTGGTGCGGCGCATCGACGCGGAGGCGACCGCGCTGCAGCGTCAGGGCGAGCTGGGGCTGTGGGCGCCGCTGCTGGGGCAGGAGGCGGCGCAGGTGGGGTCGGCACGCGCACTCGATCCCGGCGACTTCGTCTTCGCCAGCTACCGCGAACACGGGGTGGCGTATTGCCGCGACGTCGATCCCACCCACATGCTCCGGTTCTGGCGGGGGTCGACGCACTCGGGCTGGAACCCGTTCGAGTACAACATGACAACCCCGGCGATCATCGTCGGCGCGCAGGCGCTGCACGCCACCGGGTACGCGATGGGCATGCAGTTCGACGGCTCCGCCGGCGCCGCGATCACCTACTTCGGCGACGGCGCGACCAGCCAGGGCGACATCTCCGAGGCCTTCGGGTTCGCCGCGAGCTTCAACGCGCCGGTGGTGTTCTTCTGCCAGAACAACCAGTGGGCGATCTCGGAACCGGTCAGTCTGCAGTCGCGGGTGAGCATCGCCGCGCGGGGCCGCGGCTTCGGCGTCCCCAGCGTGCGCGTCGACGGCAACGACGTCCTCGCCGTCATCGCCGTGACCCGCGCCGCGCTCGAACGGGCACGGGAAGGCAGCGGACCGACCCTGATCGAGGCCGTCACCTACCGGATGGGCCCGCACACCACGTCCGACGACCCGACCCGGTACCGCCCGGCCGCGCTCGACGAGGAATGGAAACGCAAGGACCCCCTCGACCGCATCCGCGCCCTCCTCGAGTCGGCGGGCGCAATCGACGACACCTACCTCGCCGCGGTGCAGCAGCGCGCCGACGACACCGCCGCCGCGCTGCGCCGCGGGTGCCTCGAGACCGTCGAGCCCGAGCCGATGTCGTTGTTCGACAACGTCTACGCCGAACCCCATCCCCTCGTCGACGAAGAGCGGCGTCAGTTCGCCGCCTACCTCGACAGTTTCGAAGGAACCGACGCATGAGCACAGCCGCCCCGACCACGCTCCCGCTCGGCAAGGCCCTCAACGCCGGGTTGCGCCGCGCCCTCGAGAACGACCCGAAGGTCGTGCTCATGGGTGAGGACATCGGCAAACTCGGCGGTGTCTTCCGCATCACCGACGGACTGCAGAAGGACTTCGGTCCCAACCGCGTCATCGACACCCCGCTCGCCGAGTCCGGGATCATCGGCACCGCAGTCGGTCTCGCGATGCGCGGCTACCGGCCGGTGTGCGAGATCCAGTTCGACGGGTTCATCTACCCCGGCTTCGACCAGATCGTCTCGCAGGTCGCCAAATTGCACTACCGCACCGGCGGCAACGTCAAGATGCCGATCACCATCCGCGTCCCCTACGGCGGCGGCATCGGCGCCATCGAGCATCACTCCGAGTCCCCGGAGGGTTACTTCGCCGCGACCGCGGGTTTGCGCGTGGTGACCTGCAGCAACGCCGGCGACGCGCACACGATGATTCAGCAGGCCATCGCGTCGGACGATCCGGTGCTCTTCTTCGAACCCAAGCGCCGATACTGGGAGAAGGGGCAAATCGACCCGGCCGCCGAGGCGAATCCACTGCACCAGGCCCGGGTGGTCGCCCCGGGCAGCGATGTCACCGTCGTCGCGTACGGGCCGCTCGTGACGACGGCACTGCAGGCGGCGAAGGTCGCCGCCGGCGAGGGCCGGTCGGTCGAGGTGATCGATCTGCGGTCCATTTCCCCGCTCGACGTCGATACCGTCGCCGCCTCCGTGCAGCGCACCGGACGCCTGGTCGTCACCCACGAGGCGCCCGTGTTCCTCGGCATCGGCGCCGAGATCGCCGCCCGCATCGGTGAGCGCTGCTTCTACCACCTCGAGGCCCCGGTCGCCCGCGTCGGCGGATTCACCGTCCCCTACCCGCCGGCGAAACTCGAACAGCACTTCCTGCCGGACGTCGACCGCATCCTCGACGCCGTCGACCGCATCTTCACCGCGTAAGCACCAGGAGTTCTCATGCCCACTGTCAAGACATTCCTGCTGCCCGACCTCGGCGAGGGCCTCACCGACGCCGAACTGCTGACCTGGCTGGTCGCGGTGGGTGACACCGTGACGCTCAACCAGAACATCGCCGAGGTCGAGACGGCGAAGGCCTCCGTGGAGTTGCCCTCGCCGTACGCCGGAACGGTGGTCGCGCTGCACGCGGAGGAGGGGACGACCGTCGACGTCGGCAGCCCGTTCATCGACGTCGAGATCGCCGGCGAGGAACCGAATGCGGACCCCGCGCCCCCGGCCGAGCGGACCCCGGTCCTCGTCGGCTACGGCGTGGCCGAGGACTCGTCCAGTCGGCGCCGCCGGAGGCACGCAACCACCACGGCCGCTCGCGTCGACGACGTGCCCGCCCCGCACCCGACGCGTCCGCTGGCGTCGCCGCCCGTGCGGTTCGCCGCGAAGCAACGCGGAGTCGACCTCACCGAGGTGGACGCCACCGGGGTGCACGGTGAAGTCACCAGGAACGACCTCGAACGCCATCGCGACGCCACCCCGGTGCCGACGCCGACGGCCGCGCCCGACACCGACGAGGAACGCATCCCGATCAAGGGCGTCCGCAAGCACACCGCCGCGGCGATGGTCCGCAGCGCGTTCACCGCCCCGCACGTCACCGAGTTCGTCACGGTCGACGTCACCCCGACCATCGAACTGCTGGCCGAGCTTCGTAAAACGAAACACTTCACCGACGTGCGCCTGACACCACTGACGCTGGTGGCCAAGGCCCTGCTCGTGGCGCTGCGCACCAACCCGACTCTGAATTCGTTCTGGGACGAGGACGCGCAGGAGATCGTGGTCAAACGGTCCGTGAACCTCGGCATCGCGGCCGCCACCCCGCGCGGACTCATGGTGCCGAACATCAAGAACGCACACACCCTCGGTCTGCGCGACCTCGCGATCGCCGTGTCGGATCTGACGACCACCGCCAAGGAGGGGAAGACCGGGCCGGCCGACCTGGCCGACGGCACGATCACGATCACCAACGTCGGTGTTTTCGGCGTCGATGCGGGCACGCCCATCCTCAACCCCGGCGAGGCGGCGATCCTGTGCTTCGGGGCGATCCGCAGGCAGCCGTGGGAATACCGGGGCGAGATCGCGTTGCGGTCGGTGACGACGCTGAGCCTGTCGTTCGACCATCGACTGGTCGACGGTGAGCAGGGTTCGCGATTCCTCGCCGCCGTCGGCCAGATCCTGGCGGACCCGATGACGCTGATCGCGCTGAGCTGAAACCCGGCCACTTCGACCTTTCCTGCACGTCCCATGACGTGCCCGACCCAGGGAGTTTCCCCATGCTCGACCAACCGGACGTCCTGATCCTCGGCGGTGGATCCGGCGGGTACGCCTGCGCCTTCCGTGCCGCGCAACTGGGCAAGTCCGTCACCCTGATCGAAGAGGACAAGGTCGGCGGCACGTGCCTGCACCGCGGGTGCATCCCCACCAAGGCGCTCGTGCACGCCGCCGAGGTTGCCGACACCGTCGCCCACGCGTCGGCCCTCGGGATCGGTGCGACACTCGACGGGATCGACCTCGACGGCGTCCACGCGTACAAGGACGCGATCGTCGAACGCCTCTACAAGGGCCTGCAGGGTCTGGTCCGCAGTCACCGGATCGAGGTGGTCCAGGGCACCGGCCGCTACGGCGGCGGCCGCACCGTCCACGTCGGCGACCGCACGATCACCGGCGCAGCACTGGTCCTCGCGACCGGCTCGGAGGTCCGGAGTCTGCCCGGACTCGAGATCGGCGGCCGAATCCTCACCAGCGACCAAGCCCTGACGTTCCCCGAACTTCCGCGTCGCGTCGTCGTACTCGGCGGCGGTGTCATCGGCGTCGAGTTCGCCGGCATCTGGGCATCCCTGGGCGCGGACGTCACGATCGTCGAGGCGCTGCCCCGGCTGATCGCCGCCGAGGACGAATGGGCCTCGAAGCAACTCACCCGGGCCCTGCGCAAGCGCGGCATCACGGTCATGACCGGCACCCGATTCGCGAAAGCCGTTCAGGACGACCGCACGGTCAGCGTCACCGTGGAGTCGGGTGACACGATCGAGGCCGACCTGCTGCTCGTCGCGGTCGGCCGCGGACCCCGCACCGCCGGCCTCGGACTCACCGAGCACGGCGTCGCCGTCGACCCCCGCGGGTTCGTCACGGTCGACGATTTCCTGCGCACCTCGCAGCCGGACGTGTACGCGGTCGGCGACATCGTCGCCGGACCGCAGCTCGCGCACCGCGGATTCCAGCAGGGCATCTTCGTCGCCGAGACGATCGCAGGCCTGCACCCGACCTCCGTGGAGGACAGCGGAATTCCCCGGGTGACGTACTCGAACCCCGAGGTCGCGTCGGTCGGGCTCACCGAGGAGCAGGCGCGCGAACGTCACGGCGCCGTCGCCACCGTCGTCTCCGACCTCGCCGGCAACGGCCGAAGCCAGATCCTCGGAACCGGCGGCGGCGTCAAACTCGTGCGCGCCGGAGCCACGGAGGGACCGGTCGTCGGTATCCACATGGTCGGAGAACGCGTGGGTGAACTCATCGGCGAGGCACAACTGATCGTCAACTGGGGCGCCTACCCGAACGAGGTCGCGGCACTCGTTCACGCACATCCCACCCAGGCCGAGGCGCTCGGCGAGGCGCACCTCGCTCTCGCGGGAACCCCGCTGCACAGCCACAGCTGATCGGACTGCTCACCCCGAGCAAGCACCGTCCGACATGCGTGATGTCGAATGGTGTGTTGCACAATTCAATCCGCGAAGACTACGCGGTGTCGGCCGTCCGGGACTGGCGTCTCACGCCGAGAGTGGGACGATGCCGGCGAGTGTGTCGCCGAGCTTGACTGCGGCGAGGTCGAGGTCGTAGCGGTCCTGGAGGTTGAGCCGGAACTGCGCACTGTTCCCGAACACCGTCGCCAGCCGCAGCGCACTATCTGCGGTAATCGACCGCTTGCCGAGCACGATCTCATTGATCCGCCGTGGCGGAACGCCGATGAGGTCATCAGTGCGCCGGACGAGTGTGACCGCATGGTGCCGCCCGCAGGCGAGGAAGAGGGGGGCTCCCCGGCCGCGGGCGGCTGTGGCCCTCCAGCCGAGGGGTGACCGGTCAGGGGGCCTCGCTGGTCCGGGGGGCCGCCGGGCCCGCGGAACAGCGTAGGTGTCGGTTACCCGATCTGTGCGGGACTATTCACTGCGGGAGAAACGATTCGACCGGGGTCGATCCCCAAAACGACTGGGCGAGTGTCCAGTTGTAGCGGAAACCCGGAGGGGTCACCGATCGAACCGACCGGCCGGTTATCGCGTCGCGTCCCCGTCCACACTCGGGTAGAACGCAAGTCGGCCATCGGCGGGGGCGGACGGCGATATCCTGGGGTACAACGTCGAGAGGTGGGCAGTGTGGCATGCGTCGACCGTGTTTCGAATGGGACGAATCGATGTAGTCGATGACTGACGTCGATCCGTTCGCCACCCAGCGCGACGTGTCCGGTTCGGTCACGGCGGAGTTGGCGACGGCCGGATTCGAGGACGCCCACGAGATCGGCCGCGGCGGATTCGGGGTCGTGTACCGCTGTACCCAAACTGCGCTCGACCGCACCGTGGCGGTCAAGGTCCTCACCGCCGACCTCGACGAGGAGAACCGCGCCCGGTTCCTGCGGGAGCAGCGTGCGGCCGGCCGGCTGACCGGTCACCCCAACATCGTCAACGTTCTGCACGCCGGCGTCACCGAGAACGGCAGGCCCTACATCGTGATGCCGTACCAGGCGCAGGGTTCGCTCGACGAACGGATCCGCCGCCACGGACCGCTCCCGGTGGACGAGGCGCTGCGGCTCGGGGTGAAGATGGCCGGCGCCCTGGAGACCGCCCATCGCCTCGGAATCCTCCATCGCGACGTCAAACCGGCGAACATCCTCATCACCGATTACGGCGAGCCCGCACTCACCGACTTCGGCATCGCCCACATCGCGGGCGGGTTCGAGACCAGCGCGGGCATCGTGACGGGGTCGCCGGCATTCACCGCCCCCGAGGTCGTGGCGGGCGACGCTCCCAGTCCCGCCGCCGACGTCTACGGCCTCGGCGCCGCCTTGTTCGCGGCGATCACCGGTCACGCGGCCTTCGAACGCCGCAGCGGTGAACAGCTCGTGGCGCAGTTCCTGCGGATCGCGTCCGAGCCGGTCCCGAACCCGCGCGAGCACGGCGTATCCGAGGACATCAGCGCGGTCATCGAACGTGCCATGTCGTCCGAACCCGGGGCCCGCCCGTCCGCCGTCGAACTGGGCAGGCAACTCCGCGACGCGCAACTGCGTCACGGCTTCCCGGTCGACGAAATGGCAATGTATGCGGAAACAGCTGCAGTGCAGGGCAGCACGTCGGAACCGCGCGCCGGTTCCGGGGGAGAAGGCGCGTGGCGCCGGCCCGCGGGATCGCCGGCGGACTCGGGCCGGACGGGCGGACTCCCGCTGGAGCTGACCAGCTTCGTCGACCGCCGTACGGAACTGGCGGAGGCGACGAATTTGCTGTCGACGTCGCGGCTGGTGACGCTGACCGGGATCGGCGGGGTGGGGAAGACCCGGCTCGCCATTCGTGCGGCCACCAAGGCGCAACGGAACTTCGCGAACGGTGTGACGCTGGTGGAACTGGGTGAACTGCTGGATGATTCGCTGTTGGCCGGGGTGGTGGTCACCGCCCTGGGGCTGCGTGACCAGTCGGCGCGACACCCCCACGAGGTGCTCGTCGAGTTCCTCGCTCCGCGGGACCTGCTGCTCGTGCTGGACAACTGCGAGCAGGTGGTGGCCGCGGCCGCGAAACTCGCGGAAATCCTGCTTCGCGCGTGCCCGCAACTACGGATCCTCGCGACGAGTCGCGAACCGCTCGGCATCGGCGGGGAAGTGGCGCTGCTGATCCCTCCGCTGCCCGTCCCCGACCCCGACCATCTCCCCAAGGGGCTGCCCCGCAACGACGCGGTCACGCTGTTCGTCGAACGCGGTATCGCCGCCGTCCCCGGCTTCGAACTCACCGAGGACAACAAGGTCACGATCGCCCGAATCTGTCAGCGGCTGGACGGGTTGCCGTTGCCGATCGAATTGGCGGCGGCACGGCTGCGTGCGATGACTCCCGACCAGATCCTGCAGCGCCTGACCGATCGCTACCTGCTGCTGACCCGCGGCAGCCGGGACGCGCCGTCGCGGCAGCAGACGCTGCGGATGTGTATCGACTGGAGCTACGACCTGTGCACGCCTGTGGAACAACGGATGTGGGCGCAGCTGTCCGTGTTCGCGGGCAGTTTCGAACTCGAGGCGGCGGAACAGGTCTGCGACGATGCCGACGTGGACGACCTCCTCGACACGGTGACCTTTCTCGTCGACAAGTCGATCCTGACGAGAGAGGAGTCGGGCACCGCGGTGCGATTCCGGATGCTCGAGACCGTGCGCGCCTACGGGCGCGACAAGGCGCAGGAGAGCGGCGTGTACACCGAACTGCGCCGTCGGCACCGGGATTGGTGTGACCGCCTCGCGGTCGAAGCGGAATCCGAATGGATCAGTTCCCGGCAACTTCCGTTGATCGCCAAACTAGGTCGGGAACTGCCGAATATTCGTGAAGCGCTGGACTTCTGCCTGTCCGACAGCCCGGACATCGGAGTTCGGATCGCGGCCGCGTTGTACCCGTACTGGCTGGCCCGGGGGCTGTTCGTCGAGGGGCGCCGGTGGCTCGGTCGTTTCCTTGCCCGGCAGCCGTCCGAGCCCACGATCGATCGCGCCAAGGCTCTGTACAGCGCCGCCGTGCTGGCCGGAGTGCAGGGCGACATTACGGTGTCGGACACCCTGGCGGAGGACGCGCGGGCGCTCGCCGCCCGGACGCCCGATCCCGAGGTGCGCGCGCATCTCGACTACGCGATCGGATACGCGGCCCTGTTCGCGGGCCGCCTTCCCGAGGGGCGCACACATCTCGAGAAGGCCATACATGTGTTCACGGCACGCAACGACGTCTTCGAGGTGGCCGCCGTCGTGGGTCTCGGCATGATTTACGACCTGTTGAACGACACGGAACGTGCCGTCGAATGCCACGAGCGCATCCTCGCGATCACCGAGGCGCAGGGCGAATCGGTGTACCGGTCGTATTCGCTGTGGGCGCTGGCCGTCGCCGTGTGGCAGAAAGGGGAGACGGCCCGGGCGGTACGGCTCCTCGGGCAGGCGCTCCAGGTGAACCGCCGGGTGAACGACCGGCTCAATTCCAGTGTGTGCCTGCAGGCACTCGCCTGGATCGCCGCCGAGGAACAGAACATGGAACGGGCAGTCGTGTTGATGGGAGCCGCTGAGGCGCTCACCCGGTCGGTGGGCAGTTCGACGGTGCTGGTGCCCGGACTGAGCGTGTACCAGGACGAGTGCGAACGTCTGACGCGAAGCGCGATGACCGAACCGGCGTTCACCGCTGCCCACCGCAAGGGTGAAGCGCTCGGCTTCGACGCAGCCGTCGCTTACGCACTGGGCGAGCAGGTTCTACCCTCGTCGACCTCCACCGGTCCGTCCCCGAAACCGACGAAGCGGGAGCGTGAAGTCGCCGCCCTCATCGCCGAGGGACTGACCAACAAAGAGATCGCGGCTCGGCTGGTCATCTCCCCCCGCACCGCGCAGGGGCACGTGGAGCACCTGCTCACGAAACTGGGATTCAACTCGCGCGCGCAGATCGCGGCCTGGGTCGTGGAATCTCAGGGCGAGGGATCCTGAGTCGCCGTTCTCGGGGTGGTGTTCGGCGGCGAAATGTCATGCAGTGAGGGTGATGTCGACGGTGTGGAGGCCGCTGGTCGTGGGCTTCACCGAGGCCGTGCCGTTGCCGACCGGTGAGAGAGCCCGCACGGTCCAGTCGCCCGGTGCGACGAAGAAACGGAAGTCCCCGGTACCGGAGGCGACGATCTCGGCGGTGAACGTGCCTGTGCCGTCGAGGAGTCGAACGAAGGCTCCACCGACAGGTTCTCCGTCGCCCGTGACGACCTTGCCGGTGATGGCGGTTTCCTTGCCGAGGTCGACGCCGGCGGGGATGGTGTGGGTTTGCGTTGGTGCTGCGCTCATGTGCTTGCTCCCGCGCTCCGCTACTTGCCCAGTTCGATCGGCACACCGACGAGCGAGCCGTATTCGGTCCAGCTGCCGTCGTAGTTCTTGACATTCTTGTGTCCGAGCAGTTCCTTGAGCACGAACCAGGTGTGGCTGGAGCGCTCACCGATCCGGCAGTAGGCGATGGTGTCCCGAGATCCGTCGAGGCCGGCTTCGCCGTAGATCGCGGTGAGTTCCTCGTCGGACTTGAACGTGCCGTCCTCGTTCGCGGCCTTGCTCCACGGAACGTTGAGCGCGCCCGGGATGTGGCCGGGACGCTGGCTCTGCTCCTGCGGCAGATGCGCCGGCGCGAGGATCTTGCCCGTGAACTCGTCGGGAGACCGGACGTCGACCAGGTTCAGCACACCGATCGCGTCGACGGCCTCGTCGCGGAATGCGCGGATCGACAGGTCCGGCTCGGACGCCCGGTAGGTGGTGGACGGGCGGGTGACGGTGTCCTCGGAGAGGGGGCGTTTCTCGAGCTCCCACTTCTTGCGGCCGCCGTCGAGCAGCTTGACGTTGTCGTGGCCGTAGAGCTTGAAGTACCAGTAGGCGTACGCCGCGAACCAGTTGTTGTTGCCTCCGTAGAGGACGACCTCGTCGTCGTTGGCGACGCCGCGTGCCGACAGCAGATCGGAGAACTGCTCACGGTCGAGGAAGTCGCGGCGGACCCGATCCTGCAGATCCTTCTTCCAGTCGAGCTTGATGGCGCCCTCGATGTGGCCACTGTCGTAGGCGGACGTGTCTTCGTCGACCTCGACGAACACGATGTTGGGGGCCTTCAGATTCTGCTGAGCCCAGTCGGTGGAGACCAGGACGTCGGAGCGAGCCATGTTCTTTCCTTCACCGGATTAATCAGAGGAAGCCTGGCCCTTTCGGGCCGGGAGGAAGCTGATTCTGTATTGCGCGATGGCGCGTAGCGGGGTCGGTTTCTGGTGTGGGTTCGGGTCGTTCTTGGTTGGTGATGTACTCGGCGATGGTGGCGAGTGGGGCTCCGCCTGCGGAGGCNGCGAAGTAGGACGGTGACCAGAAGTGGTTGCCCCACAGGTATTTCTGGATGTGGTCGGGGAACTCTTNGCGCAGGTATCGNGCGGAGACGCCCTCGAGGCTATTGACCAGGGTGGAGAGTTGCACGGTGGGTGGGTAGTGGATTAATAGGTGGACGTGGTCGGTTTTTCCGGTGAACGCGGTCAACGTTGCGCCGAACTTGTCACACACCGCTGCCATGATCTACTCGCATCGGGTCGGTGAACGGAAGGGTGCAGGGTGTGAAGCGGATCGTTGTCGTGAAGCTGGCTCCGACCCCGGAGCAGTATGTGGCGCTGACATCGACACTGGAGTTGTGCAATGCGGGGGCGAACATGGTTGCGCAGCTCGCGCACACCGCCGCTGATCGGCGCCCGTTCGCGCTGCAAAAGCAGGTCTATGCCCAGCTCAAAGCGTGCGGGTTGTCGGCGCAACCGGCGATCCGGGTCATCAAGAAGGTCGCGGATGCGTACGCGACCCGGACAGCGAACCTGCGNAACGGGAATTACGGCACGCCGGGATCGACACGGTATGCGAAGGTTGCAGGTAAGGCGATCGTGTTCCGTCAGGACGCGGGCCANCCGTTCGACGATCGGTGCTTGTCGTGGCAGATCGATCGATCGACGGTGTCGATCTGGACGACCGCNGGCCGGATGCGCAACGTCGGATTCGTGTGCGCGCCGTGGCAGCTGACAATGCTCGCCGACCGCAANGGCGAGTCGGATCTGATNTTCCGCGACGGATCTTTCTACCTGCACGCAACCGTCGACACCGACGCACCGCAGCAGNTGGTCCCCGCCGACGACCCCACCGGGTGGCTGGGNGTGGACCTGGGGATCGTGAACCTGGCGGTGACCACCGCNGACGANCCGGCCGAACTCGACGTCCGGTGGTCCGGTGGTGCGGTCACCGCCCGCCGGAAAAAGAACGGAACCATCCGGTCCGCGCTGCAAAAGGTGGGGACCAAGTCCGCGAAACGGAAACTGAAGAAACGGCGTAGGAAGGAGACTCGGTACGCCACCGACATCAATCACCAACTCTCGAAAACGATTGTTGCCCAGGCNCAACGCNCCGGTCAAGGGATCGCGGTAGAAGACCTGTCGGGAATCCGGGACCGGGTACGGCTCGCACGCAGACAACGGCAACAATTGCACTCCTGGGCATACGCGCAACTGCGCGACCAGATCACCTATAAGGCGCAAGCCGCGGGAGTGCCGGTGCAGGTGGTCAACCCTCGCAATACCAGTAAGACGTGTCACCTCTGCGGGCACTGCGACACCGCGAACAGGCACAGTCAAGCACTGTTCCGGTGCCGCGGCTGCGGATGGGCCGGCCACGCCGACCATAACGCCGCCGCCAACATTGCCGCACTCGGACACGACAATTACCGGGCCGCCCAATCAACCGTGCCTATAGCAGCCACCCCTCTAGCAGCCAGTTGGAACGTGAGCAGCAAACCCGCGCCCTTCAGGACCGGGTAGTTGATAGTGAGTGCTCGTCTGCGTCGTGTCCTGGTGGTCCCGGTGGCCCTGCTCGGGTTCGCCGTCGCCGGATGCGGGAACAGCATCGACGGTGCCGCCGTCGCACAGCCGGGATCGCCGGACGTCGGATCGGTGTCCTCGGGCACATCACCGTCGGAGGCGTCGGCCGACTGCACCGCGCTGACGAGAGCACTCGGACGGCTCGTCTCGGACCGGCCGCATCTCACCGAGGCCGTCCTCCCCGGATCGACCGACCCGACCTGCTCGTGGTCCAAGGGGCCGACCAACGTGATGAGCACCCTCACCGCGTCGGTCAGGCCGCAGGTCACCGATCCTGCCGTCATCGCCGAAATGCGGAACGGGACGAACGTCGTCGCCGACCCCCGGTCCGCCGAGTTCGGCGGGGTGGTCCTCGACGTCGTGGCCATGGCCCTGCTCACACCCGAGCACAGCATCATCGTCAACGCGCTCGACCCCTCCGTCAGCGGCGCGACCAAGCTCGACGTCGCCTTCGCCATCGCGGAGTATCTGGAGAATTAGGTCCCCACTAGGCTGGGGGCCATGAGTGAGCAGCGCAGCAAAGCGGACAACATCAGCTGGCAGGGGTTCTCCACCAAGGCCGTGCACGCAGGATTCGACCCGGACCCGCAGACGGGCGCCGTCAACGTCCCCATCTACGCGAGTTCGACGTTCGCACAGGACGGCGTCGGCGGCATGCGGAACGGATTCGAATACGCCCGTACCGGCAACCCCACCCGACGACCGCTCGAGGCCAACCTCGCCGCCCTCGAGTCGGGCACGTACGGTCGCGCCTTCGGTTCGGGCATGGCCGCCACCGACTGCCTGCTCCGCGCCGCGCTCCGCCCCGGCGACCACCTCGTCATCCCGAACGACGCCTACGGCGGAACGTTCCGTCTGATCGACAAGGTCTTCACGCAGTGGGGCATCGAGTACACGCCCGCCGCGGTGTCCGATGTGGACGCGGTCCGGGCGGCCATCCGGCCCAACACCAAGCTCGTGTGGGTCGAGACGCCCACCAACCCGCTCCTCAACATCGGTGACATCGAGGCGCTGTCCGACATCGCGCACGAAGCCGGCGCGAAGATCGTCGTCGACAACACGTTCGCGTCGCCGTACCTGCAGCAGCCGCTGCAACTCGGCGCCGACGTCGCGCTGCACTCGACCACCAAGTACATCGGCGGGCACTCCGACGTCGTCGGCGGCGCACTCGTCACCAACGACGAAGAACTCGACACGGCGTTCGCGTTCCTGCAGAACGGTGCAGGCGCGGTCCCCGGACCGTTCGACGCGTTCCTCACCCTCCGCGGCATCAAGACCCTGTCGCTGCGCATGGAGCGGCACAGCGACAACGCAGAGAAGGTCGTCGAACTGCTCAGCGGGCACTCCGCGGTGTCGCAGGTGATCTACCCCGGGCTCGAGTCGCACCCCGGCCACAAGGTCGCGGAGAAGCAGATGCGCCGCTTCGGCGGCATGATCTCGGTCCGCCTCGCCGGCGGTAAGCAGGCTGCGCTGGACTTCTGCTCGCGCACCGAGATCTTCACGCTGGCCGAGTCGCTCGGTGGCGTCGAATCGCTGATCGAGCACCCGGGCGCCATGACCCACGCCTCCACCGCCGGTTCGCTCCTCGAGGTGCCGGACGACCTGGTGCGCCTCTCCGTCGGCATCGAGGACGCCGCCGATCTGGTGGGCGACATCGAGCAGGCGCTGAAGTAGGCGGCTTCGCCGCCCGTGCGCCTTTTTGGTAGCTACAGCAAGGCGAATTCATGCGGTCGTTGCACCATCGAATAATTCGTTGAGCTTCTCGGCTGGAGTATGCCAGTCGTGGGTTTTGCGGGGACGGTCGTTGAGTTCGTCGGCGACGAACCGTAGGTGCTCGGCGGAATGCACGGACAGGTCGGTGCCCTTGGGGAAGTACTGGCGCAGCAGCCCGTTGGTGTTCTCGTTCGTGCCCCGTTGCCACGGGGAGTGCGGATCGCAGAAGTAGATCTGCACCCCCGTGTCGACGGTGAACTGGGCGTGTTGGGTCATCTCGGTGCCCTGATCCCAGGTGACCGACCGCGCCAACGCCTCCGGCAGCTCCCCGATCTGCGCGGCCATCGCCTCCCGCACGTTCTGGGCGGAATGCCCGCCGGGCAGATGCAGCAGCATCACGAACCGGGAGCTGCGCTCGACCAGGGTGCCGATCGCCGACCGGTTGCCCTCGCCCATGATCAGATCGCCCTCCCAGTGCCCGGGGACCTTCCGGTCCTCGGCCTCGGANGGGCGCTCGGACACATTGACCATGTTCGGGATCCGGCCGCGCCGCTCGCCGGGTTTGCGGTGGCCCTTACGCAACGCCCGCCCGGTCCGGAGTGCGCTGGTCAGCTCACGTTTGAGGCCGCCGCGGGCCTGAATGTAGAGCGAGAGGTAGATCGTCTCGTGGGACACACGCATCTCCGGGTCGTTCGGGAACCTGCGCACCAGGGTCCGGGAGATCTGCTCGGGTGAGAACTTCTTCGTCAGCTGTTTCTCCACGAACGCCCGCAGCCGGTCGTGGACGGCGAGCTTCGCCGGTTTCGGGCGCCGGGACCTCGCCTGCGCGGCCCGGTGTGCGGTGGAGGCGACGTAGTAGCCGCGCCGGTTGGTGCCCCGCTCGATCTCCCGGCTGATCGTGGTGCGATGCCGCCCCAACGCCGCCGCGATCGCGGTGATGCTGCACCGGTCGCGGACCATCACGTCGATCTGTTCGCGATCCTCGAGGGACAGGAACCGGGCGGATCGGGGTGGACTCCGGCGGGGACGAACCCCACCGGAGTCGATGATCCACCGGCGCGCGGTGGACGCGGTCACCTCCGCGGCGCACGCCGCTTCCACGACCGTGGCACCCTGCGTACGACACTGCCAGAATATCAACCGCGACTGCTCCGACGCCGGCGGACGACCGATCATCACCATCTGCAACACCCTCCATCATCAGGGATGTTGCAACGACCGGTTGAACCCGCCCAACCAAAAAGGCGCACGGGGCGCGGAGCGCCATATGCTGGCCCGCGTGGAGCCTGTCACGCTGGATCAGATCAGAGCAGCTCGTAAGCTGCTGGACCCCGTCATGCGCCGGACGCCGGTGATCGCGTCTCGGGCGCTGTCGGAACGATGCGGGCACGTCGTGTCGTTGAAGTGTGAAAATTTGCAGCGCACAGGATCTTTCAAGCCTCGTGGTGCATACAACCGGATCGCGAATCTCTCGGCCGCGGAACGGGCCGGCGGGGTCGTGGCGGCCAGTGCCGGCAATCATGCGCAGGGTGTGGCCTGGGCGGCCACCGAACTGGGCATCCCGTCCACCGTCTTCATGCCCACCGGTGCACCCCTGCCGAAACTCGTCGCCACCAAGGCGTACGGGGCGACCGTCCATCTCACCGGCGACACGGTGGACGACGCGCTCGTCGCGGCGAAGGCGTTCGCGGACGAGACCGGCGCGGTCCTCATCCATCCCTTCGACCACGTCGACATCGTCGCCGGGCAGGGGACCGTCGGACTCGAGATCCTCGAGCAGGAACCCGACGTCGGCACGATTGTCGTCCCGACCGGTGGGGGCGGATTGATCGCGGGCATCGCCGCCGCGGTGAAGGCCATGCGGCCCGACGTGCGGGTCGTCGGCGTCCAGGCCGAGCAGGCGGCGGCCTGGCCGCGGTCGCTGGCCGAGGGTCGCCCGATTCCGCTGGAGACGATGTCGACGATGGCGGACGGTATCGCGGTCGGCCGTCCGGGCGACGTGCCGTTCGCCCACGTCGGCTCCCAGGTCGACGCGATCGTCACTGTCAGTGAGGACGCCCTGTCGCGGGCTCTTCTCCTGTGCCTCGAGCGCGCGAAGCTCATCGTGGAGCCCGCGGGCGCGGCGGCGGTCGCCGCGTTGATCAGCTGCTCCACCGAAGAGCTGGGACTCACCGGCAAGGTGTGCGCGGTGCTGTCCGGCGGCAACATCGACCCGTTGCTGCTCACCCACGTCGTCAATCACGGTCTCCGCGCGGCCGGCCGGTATCTCGGTGTGCACGTGACCATTCCGGACCGACCGGGTGGTCTGGTCAGCCTCCTCGGCGTGATCAGCGGCAACGGCGCCAGCGTCGTCGACGTCGTCCACTCCCGCACCGGCGGCGCGCTCGCACTCGACGAGGTCGAGGTGTTCCTCACCGTCGAGACCCGCGGTCCCGGGCACCGGCAGGATCTCCTCGAGGCCCTGCGCGACGCCCGGTACGCGGTCCGACTGCAGGAGTAGGCCGGATCTAGCTCGGCCACCCGCCCAGGGTGATCACCCGGAACTCCTGATCGACCAGCCGGGCCGGCAACTCCAGGTTGGTGAGCCAGTCGATCGCGCCGCCGCCCATCCCGACCGCCGCCGTGCTCGACGCGTGCGCGGTGGTGCAGGACCCGGCGACCACCGACACGGTCCGCCACAACGAGACGGAGTCGGGGTGCAGGGGCTTGACGGTGCTGGCGGTCGCGACGGCCGCACCGGACGGGATCGACACCTGGCAGGTGGGATCGCCCGGCAGATCCTGGACCTGGACCTGCCAGCCGCCCGGCGGTGTGGTCCCGGCCGTGGCGATGTCGCCGCCGAGCGCGACCAGGACGCCGCACCCGAGCAACTCCGCCGTCGTCGACGCGCAGTGGTCGGCGGAACTCGCCCGCGCGGTGGCCGTCAGGTCGAGTTCCACCCCGACAGGCAGCGTGACCTCGGTGCCGTCGACGGTGATCGACCGCCACGAGTGGGGTGCGGGCGCCGACACCGTGGGGTCGAGGGCGCCGTCCGTGGTGCGCGCTGCGGCGAGGGCGTCGGTGAGGAACCGCGCGAACATCGGGGTCACCGTGTTCGGGCCCTCGTCGAGCGCGCGGATCTCGGCGTCCGCGCGGTCGCGGTTGACGGCGGCGTCGGCGGCCGCGAGGTAACCGCGGATCAGGTTCGACGCCGAGCTCAGGGCGTCGGGGTCGGTGACGACGATCCGTGCGTGCACACCCCAGGTGGACCATTCGGTTGCGCTGCGTGCGCTGGTCATGTGGTGGTTCTCCGGTGGCGGAATCTCAGGAACCGCTGGACACGGCGTCCGGTGCGCCGAATCCGGCCGAGACGAGGGGTGCTGCCACCGTCGAATCGGGGGTCGCGGGATCTGCGGCCGCCGCCATACCGCCACCGGCGACCAGTCCGGCGATTCCGGCTGCCGCCAAGACGCGGCGAACGGGAAGCAGGCGGGAAATCCGTCGGTCTTCACTCATGCCGACCAGCTTCCCCGACGAACCTTAGAACAACCTGGGAAGAATCTGACTCTCCGCGCCGAGTGGCCAGTCGTGCCCGACAGCCACCGTAGTGACGGAGTCGTCACTACGATCGGATCCGTGATCGCGGACCATGACGAACTGCTCGACGCCGCTCTGGGTGTGCTGCGGGAGCGCGGCCCGCTGTCCGAACGGGAGCTGGCAGCCGCGCTTGCGAATTCGGGTTGGGGAGGTGTCGACGACCTGATCGACTACGTGGAGGAGTTCGACGCGCCACTTCTCGGAACCCTTCCCGACGACCGACGGGTGGCGCTCGACATTCTGCTCGCGGGACGCGTCCTCACGCACCGCCTCACCGCGGAGGAGATCGCGGCCGACGTCGTGGAGCCGGACGATTTCGGCTCACTCCTGCACCTCGCATCCGGGGACCCCGACGTCGACGGCTTCGAGGTCGTGTTCTTCGAGGACGAGGCCGACGAACTGGCCGCGCGAGGGGTCGATGGCGAGAGCTGGTCGGAGGCGGAGGTGCTCGTCCTTCCCCGGGGCACCCTCGCGCAGTGTTCTCCGGGGGATCTCCTGGCGGTGATCGCCACGGACAGCGGAGTGCGCCTGGACTTCGTCGGCGAGCCGGTCGAGGACGAACCCGACCTTGCGCTGCGGCTCACTCGTCGGCTGAGCGAGACGTCGGTGCTCGACCTCGAGGAGGAGGTCTGGCACCTCCTGGTCGACGATCCGGCAGCGTTCACCGTGCCGACGCTGCCGTTGGCGGACATAGTCGAGGCCGTCGGCTTGGACCGGTCCGGGCAACTCGTCGCGGCTCGCGGATTCGATTTCGAGGTCTACGCCCGGGACCTGATGATCGGCGTGTACGCCGACGAGCTCGGGGTGCCGATGGATGCGGCGGTGGCCGTCGCCATGCTGGTGTCGCTGGTCACGGCTCTCGAGGAAGACGAGAACCAGGACATCCAGGCGAGGTTCTTCGACAAGCCGGAGCTCTACGCCGCCCTCGCCGATCCGGCTGTCATGGAAGTCGCCGCTCAGGAGTTGTTCGACGTCGACGTCGATCCCGAGGTACTCCTGCTCGCCGCGGATCGGCTGCTCGCGTCGGGACCGCGCGACGTGAAAGCCGCCGCGTCGTGGATCGCCGGCCGGGCCACCGAGATGCAGGGCTTCCCGAAACAGGCCGAAGAACACTACGAACACGCTCTCGTCCTGGACGGAGCGTTCGACCTCGCTCTGTTCGACCTTGCCCGTTTCGCGTCGGATCGCGGCGATGCCGTCCGCGGGCTGTCGTTGCTGAACCGGATGGCCGGCGGGGACGCGGAGCCGCTGCACGCGGTGCTCGAAAACTTTCAGCCGACGCCGCGGCCGGGGCTGGGCCGCAATCATCCCTGCTGGTGCGGGTCGGGAAGGAAGTACAAGACGTGCCACCTCGGCAAGGGTGATCATGCGTTGTCCGAGCGGGCCGGATGGCTGTACCAGAAGGCGAAGTTGCACGCGCAGGAACTCGGCTGGCGCGATCAGATCGTCGAGTACGCCGAGATCCGTTCCGAGAACTGGGCGGGCGACGCAGCGTTGTACCAGGCATTGGAGGATCCGCTGGTCGCAGACATCGCTCTCTTCGAGGGCGGTGCGTTCGCCGACTTCGTCGAATGCCGCGGATATCTGCTGCCCCCGGACGAGTTCGCACTCGCGCGGCAGTGGCAGGAAGTCGAACGGTCGCTGCACGAGGTGGAGGAGGTCCGGGCGGGCGAGGGTCTGACACTGCGGGACCTGCGCACCGGCGACCGCCGCGACATCCGGGAAGTCGCCGCAAGCCACCAATTGCACGCCGGGAATCTGATCTGTGCCCGCGTCGTCCCGGCGGGGGACACGTGGCAGATCTTCGGCGGAATCGAACCGATCTCGCAGGATCGGCGCGCGGCACTGCTCGCGGCGCTGGACGACGAAACCACGGATCCGGCCTACCTGGTCGAGATCCTCAGCGAACGTTTCGTGCCGGCGAGTGGGTGATCAGGGCGGCGGGATTCGCCGGGTGCCGCTCTCCCGCAGGTCACGGTAGGAAACGGATCAATCCCGCAGAATCGCCTCGCATCTGCTGTGCCCCGTCGTAACGTGAACTCACTCGGTTAGGTGCACCGAGGAGGAGGAGCGCACGTATGTCAGTTGATGCAGCGGCGATCATCGTGGCGATCACCACCGCAGCGGGGGCCATCGTTCAGGGAGCGGACATACCGCAGCCGGTGAAAGATCAGGCAGCAGAAGCAATTCAGGTGGTCGAGCAGGCCTCACCCGACGTTCAGAAACAGGTAAACGACGCAATATCAACCCTCCCGGATCCGGCCCGTGCGCAGGCCGAGCAGATGGTGGCGCAGGCCTCGGATGTCGTGAAGCAGGCAACCGACCCCTACATTCCGCCGCCGCCCGCCGTCGAGGCGGCGCCGCCGCCTGCCCCGGTTCCGCCGCTGGCCCTGCCGGACACCCCGCTCGACCAGCCGCCCGTGATGAGTGCCCCCGACGTCGGAACCGCGATCGGGGGCCTCGCCGCTCTGCCGGGCGTACCGGCGCTCATCAGCGGACTCGGATCGCTGATCCCGTCCGTCCCCGCCGGGTTTCCCGGTGTCTCGCTCGCGCCCGTCGGCGCCATCGCCGTCTTCGCGCCGTGGATCCGCAAGGCCGGATCGCTGTGCGAGGGCATCAAGCCGCCGACACTGGCGGCCCTGTACTCGGTCGAGAACGGGTTCCGCTACGGCGCGACGTCACCGGTGTCCCGCGCGGGTGCCCGCGGCCCCGGCCAGTTCATGCCCGACACCTGGGCCAAGTACGGCAAGGACGCGGACGGCGACGGCAAGGTCGACATCAACGGCGTCGCCGACCCGATGATGGCGTCCGGTCAGATGCTGTGCGACCTGTTCGGGCAGATCGACGGGTGGAAGAAGGAGGGTGTGGTCAAGGGCGACACCCTCGACCTCACGATCGCCGCCTACAACGCCGGTGGGGGTGCGGTCCGGACCGCCGGGGGCATGCCCGCCGGCAAGTTCGACTACGAGCACGAAACGCAGCCGTACGTCGCACGCATCCGATCCCTCGAGGATTCGTTCGCGCGGATGCTGTCGCCGTTCTTCTACGGTGCGGCCGCCGGTGACACGAGCCGCGTCGTGGAGGCGGCCATGCGGTTCATCGGCCTGCCGTACGTGTGGGGCGGCGGCAACATCAACGGACCGTCCGGCGGCGGGTTCGACTGCTCGGGGCTGACCTCGTTCGCCGTGTACGCCGCCACCGGCGTCAAACTGCCCCGCACGTCGGAAACGCAGTGGAACGTCGGTGTGGAGGTGCCGCTGTCGGAGGCCCGGCCCGGAGACCTGCTGTTCGGCAACTGGCAGTCGGGTGGTCCGGGTCACGTGGCGATCTACGTCGGAAACGGCCAGATGCTGCACGCCCCGACGACGGGCGACGTGGTGCGCATCGGTCCCGTGTTCGCCGACATGAAGGCCCGCCGGGTCTTCTGATCACATTCCGCAGCGCTCGATGCAGAAAACTCCGGCCCGGGCACTGGGCCCGGACCGGAGTTTTCGGCGGTTGATCCGAGATCAGCTGTGGTACGGCTCCGCGCTGACGAGCGTCACCTTCATGCTGCTGCCGTTGGGCAGCGTGTATTCGCGGGTCTCGCCGACCTTCGCCTCGAGCAGCGCGCCACCCAGCGGGGAGTTGGGCGAGTACACCTCGAGCTTGTTGTCGCGTGCACCCTCTTCGCGGGTCGCGATCAGGAACGTCTCGGTGTCCTTCTCGTCGCCGTCGTAGTAGACCTTCACCACGGAACCGGGCAGTGCGACACCGGACTGGGTGGGGGCCTCGCCGACCTTCGCGCTGTTCAGCAGTTCCTGGAGCTGACGGATGCGGGCTTCCTGCTGACCCTGCTCTTCGCGGGCCGCGTGGTAGCCGCCGTTCTCCTTCAGATCGCCCTCTTCGCGACGCTCGTTGATCTCGGCGGCGATGACCGGACGATTGGCAATGAGCTGGTCGAGTTCGCTCTTGAGCCTGTCATGTGACTCCTGGGTCAGCCAGGTCACCTGGGTCTCGGTCATCTCGATCACTCCCTCGTAGTTGGAGCCGCCGGGCTCCCTCGACAGACCACTGCAACAGCAGTGATCAACGGCTCGGCGGATTCGACGGCCGTGGCCGTTCGTCTTCCGCCTTGCCGCCAATGCAGCAATACACGGTTCCAAACGGAACCGTGTACCAGGCGATTCTAGCACGATCGGGGAGCGCAAACCCCGAATAATCCGAACGGTCGCTCGGCTGCGCGGGTGTCAGCCGCCGGTCAGATAGGCCGGAACGTCCAGGCTGCAGCCGTAAATGTCGCCCATCGCAGGGGGGCGCGACGTGTAGACGGGAGCGGTGACTTTCACCGTCTGGCTGTCGCCGCCGGCGATGTAGACCTCGCGCCTGCCGGTCTCGGAACCGTCCTTGGAGCGGGAGCGGACGATGCACACCGCGGCCCGCGACGGATCCTCCCGGGTGACGGTGAACGTGATGTCGAGCTGCGACTCACTCACCAGATCGAACGACGTGGCTTCACTGTCGATCTCGGAGACGGCGAACTTCTCGTATGCGACGAACGCCACGATCACGCCGACGACGACGACCGCCGCGGAGAGCGCCCACACGAGCCAGCGATTCGGGCGCGGAGGCTTTGCCGCGGCTGTGTATCGGCCCGGGGGAAGCGTTCTCGTCATCTCTCAACTCTCGTACCGCTCCGGTTCCACGTAACTCACAGCACTCGAGCGGGGGCACGGCTGCAAGCGGAACTCTCGGGTGGAACTATAGAGGACGTGCGTCGGTGCGCCGTCAGCGATGGCGGAGGCGAGAGCGCGCGACACGGACAAGCCGGCAACGGCTACTGGCGAAGTTGAGGTGAACGAATACGTGAGCGGATTCCGGCTCATGGCCGTCCATGCGCATCCCGACGACGAGTCGAGCAAGGGTGCGGCGACAACGGCCCGTTACGCCGCAGAGGGCAACGAAGTGAAGGTCGTGACGTTGACCGGTGGTGAACGTGGCGACATCCTCAACCCCGCGATGGACGTGCCCGGGGTGAGGGACCGCATCCACGAGGTGCGCATCGAGGAGATGGCCGAGGCCGCCCGCATCCTCGGAGTCCAGCACCAGTGGCTGGGATTCGTGGACTCCGGACTGCCGGAGGGCGACCCGAAGCCGCCGCTGCCGGAGGGCTGCTTCGCGCTCGTTCCGCTCGAGGAGTCGACCGAGGCGCTGGTGCGCGTCATCCGCGAGTTCCGTCCGCACGTCATGACCACGTACGACGAGAACGGCGGGTACCCGCACCCCGATCACATCCGCTGCCACGAGGTGTCGATGGCCGCCTACGAGGCCGCCGCCGACCCCGAGCAGTTCCCTGACGCCGGGGAGCCGTGGAAGGTGCAGAAGGTCTACTACTCGCACGGCTTCATCCGGAAGCGTCTCCTGCAGTTCCAGGAGGAATACGACCGCCGCGGCGAAGAATTCCCGATGGCCGAGTGGCTCAAGAAGTGGAAGACCGAGCAGGGTGACCTGATGGCGCGTGTCACCACCCAGATCACGTGTGGCGACTATTTCCCTCAGCGTGACGACGCGTTGCGGGCCCACGCGACGCAGATCGACCCGAACGGCTCGTTCTTCGCGGTTCCGCTCGAGATCCAGCAGAAGATCTGGCCGACCGAGGAATTCGAGCTCGCCAAGACGCGGGTCACCACCTCCATCCCGGAGAGCGATCTGTTCGCGGGCATCCACGAGGACGGACAGCAGTGAATGCGTTGACGGTGAACATCGTGGCCGGCGCGGCGGACATCCTCGCGCAGACGCCGAGTACCCCGTCCGGTCCCGAGTTCGGCAAGGCGTCGCCCATCGGCCTCGTCGTCATTCTCGCGCTGCTCGCGGGCGTGGTGTTGCTGGTGCGGTCGATGAACAAGAAGCTCAAGAACCTGCCCGAGACGTTCGAGCCGGAACACCCCGAACCGGACCAGGAAGTGGACGAGGGCACCGACCGCGGCGCGATCCACGGCGGCGGCGCGGGCAAGACCGAACCGCCGAAGCCCACGGACACCCCGCCGAACCTGCAGAAGTAGTCGAACAGGAGCTGGACATGGACCCACGCGAACGCAACACGCTCGGTGGGTCCACCAGCCCCTATCTGCGACAGCACGCCGACAACCCGGTGCACTGGCAGCAGTGGGGTCCCGAGGCGACCGAGTGGGCGCGGGAACGGGACGTCCCGATCCTGCTGTCGATCGGATACTCGGCGTGTCACTGGTGCCACGTCATGGCCCACGAGTCCTTCGAGGACGAGGCGGTGGCGTCGCTGATGAACGAGCATTTCGTGTGCGTCAAGGTCGACCGCGAGGAGCGTCCCGACCTCGACGCCGTGTACATGAACGCCACGGTCGCGATGACCGGCCAGGGCGGCTGGCCGATGACGTGTTTCCTCACCCCGGACGGGGCCCCGTTCTACTGCGGCACCTACTACCCGGCCGAGCCACGCGGCGGGATGCCGTCGTTCACCCAGCTGCTGGGAGCCATCGCCGACACGTGGCGGGACCGCCGCGGCGACGTCGACGAGGCGGCCGCCTCGGTGGTCGCGGAACTGCGGCGCGGGGCCGGGGGCATTCCCGAAGGTGACGTCCGGGTGACCGCGGCCCTGCTGGATGCGGCCGCCGGGACCGTGCTGCGGGACGAGGACGCCGAACGCGGTGGGTTCGGGGGAGCCCCCAGGTTCCCGCCGTCCGCGCTGATGGAAGGCCTGCTGCGCACGTACGAGCGGTCCGGCGACGCCGACGTGCTCGGCGTCGTGATGCGAACGGCGTCGGCGATGGCGCGCGGCGGAATCTACGACCAGCTCGGCGGCGGCTTCGCCCGCTATTCGGTCGACGCCGCGTGGGTGGTGCCGCATTTCGAGAAGATGCTCTACGACAACGCCCAGCTGCTGCGCGCCTACGCACACCTGGGCCGGCGGACGGGCTCGGACCTGGCCGTCCGCGTCACCGAGGAGACCGTCGAATTCCTGCTGCGCGATCTGCGCACGGAAAACGGGTCGTTCGCGTCCGCCCTCGACGCCGACACCGAGGGCGTCGAGGGACTCACGTACGTGTGGACCCCGGAGCAACTCGTCGACGTTCTCGGACCGGACGACGGCGAGTGGGCGGCCCGGGTGTTCGCGGTGACCGCGGACGGGACGTTCGAGGCGGGCGCGTCGGTCCTGCAACTCCCGCGCGACCCGGACGACTGGGATCGTTGGCGCCGGATTCGGGACACCCTGCTCGCCCGGCGTGCGACGCGGCCGCAGCCGGGCCGCGACGACAAGGTGGTCACCGCCTGGAACGGCCTCGCGATCACCGCACTGGCCGAGGCGGGCGCCGGACTCGGCAGACCGGAATGGGTGGACGCTGCCGCCGCGTGCGCGCATGCGGTGCTGGACCTGCACGTCGTGGACGATCGGCTGCGGCGGGCGTCCCTGGGAGCGTCGGTGGGCGAGCCGGCCGGGGTGCTCGAGGACTACGCCTGCCTGGCGACGGGGCTGCTCGCGTTGTATCAGGCGACCGGCGGCACCGAATGGCTGTCGCATGCGCAGTCGCTGCTCGACCGCGCACTGATCCATTTCGCCGACGACGAGCGGCCGGGCAGCTGGTTCGACACCGCCGACGACGCCGAAACCCTCGTGACCCGTCCCCGCGACCCGGTCGACGGTGCGACGCCGTCCGGGGCGTCGTGCCTGGCCGAGGCGCTGCTCACCGCGGCCGCGGTGGCCGACGCGGACGCCTCGGGCCGGTACGCGACCGCGGCCGCCGCATCGCTCGACCGGGTGGCGCTGTTGTTGGAGCGCGCACCGCGATCGGCCGGGCACTGGCTCGCGGTGGCCGAGGCCTCGGTGCGCGGCCCGATCCAGGTGGCGGTGGCCACCGACGGCGATTCCGCGCTGCTGCGGGAGGCGCGCAGGCTCGCTCCCGGTGGTGCCGTCGTGGTCGGCGGCGAACCGGACTCGTCCCCGCTGCTCGCCGACCGGCCGCTGGTCGGCGGTCTGTCGGCGGCGTACGTGTGCCGCGGGTTCGTGTGCGACCGCCCGGTGTCGACGGCCGAGGATCTCGCCGTCGCGTTGAGCCGGTAGTCCGGCCTACCGGAACACCACCAGCCACACGGCGATGTAGTGGCACAACGCCGCGATGACGGTGGCGGCGTGGAAGAACTCGTGATGCCCGAACGTGGTGGGCCACGGGTTGGGCCACTTGGTGGCGTAGAGGATCGCCCCGACCGAGTACAGGATGCCGCCGATCAGCAGCAGCAGCATCGGGAGGACGCCCACCTCGTGCGTCAGTTCGGGTGCGACCGGGACGATGGCCCAGCCGAGCAGCAGGTACAGCGGCACCCCGACCCAGCGCGGCGCCGTCGGCCACAGCATCTTCAGCGCGACCCCGGCGAGTGCGCCCGCCCACACGACGATCAGCAGCGTCCGCCCCGTGTCGGGCGGCAGACCCAGCACCGCGAACGGCGTGTAGCTGCCCGCGATGAACAGGAAGATCATCGAATGGTCCGCCCGCTTCATCCACGTGCGGGCGGCGACGGTGTTCCAGTGGATGCGGTGGTAGGTGGCGCTGACCCCGAACACACCGCACACCGTGAGGCTGTAGACGGCGGTGGCGAGCGCTGCTTCCCCGGACACCTGCGTGCCGGACAGCGTGACGAGGACGAGGCCGGTGATCACGGAGACGCCGAACGCCCACAGGTGGATCCACCCTCGCAGTCGGGGCTTGACGGGTAGTTCGTCGAGGCCGAAAGCGGTCACTGAACACCTCTTCTCGCTGTGCGTGGCGCTAACCTACGCAACCGTAGGTTAGCTTGTGGTGAGAGCGTACCCGTCGGTAGCAGGAAGTCGTGCGCTGTGTGACGGCCGTCGCGGATCACCTACGGCCGCGGCGTAGTCTTGCCTGTCATGGTGATCTCCAGGTGAGTGCGCGAGGACTGCTGTACAGCATCTACGAGCGTCGGCTACTGAAGCGGCTCGACGGTCTACAGCACCCCCGGCACATAGCCGTGATGTGCGACGGCAACCGGCGGTGGGCGCGGGAGAACGGCTTCGAGGACGTCAGCCACGGCCACCGCATGGGCGCCCTCAAGATCTCCGAAATGCTCGGCTGGTGCGACGCCGCGGGCATCGAGATGGCCACCATCTACCTGCTGTCCACCGAGAACCTGCGCCGCGACCCCGAGGAACTCGACACCCTGCTCGAGATCATCACCGACGTCGTCGAGGAGATCTCCGGACCGGACAAGAACTGGAGCGTCAAGATCGTCGGCGCCCTCGACCTCCTGCCCGCCGAACAGTCCCGCCGCCTGCGGGACGCGGCCGCCGGAACCGAGGGTCGCACCGGCACCCACGTCAACGTCGCGATCGGCTACGGCGGGCGCCAGGAGATCGCCGACGCCGTGCAGTCGCTGCTCAGCGAGAAACTCCTCGCCGGACTGGCGGGTGACGAACTCGTGAAATCGATCACCATCGACAGCATCGACGGCCATCTCTACACGTCCGGCCAGCCCGACCCCGACCTCGTGATCCGCACGTCGGGGGAACAGCGGCTGTCGGGCTTTCTGCTGTGGCAGAGCGCATACTCCGAGATCTGGTTCACGGAGGCGTACTGGCCGGAGTTCCGCCGCGTCGACTTCCTCCGGGCGCTGCGTGACTACGCCGCCCGGCACCGCCGCTTCGGCGTGTAGGTGAGCGGCGAAGCGTGCCGGAGGACACTTCGCCACTCACCTACAGCTTGCGCAGACGCAGCCGATTGATCGAATGATTGGCATCCTTGCGCAGCACGAGCGTCGCGCGCGGCCGCGTCGGCAGGATGTTCTCCACCAGATTCGGCCGGTTGATGTTGTGCCAGATCTCCTGCGCGGCAGACGTCGCGTCCCGGTCGGACAGTCCGGCGTAGTGGTGGAAATGCGCGTCGGGGTCGGAGAACGACGTCTTCCGCAGCGCGAGAAAGCGCTGGATGTACCAGTTCTCGATGTCCTCGATCCGGGCGTCGACGTAGATCGAGAAGTCGAACAGGTCCGACACCATCAGCCGCGGACCGGTCTGCAGCACGTTGAGACCCTCGATGATGAGGATGTCCGGCTGCCGGATCAGGTGGTACTGACCGGGGATGATGTCGTACGAGATGTGCGAATAGACCGGCGCGGCCACTTCTTCGGCCCCCGACTTCACCTCGGTGACGAAGCGCAGCAGCTTGCGGCGATCGTAACTCTCGGGAAAGCCCTTGCGGTGCATGATCCCGCGGCGGTTCAGTTCGGCCGTCGGGTACAAGAACCCGTCCGTCGTCACCAGGTCGACACGGGGATGGTGCTCCCAGCGCGCGAGGAGCGCCTGGAGGACACGCGCCGTGGTGGACTTGCCGACCGCCACGCTGCCTGCCACGCCGATCACGAACGGCACCTGCTGGTCGGGATGCTTTTCGCCGAGGAACGTCGCGGTCGCGGCGAACAGTCGCTGCCGGGCCGCGACCTGCAGGTGGATGAGACGCGACAGTGGCAGGTAGACCTCCGCGACCTCTTCGAGGTCGATCTGCTCGCCGAGGCCACGCAGTCCGTACAGCTCTTCCTCGGTGAGGACGAGCGGCGTCGACTTACGCAGTGTGCGCCACTGCTTCCGGTCGAATTCGACGTACGGACTGGACTCGCTCGTCCGCGCCATCAGTTCCGCTCACACTCGGGTACACGGGGGAGTGAGCGGTCCGTGCCCAGAATCTCTGCCGTCGTCGTTGCGCTGGCGAGTAGCGGTTGCATAGTCGGATTGTGCTTGGTGCCACAGGCTGCGCTGTCGGCGGGTCAGGCAGACGCGTCTGCGACTAAGGTCGGACGGCATGGAATCCGATTCGTTCGTTCGCGAATACTTGCTGCTCGGGCTGGGTTTCGACCGGCTGGAGGAGGGATTCGTCGACGCGTACACCGGCGATCCCGCGCTGCGCAGGCAGGTGGAGAACGCACCGAAGCCCGATCCGCGGGATCTCGCCCGCACGGCGGCGAACCTCCGCGCGGAGTTGCCGTCGGCGGGTCTGTCCGAGGAACGGACCCGGTTCGTCGACGTCCACCTGCGCGCCCTCGAATGCTCGGGGCGCAAATTCGCGGGTGACGACGTCGGCTTCGTCGACGAGGTCGAGGCGTACTTCGACGTCCGCATCGAACGCGGTGACGAGGAGCAGTACCGGGAGGCGCACCGGAAGATGGACGCCGTGCTGCCCGGACCGGGGCCGCTGGCCGAACGCATCCGGGTCCACCGGGCGAAGGATGCGATTCCCGCCGACCGGTTGCAGGAATGCGTCGACGCCTTCTCCAGCGCCCTGCGCGACCTGGTGCGACAGCACTACGCGCTGCCCGACTCCGAGGTGGTGGAGTACGAGGTGGTGGGCGACAAGCCGTGGTCCGGGTTCAACTACTACCTCGGCGACTACCGCTCGAAGGTCGCGATCAACTCCGACCTCGAGCAGCACATGGCGAACCTGCCGCGGCTGATCGCGCACGAGTCGTACCCCGGTCACCACACCGAGCACTGCCGGAAGGAAGCCGGACTCGTCGGCGCGGGACAACTCGAGCAGACGCTGTTCGTGGTCAACACCCCGCAGTGCCTGATGGCCGAGGGCCTCGCGGACCTCGCGCTCGAATCGATCGTCGGGTCCGACTGGGGGCTGTGGGCGCAGGAAATCTACGCCGACCTCGGTCTGCGATTCGACGGTGAGCAGGCGCAACGCCTGTCCGGTGCGTCCGGACAGTTGCTCGGGGTGCGGCAGGACGCGGCGATGATGCTGCACGACGAGGGCCGCAGCCACGACGACGTCGCGGCGTTCCTGCAGCGGTGGAGCCTGTCGACGCCGGAGCGGGCCCGGCAGTCGCTGCGCTTCCTGTCCTCGCCGCTGTGGCGGGCGTATACCAGCACCTACGTGGAGGGGTACCGGCTGCTCGGGGGCTGGCTGGCGGAGGTGCCGGTCGGCGCAGAGCGGTCGGAACGGTTCCGCCGACTGCTCGACGAGCCGCTCGTTCCCAGCGTCCTGCGTGCCGGTGAGGGATACCTCACCGCGGGCGGTTAGGAAGTCCTCACGGGTAGTTCGTAGACTGGGAGCATTCGCTTCCGCATCCAGCTTGGAGATTCCTCGATGACCGCTGTGCCCGGTACCGACGTCAACACGGCCCCCCTCGCCGAACTCGACCCCGAAGTCGCCCAGGCCATGGCAGGTGAGCTGGCCCGTCAGCGCGACACGCTGGAGATGATCGCCTCGGAGAACTTCGTTCCCCGCGCCGTCCTCCAGGCTCAGGGCAGCGTCCTCACCAACAAGTACGCCGAAGGGTACCCGGGCCGCCGCTACTACGGCGGCTGCGAGCACGTCGACATCGTCGAGGACCTCGCCCGCACCCGGGCGAAGGAACTGTTCGGCGCCGACTTCGCGAACGTCCAGCCGCACTCCGGCGCACAGGCCAACGCAGCGGTCCTGATGGCCCTGATGAACCCGGGTGAGAAGCTCCTCGGCCTCGACCTGGCGCACGGCGGCCACCTCACACACGGCATGAAGCTGAACTTCTCCGGCAAGCTCTACGACGTCGAGTCGTACGGGGTCAGCAAGGAAGACCACCGCATCGACATGGACGAGGTCCGCAAGATCGCCGTCGCCGCGCAGCCGAAGGTCATCGTCGCCGGCTGGTCCGCGTACCCGCGGCACGAGGACTTCGCCGCGTTCCGGTCCATCGCCGACGAGGTCGGCGCGTACCTGTGGGTCGACATGGCGCACTTCGCGGGCCTGGTCGCGGCCGGGCTGCACCCGTCCCCCGTGCCCTACGCCGACGTCGTGTCCAGCACCGTCCACAAGACGCTCGGCGGACCCCGCTCCGGTCTGATCCTCGCCAAGCAGGAGTGGGCGAAGAAGCTCAACTCCGCCGTGTTCCCCGGCCAGCAGGGCGGGCCGCTGATGCACGCCATCGCCGCCAAGGCCGTCTCCCTGAAGATTGCCGGCACCGATGAGTTCAAGGACCGTCAGCAGCGCACCCTCACCGGTGCGAAGATCCTCGCCGAGCGTCTGACCGGCTCGGATGTCGTGGACAAGGGCGTCAGTGTCCTCACCGGCGGCACCGACGTCCACCTCGTGCTCGTCGACCTGCGCAACTCGCAGCTCGACGGCCAGCAGGGTGAGGACCTCCTCCACGAGGTCGGCATCACCGTCAACCGCAACGCCGTGCCGTTCGATCCGCGCCCGCCGATGGTCACGTCCGGACTCCGGATCGGCACGGCCGCGCTCGCGTCGCGCGGATTCGGCGACGAGCAGTTCACCGAGGTTGCCGACATCATCGGCACCGCGCTCGCCGGTGCGTCCGACGTCGAGACGCTGAAGGCTCGCGTGTCGAAGCTCGCCGCCGACTTCCCGCTGTACGAGGGTCTCGAGGACTGGCGCCTGATTTAGGCGGCTCCGCCGCTCGTGCGCCTTTTTGGTAGCTGGAGCAAGGCGAATTCATGCGGTCGTTGCACCATCGAATAATTCGTTGAGCTTCTCGGCTGGAGTATGCCAGTCGTGGGTTTTGCGGGGACGGTCGTTGAGTTCGTCGGCGACGAACCGTAGGTGCTCGGCGGAATGCACGGACAGGTCGGTGCCCTTGGGGAAGTACTGGCGCAGCAGCCCGTTGGTGTTCTCGTTCGTGCCCCGTTGCCACGGGGAGTGCGGATCGCAGAAGTAGATCTGCACCCCCGTGTCGACGGTGAACTGGGCGTGTTGGGTCATCTCGGTGCCCTGATCCCAGGTGACCGACCGCGCCAACGCCTCCGGCAGCTCCCCGATCTGCGCGGCCATCGCCTCCCGCACGTTCTGGGCGGAATGCCCGCCGGGCAGATGCAGCAGCATCACGAACCGGGAGCTGCGCTCGACCAGGGTGCCGATCGCCGACCGGTTGCCCTCGCCCATGATCAGATCGCCCTCCCAGTGCCCGGGGACCTTCCGGTCCTCGGCCTCGGANGGGCGCTCGGACACATTGACCATGTTCGGGATCCGGCCGCGCCGCTCGCCGGGTTTGCGGTGGCCCTTACGCAACGCCCGCCCGGTCCGGAGTGCGCTGGTCAGCTCACGTTTGAGGCCGCCGCGGGCCTGAATGTAGAGCGAGAGGTAGATCGTCTCGTGGGACACACGCATCTCCGGGTCGTTCGGGAACCTGCGCACCAGGGTCCGGGAGATCTGCTCGGGTGAGAACTTCTTCGTCAGCTGTTTCTCCACGAACGCCCGCAGCCGGTCGTGGACGGCGAGCTTCGCCGGTTTCGGGCGCCGGGACCTCGCCTGCGCGGCCCGGTGTGCGGTGGAGGCGACGTAGTAGCCGCGCCGGTTGGTGCCCCGCTCGATCTCCCGGCTGATCGTGGTGCGATGCCGCCCCAACGCCGCCGCGATCGCGGTGATGCTGCACCGGTCGCGGACCATCACGTCGATCTGTTCGCGATCCTCGAGGGACAGGAACCGGGCGGATCGGGGTGGACTCCGGCGGGGACGAACCCCACCGGAGTCGATGATCCACCGGCGCGCGGTGGACGCGGTCACCTCCGCGGCGCACGCCGCTTCCACGACCGTGGCACCCTGCGTACGACACTGCCAGAACATCAACCGCGACTGCTCCGACGCCGGCGGACGACCGATCATCACCATCTGCAACACCCTCCATCATCAGGGATGTTGCAACGACCGGTTGAACCCGCCCTACCGGAAAGGCGCACGGGTGCGTCAGCGCGGCGGGTCCCGGGGCGCCCCGGCCAGGTGCGGGTCTAACCTGGTACCCATGTCTGTCCGCACAGCACTGAGCCCCGGAATCGTGTCTCCCGTCCTCGCCGTACCGGCGGGGATCGAGCGTCCCGAGTACGCGTGGAAGCCCACGGCGAAGGAAGGCAACGAGCCGTGGGTCCAGACCCCGGAGACCATCGAGGCCATGCGGGTGGCGAGCAAGATCGCCGCGCAGGCCCTGCAGGAGGCCGGTAAGGCGGTGGCGCCGGGCGTCACCACCGACGAACTCGACCGCATCGCCCACGAGTACATGATCGATCACGGCGCCTACCCGTCGACGCTCGGCTACAAGGGATTCCCCAAGTCGTGCTGCACCTCGCTGAACGAGGTGATCTGCCACGGTATCCCGGATTCGACGGTGATCCAGGACGGTGACATCGTCAACATCGATGTCACCGCCTACATCGGCGGCGTACACGGAGACACCAACGCCACGTTCCTCGCCGGCGACGTCGCCGAGGAGAACCGGTTGCTGGTGGAGCGGACCCACGAGGCGACGATGCGCGCCATCAAGGCCGTCAAGCCGGGCCGGGCACTCAACGTCGTCGGCCGCGTCATCGAGTCGTACGCGCACCGCTTCGGATATGGCGTGGTCCGCGACTTCACCGGGCACGGCATCGGCACCACGTTCCACAACGGCCTCGTCATCCTCCACTACGACGAGCCTTCCGTGGACACGGTCATCGAACCCGGCATGGTGTTCACGATCGAACCGATGATCAACCTCGGTGACATCGGCTGGGACATGTGGGACGACGACTGGACCGTGGTCACCAAGGACCGCAAGTGGACGGCCCAGTTCGAGCACACCATCGTGGTCACCGAGACCGGCAACGAGATCCTCACCCTGCCTTGAGCGAGAGTCGGTGGAGGGGCGCCCTGCTCGTCGCCGGCACCACGTCCGACGCGGGCAAGAGTGTGCTCGTGGCCGGACTGTGCCGGATGCTGGCGCGGCGGGGTGTCCGGGTGGCGCCGTTCAAGGCGCAGAACATGTCGAACAACTCCGTTGTCACGCTGGACGGCGGCGAGATCGGCCGGGCGCAGGCCCTGCAGGCCGCGGCCTGCGGACTCGAGCCGAGCGTCCGCTTCAACCCGGTGCTGCTGAAACCGGGCAGCGACCGCACGTCGCAACTGGTGGTGCGCGGGCGTGCCGTCACGACGGTCGGGGCCCGCGACTACATCGAGCACCGGCAGCACCTGCGCGCGGTGGTGGCCGAGGAACTGGAATCGCTGCGCGCCGAGTACGACGTCGTGCTGTGCGAGGGAGCGGGGTCTCCCGCCGAGATCAACCTGCGGGCCACGGACCTCGCGAACATGGGCCTCGCCCGCGCGGCGGACCTCCCGGTGCTCGTCGTCGGCGACATCGACCGCGGTGGGGTGCTGGCTCACCTGTTCGGCACGGTGGCGGTCCTCGCACCGGAGGATCAGGCGCTGATCGCGGGTTTCGTGATCAACAAGTTCCGCGGCGACGTGTCGTTGCTCGCGCCGGGTCTGGAGCAGTTGACGGCGATGACGGGTCGCCCGACGTTCGGGGTGATTCCCTTCGCCGAGGACCTGTGGCTCGACGCGGAGGATTCGCTGGGTGTGGTGGGGGACGCGCCGGTCGGGCGTCCGGCACCACCGGTCGGCGACGACTGGCTGCGCGTGGCGGCGATCCGCCTGCCCCGCATCTCCAATTCGACGGACGTCGAGGCGCTCGCGTGCGAACCGGGGGTGTCGGTGCGCTGGGTCAGCGATCCGTCGCGACTCGAGGACACCGACCTGATCGTGCTGCCCGGCAGCAAGTCGACCGTGTCGGATCTGGAGTGGTTGCGCCGCACCGGCATCGCGGACGCGATCACCGTGCATGCGAAACGCGGCGGCCCGGTTCTCGGTGTCTGCGGCGGCTACCAGATGCTCGGGTCCGGCATCGTCGACGACGTCGAATCCGGCCGCGGTGCGGTGCCCGGCCTGGGACTGCTCGACCTCGAGGTGGAGTTCGCCCCGGACAAGGTGCTCGCCCAGGTCCGCGGCGACGCCCACGGAGTTCCGGTGTCCGGGTACGAGATCCATCATGGGCGCGTGCGCCGGAATGGTGATCCGCCGCTGCTCCACGCGAGCAGCGGCGCCGCGGAGGGCAGTATCCGCGGCGCCGTGTACGGCACGCACTGGCACGGTCTGCTCGAGACCGACCGCTTCCGCCGGCTTCTGCTGGACGACGTGGCCGAGCATGCGGGGAGAACCGGTTTCGTCACCGCCCCGGACACGGACGTCGCCGCGATCCGGACCGCTCAACTCGATCTGCTGGCGGACCTGGTGGAGCAGAACCTCGATCTGCACGCCCTCGAGACGCTGCTCGGCGCGGGCGCCCCGACCGGGCTGCCGGCCATCGCGTCGACCCTGCTGCGCTAGGCCGTCGCGCGGCGGACGACCGGCCACGCGGTGAGGAGCGTGCCGACGCTGAGCGTGAACAGGCCGACCACCACCGGTGATGCAGCGCGAGCACCCGGCATTCTCGTGCGGCTCCTGCCCGCAGACCTCGACCGTGCCCGAGGTCGGGAACTCCTGGCCGATGAGGATCTGCATGAACGTGGTCTTGCCCGCGCCGTTGCGGCCGATGAGTCTGTAGATCTTGTTCTCCTGCACTGATAAATCGATCCCGTCGAGTGCGGCGAAGTCACCGAATCGTTTGCCGAGGCACCGCGCCGAGGCGGTACGGTGACGAGCGGATCGATGAACTGTACTCATGTCGCGAACCAGCGAACCAGGGCGGTTCGAGCGCGAGGGGTCCCCGATCGCGTAGTTTTTAGCCCATGGAACTGACGCACGTGGCGGTGGGAAATGGAAACTGCACGGTCCGGATCGACGGACCGGAGAGCAAACACACCGTTCTCCTGCTACCGGGGGCCGGCGACGGGCCGGATGTCTATGACGGCGTCTGCGAGCGCCTGCACAATTCGGACCTGCGCACGATCGTGCCCGAGGACATCACCGGTCTAGACGAAACAGCGGTCATGGGCCTGCTCGACGAGCTGAAGGTCGGGTGGGTCAACCTCGTCGGCAGCCGGGAAGGGGCCGAACTGGCCTGGTCGCTGGCGGCGCGCCAGTTCGGGCGCTTCGCGAGTCTCGTCGTCGCCGACCGGGGACATCCGGCGGCGCCCGACGCCGCGGGTGCGGTGCGCGGATCCGACTGTCCGGCGGTCGAACTCCCCACGACCGTGATGGTCGGGGACCCCGATCGGCGCGCCGAGGCGGACGCCAGCGGACGCTTCGTCTACTCCGACTTCCGCGTCGTCCAACTCGACGGTGTCAGCAACGTCCCGGCGGCCGCGGCGGCGGAACTCGCGACCGAGATCGTGCTCCGCACCAGCCCCTGGTAGACCCGGCGCGGCCCCACGCCGAGCCCGGCCGGGCTCAGCGTGGGGCGTACATGATGACAGCCATGCCCAGCAGGCAGATGAGGGCGCCCGAGACGTCCCAGCGGTCCGGGCGGAAACCGTCGGCCACCATGCCCCAGATCAGCGAGCCCGCGACGAACACCCCGCCGTAGGCGGCGAGGATGCGGCCGAAGTTGGCGTCCGGCTGCATCGTCGCGACGAACCCGTACGCTCCGAGCGCCGCGACACCGGCGCCGATCCAGATCCAGCCCCGGTGCTCGCGGACGCCCTGCCACACCAGCCACGCGCCGCCGATCTCGAACAGTGCCGCGACGGCGAACAGCGCGACGGATCTGGCGACCGTCACTCGAACGGCACGTCGAGGCCGAGGAGAGCGTTCTCGACCACTTCGGGCATCGCCGGGTGGATCCAGTACTGTCCCCGTGCCATCTGCTGCGCCGTCAAACCGAAGCTCATCGCCTGGATCAGCGGCTGGATCACTGTCGGCGCCTGGGCGCCGATCACGTGCGCCCCCAGCAGACGCCCGGTGCCCCGTTCGGCGACGACCTTGCAGAGACCCTCGTCGTCCTCCATCGCCCACCCGTACGCGACGTCGCCGTATGCCTGCACCTTCACCGTGACGTCCCAGCCGGCCTCGCGGGCCTCGGCCTCGGTGAGCCCGACGTGCGCGATCTGCGGGTCGGTGAACACGGCGGCGGGAACGAACCGGTGGTCCGAGGCGCGCAGCCCCGACGTGTCCTTCCACGCGTCCTGCAGCAGATTGTGCTGAACGACCCGGGCCTCGTGGTTGGCGACATGCTTGAGCTGGTACGGCGAGGAGACGTCCCCGAGCGCGAAAACGCCTTCGGCACTGGTCCGTTGGAATTCGTCGACCACGACGCGTCCCTCGTCGTCGAGGTCGACGCCACCGGCGGCGGCCCCGACGGCGTCCCCGTTCGACTGCCGGCCGGTGGCCACCAGCAGAACGTCGCCCGAGACGACGGTGCCATCCGCGAGTTCGACGGCGACGCCGTCACCGTCCCGGCGCACGGCCGCCACGGCGTGCCCGCGGTGCACGTCCCATCTCTGCTCGGCGAGATCCGTGAATCGGCGGGAGACGTCCTCGTCGAGGTGGCGCAGCAGGCGGGGACTGCGTGCGATCAGCGACACCCGGGTGCCCAGCGCGGAGAACACGTGCGCGAACTCGGCGGCGATGAATCCCGCGCCGATGATCACCATCCGCTCGGGCAGTTCCGGCAGCCGCATGATGTCGTTGTTCGTGTAAAACGGCACACCCGATGCGTGGACGACGTCGGGGATGATCGGCCGCGATCCCGCGGCGATCACCACCTGATCGGCCGTGATCACCTCTCCGGTCCCGGTGTCGAGGGTCCGCGGACCCACGAACGTCGCGTGCCCGCGGAACAGCGTCGTGTTCGGGCTGTCCTCGGCGCGGTAGCGTTCCCCGCCGGCCGAGATCGGGTCGATGCGGCCGAAGACCCGTTTGACGATGTCGGGCCAGCGCACACCCTCGAGTTGCGCGTCGACGCCGTACTTGGCGGAACCGGTGACCGTGCGGGCCACCTCCGCGGCGTAGACGAACATCTTCGTCGGGATGCAGCCCACGTTCAGGCATGTCCCGCCGTACGTGCCCTCCTCCAGGATCGCGACCTTCATGTCCGCGAACCGTTCGTCGGGCAGCGAGTTGCCGGACCCCGAGCCGATGATCGCCAGATCGAAATGGGTCACCGGTTCGCCTCCGCCGCGTTGTGGCCGTGCAGCCACTCGAGCCACAGGTCCACCTCGGCGAATGCCTCGGCGCGGGGCTGGTCGGCGGACAGGAACACGTCGTGCCGGGCGCCCGCGATCGGCACGATCGTCGTGCGGTCGCCCAGGCACCCCGCCCAGCGTGCGATCTGCCGGACGTCGAGGACGGCGTCCGCCGTATCGACCCGGGGGTCGTATCGCGGCGCGAAGTACGATGCCTTGGAACGCAGGATCAGGGCCGGAACCCCGATGTCGAGTCCCCGGTGCAACTGCGCGTGCCCGCGGCGCACCGCGCGCAGCCACCCGAACGTGACGGGGAAACCGCTCAGCGGCTTCCAGTCGAGGTTGTAGTTCCAGATGCCGTTGCCCTCGACGTGCAGGCTCACGCCGTACGTGTCGAGCCCGGTCTTCGGGATGATCGACTTGCGCTTGACCCGCCCGACCGCGTCGACGGCCACCGTCCCGACGTTCCGCAGGTACGACGGACCCTGCAGATCGAACCACGGGCTGTTGAGGATGACCCCGCTGATGCCGAGGGCCGCGGTGCCGCCCGCCTTGCGCTGCAGGCGGTGCAGCCACAACGGCAGCACCAGGCCGCCCGTCGAATGCGCGACCAGCAGAACCTCGCCGTCGGCGGTCTGTTCCCGGACCTGGCGCAACGCCTCGTCCAGTTCGGCGTCGTAGAGGCTCAGATCGGAGACGAAGTGCGGCGTCTGTCCCGGTTCGAGCGAGCGCCCGCACTTGCGCAGATCGAGTGCGAAGAACGCATAACCCTGTTCGGCGAAGTGCTCGGCCAGGTGCTTCTGGAAGAAGTAATCGGTGAATCCGTGGACGTAGAGCACGGCGCGGCCGGTCTTCTTCGTTTCCTGCGCGGGCTGGTAGCGGATCAGTGTCGCCTTCACCTCGCCCTCCCCGTCGGGGTCGGTGCCGAGAGGGATGGTCAGCTGTTGATAACCGTCGCCGAGAACGTCGGGAGCCCAAGTAGTCACAGATCACAATCTAATGTGCGTTTCGGGGGTGCGGGGAGGCGCACAATTGGGGCAGGTGATTTTCGCTCATACGCGCGGGTAACCTATCCGGCGAACACGGCAGGCGTATGCGCGTACGGCTATGGACAAGGAAGTCGATACTCCAGTGTCAGATCAGAATGCGGTAGAGACGAAAACGGATGTAGTGCTGGTTGGCGCGGGCATCATGAGCGCGACGCTGGGAGCGATCCTGCGTCAGGTGCAGCCCGATTGGTCGATCACCACATTCGAGCGGCTCGACGCAGTAGCCGCCGAGAGCAGCGACCCGTGGAACAACGCGGGCACCGGGCACTCCGCACTGTGTGAGCTCAATTACACCCCGCAGAACGCCGACGGCAGCGTGGACATCACGAAGGCCGTCAACGTGAACGAGCAGTTCCAGGTGTCGCGGCAGTTCTGGGCGCACGGCGTCGAGACCGGTGTGCTGACGCAGCCCAAGGAGTTCATCAACCCCATCCCGCACGTGAGCTTCGTGCACGGCGAGGCCAACGCGAAGTACCTGCGGGCCCGCTACGACGCCCTCGCCGGCCACCCCCTGTTCGCGGGCATGGAGTACATCGACGCCCCCGACGAGTTCACCCGTCGCCTGCCGTTGATGGCGAAGGGCCGCGACTTCAGCGATCCGATCGCCCTCAACTGGACCCAGGACGGCACCGACGTCGACTTCGGCGCCCTCACCAAGCAGCTCCTCGGTTACGTCGGCGCGTCCGGCGGCGTCGTCCACTTCGGGCACGAGGTCACCGACCTCACCAAGCAGTCCGACGGCAGCTGGGTGGTCAAGGTCACCAACCGCCGCAACGGTGCGAAGAAGGTCGTGCGCGCCAAGTTCGTGTTCGTCGGCGCCGGCGGCGGTGCACTGCACCTGCTGCAGAAGTCCGGCATCGAGGAGGCCAAGGGCTTCGGTGGGTTCCCCGTCAGCGGCGCGTTCCTGCGCTGCACCAACCCGGAGCTCATCGACCAGCACCGCGCCAAGGTCTACGGCAAGGCCGCCGTCGGAGCGCCCCCCATGTCGGTTCCGCACCTCGACACCCGCGTGATCGGCAACAAGCCCGGACTGCTGTTCGGTCCGTACGCCGGCTGGTCGCCCAAGTTCCTCAAGCAGGGCCGCGTCACCGACCTGCTCAGCTCGGTCAAGCCGAACAACCTGCTGTCGATGCTCGGCGTCGGCGTCAGCGAACTCGGTCTCGTCAAGTACCTGATCAGTGAGCTCGCGATGTCCGAGGCCGGCCGCATCGAGACCCTCCGAGAGTTCGTCCCGAAGGCGCTCGGCAAGGACTGGGAGCTGATCACCGCGGGCCAGCGCGTCCAGGTCATCCGCCGGGCCAAGGGCAAGGGTGGCGTCCTCGAATTCGGCACCGCCGTCGTCAACGCCGGCGACGGCAGCATCGCGGGCCTGCTCGGTGCGTCGCCGGGTGCGTCCACCGCGGTGCCCGCCATGCTCGACGTGCTGCAGCGCTGCTTCCCGACCCAGTACGAGTCGTGGAAGCCGAAGCTCCAGGAAATGGTGCCCTCGCTCGGCATCAAGCTCTCCGACGACACCGGCCTGTTCTCGCAGGTGTGGGACTGGACGTCGAAGGTGCTCCAGCTCGACACCAGCAAGGTCGAGGACGCGTCGGTCGCGGTCTGACCGACCGCCCGGCCGAGGTCCACGGTCGGGCACACTCGCGGGCGCTGTGCGATAGTTGCCTGTCATGACGGCAACTGCAGCACTCAAGCGTTCGTGGGCACTCGATCTCGACAACAAGACGCTCTACGAGTTGCTCCAGCTCCGCGTAGAGGTCTTCGTCGTCGAGCAGGCGTGCCCGTACCCGGAACTCGACGGCCGGGACCTGCTGGCCGAGACGCGCCACTTCTGGCTGGAGCAGGACGGTCAGGTGGTCTGCACGCTCCGCCTCCTCGAGGAGCACGCCGACGGCAACAAGTCGTTCCGCATCGGCCGGCTGTGCACGGCGCGGCCTGCGCGCGGTCAGGGACACACCACGCGTCTGCTGCGCGCCGCGCTCGCCGAGGTCGGTGACGCGCCGTGCCGCATCAACGCGCAGACATACCTGGTGGACATGTACGCCAAGCACGGTTTCCGCCCGGACGGCGAAGAGTTCGTCGAGGACGGCATTCCGCACGTCCCCATGCGTCGCGGCGGCGGTGCCGCCCATACGTACGAGGTTGCGGAGGCGGCCCCGTCGAGCGCGGGGAAGTGAGCGCCGACTAGGGTCGTCAGGTGAATGTCCGCGGGGAAGTCCTGTTCGAATCAGGCGCGGTCCCGCCACTGTGACGGATCTCTGACCGGCTGCCACCACCCTGGTTGCCGATCCGGTCTCCCAGCCAGATTGCCGCGGCGTTCGTACCGGCCAAAGCTCTCGGCGAGGAAACCGGGACGTGAAGGGATGCAGCGTGCGTACGGATCGTGAAGTGGACCAGGTTCGACCCGACTTTTCGTGGGGATTTCCGTTCAGTGCGGTGGTCGGCCAGGACCGGTTGCGGCTGGCGCTCGTCCTCTGCGCTGTCCATCCCGGTATCGGCGGCGTCCTCGTCCGCGGTGAGAAGGGGACGGCCAAGTCGACGGTCGTCCGCGCTCTGACCGCCCTGTTGCCGGCGGTGCAGGACGAGAACGGCACCCGCCCGGCGCGGCTGATCGAGTTGCCCGTCGGAGCCACGGAAGACCGCGTCGTCGGTTCCCTCGATCTCGAGAAGGTTCTGCGCGACGGTGAGCGCGCGTTCCAACCCGGACTGTTGTCGGCCGCTCATCAGGGTGTGCTCTACGTCGACGAGGTCAATCTCCTGCACGACCACCTGGTGGACGTGCTCCTCGACGCCGCGGCGATGGGCCGCGTTCACGTCGAGCGCGATGGCATCTCGCATTCGCACGCCGCCCGGTTCGTCATGGTCGGCACGATGAATCCGGAGGAGGGCGAACTCCGGCCGCAGCTCCTCGACCGGTTCGGGCTCGCTGTCGACGTCGTGGCGTCGCGGGAGGTGGACGTGCGCATGGAGGTGGTCCGACGTCGTCTGGACTTCGAACGCGATCCCGCAGGGTTCGTCGAGCGCTACGCCGAGCAGGACGCCGCCCTCGCCGCCGCCATCCTCGAGGCCCGCGACCGGCTCGACGCCGTCGTGCTCGACGACGTCGAGTTGCGCCGAATCGCTTTTCTCTGTGCGTCGTTCGATGTGGACGGCATGCGCGCCGATCTCGTTCTCGCCCGCACCGCGACCGCGCACGCCGCGTGGCGGGGCGCGGGGGCCGTCGAGGCGGAGGACGTGCGGGTGGCCGCCGAACTGACCCTGCCGCATCGTCGCCGACGGGATCCGTTCGACGAACCCGGTCTCGACGAACAGCAACTCGACGACGCGCTCCGGCAGGCCGACGAGGACGCGCGGTCCGGCGCCGGGGAACCGCCGGAGCAGGAACCCGGATCTCCGCCCGGCGCACCGCCTGCGGCGGACGGCACGGACACCGACCCCGAGGGACCCGACGATCCCGACGGGCCCGGAGGCGGCGCACCGGCACCGCCGGAGCGCCCGGCCGCGCCGACCGGCACCCAGTTCACCACCAAGCTTCTCGAGGTACCCGGAGTCGGCGAGGGCGCGCCCGGCAGGCGTTCCCGTTCCCGCTCGTCCCGCGGTCGCGCGGTGCGCTCGACCGCCGAGTCGGGGCACGGACTCCACCTGGTGGGCACGCTGTTCGCCGCCGCCGGGCAGCAGGTGGCCCGGGGCCGGACCGCCGGGCGGATGATCCTCGATTCCGTCGATCTGCGCGGAGCGATCCGCGAAGGCCGCGAGGGCAACCTCGTGGTGTTCGTGGTGGACGCCTCCGGGTCGATGGCGGCCCGTGACCGGTTGTCGGCCGTGACCGGCGCCGTCGTCTCACTGCTCCGCGACGCCTACCAGCGCCGCGACAAGGTGGCGGTGATCACGGTCCGCGGGCGTGCTGCGGAACTCGTCCTGCCGCCCACCTCATCGGTCGACATCGCCGTCCGCCGCCTGCAGGGAATGAAGACGGGCGGCAAATCGCCACTGGCAGAAGGATTTCTGCGCGCGCGCGAAGTCGTGTTGCGAGAACGGCTCCGCGACCCGCAGCGCCGCGCCCTCGTCGTCGCGCTGACCGACGGACGGGCGACCGGCGGCAAGGATGCACTGCACCGGGCGAAGGTGGCCGCGGGGCTGCTCGCCGACAGCGCGGTCGCGTCGGTGGTCGTCGACTGCGAGACCGGGATGGTCCGGCTCGGGCTGGCCGCGGAGCTGTCCCGCCTGCTGCGGGGTGGTTACGTCCGGCTCGGCGAATTGTCCGCGCAGCAGGTCGCGGGCGTCGTCCGCGCCGCGGCCTGACCCGGACGCGGAATTCGGTAGGGAGAGAGAAGACACATGCCCAAGGGTGTTCCCGAGAACGTTCCGGACGACGGCCTCACCACGCGTCAGCGGCGCAACGCTCCCGTGCTCGCGGTCCACACCGGACCGGGCAAGGGGAAGTCGACTGCCGCGTTCGGCATGGCGCTGCGCGCCTGGAATCAGGGATTCGACGTCGGGGTGTTCCAGTTCGTCAAGAGCGCCAAGTGGAAGGTGGGGGAGGAAGCGGCCTTCCGCGCGCTCGGTCAACTGCACGACGACACCGGTGTCGGCGGCGCGGTGCAGTGGCACAAGATGGGCGAGGGCTGGTCGTGGACGCGTAAGCACGGCAGCGAGGAAGACCACGCCGCCGCGGCCGCGGAGGGGTGGACCGAGATCGCGCGCCGGCTGGGCGCCGAGGAGCACCGCTTCTACGTGCTCGACGAGTTCACGTATCCCCTGAAGTGGGGGTGGGTGGACGTCGACGAGGTGGTCGAGGTCCTGCGGAACCGGCCGGGTAACCAGCACGTGGTGATCACGGGCCGCGACGCCCCGCAGGCGCTGATCGACGCGGCGGATCTGGTGACGGAGATGACCAAGATCAAGCATCCGATGGACGCCGGCCGGAAGGGCCAGCGAGGCATCGAGTGGTGACCACCCTCCCCGCAGTACCCGCGGTGGTCATCGCCGCACCCGCGTCGGGCAGCGGAAAGACCACCGTCGCAACCGGTCTGGTGGGAGCGCTGCGCGAGTCCGGCTGTGCGGTGGCGCCGTTCAAGGTCGGCCCCGACTACATCGACCCCGGCTACCACGGGCTCGCGGCGGGACGTCCGGGACGCAACCTCGACCCGGTCATGGTCGGCGCGGAGCGGATCGCCCCGCTGTACCGGCACGGGAGTTCGGGGTGCGACCTCGCGGTCGTCGAGGGCGTCATGGGCCTGTTCGACGGCAAGATCGACGCCGCGTCCCACGAGCCGTCGGCCGAGGGATCGACGGCCCAGGTGGCCGCGCTGCTCGGTGCGCCCGTGGTGCTCGTGGTGGACGCCCGCGGCCACAGTCAGAGCCTCGCGGCGGTCCTGCACGGCTTCTCGACGTACGACTCCGGTGTCCGCATCGGCGGAGTGATTCTCAACCGGGTGGGCAGCCCGCGGCACGAACAGGTGCTGCGGCAGGCGTGCGACCGCGTCGGGCTCCCCGTGCTCGGCGCCGTGCCGCGGATGGCCGAACTGGAGGTCCCCTCACGCCACCTCGGGCTGATCCCGGCCGCCGAACACGGCGCCGACGCGGTCAACGCCGTCGACGCGATGACCCGCCTCGCCGCCCGCCACCTCGACCTCCCGGCGATCCGCGCGCTCGCGTCCTCGACGGTCGACGGCCCGGTGTGGGATCCCGCCGCCGAGGTCGGATCACCTCCGCCCGGCCCGCGACCCACCGTGGCGATCGCCGGGGGGCGCGCGTTCACGTTCGGGTACGCCGAGCACCGCGAACTCCTGGGCGCGGCCGGTGCGGACGTGACCACGTTCGACCCCCTGCACGATCCGTTGCCGCCCGGTACGAGCGGCGTGGTGCTGCCCGGCGGTTTCCCCGAGGAGCATGCCGTCGCGCTCGCCGGGAACGCCGCGCTCCTGGCGCAGATCCGCGAACTCGCCACTGCGGGGGCGCCGATCCATGCCGAATGCGCCGGTCTTCTCTACCTCGCGCGCACCCTCGACGGCCACGCCATGGCCTCCGTGGTCGGGGTGGACGCCACGTTCGGGTCTCGCCTGACACTCGGGTACCGCGAAGCGGTGGCCGTGACGGACTCCATCCTCTTCGCGGCGGGTGAGCGGGTGGTCGGCCACGAGTTCCATCGCACCTCGCTCGCCGCGGCGGAGGCGGACGGCTTCGCGCCGGCGTGGGGATGGCGCCCCTGGGACGGCCCCCCGGCGCGCGAGGGCTTCGTGCGCGGCGGTGTGCACGCCTCGTACCTGCACACCCATCCCGCCGGTCACCCGCAGGCGGTCGCCCGTTTCGTTGCCGCGGCGCGCACGTTCTCCGCTCATGGCTGACGTCTGCGTCGGCGTCGGGTTCCGCGCGGCAGCAGGCCGCGCCGACATCCTCGCCGCCGTCCGGCACGTGCTGGCGTCCGCCAGCCCATCTTCGGACGCGACTCTGCACTGCCTGTGCACCCTCGACCGCAAGGCTGCGGAACCGGCCCTCCTGGACGCCGCGTCGGAGTTGGGTGTCCCCGTCCGCGGATTCGCCGCGGCGGAACTCGCCACCGTCGAGGTGGCCAACCCGTCGGACCGGGTGCACTCGGCGACGGGATCGCCGAGCGTCGCGGAAGCGGCGGCCGTGCTCGGCGCGGGCGGTGGGCCGCTGATCGTGACCAAGTGGTCCGCGAATGGCGTCGTCGTCGCGGCAGCCCGTAAAGTTTCGTAGGTTCGAGACAAGCCGTGCAGGAATTTCAGGAGAAACGGGGAGAGCGCGTGACTGCTGCCACCGGAGACGAGACCAACTACCTGGTCGGACTCAATTTGGCCGATCGTCGTGTGGTCGTGGTCGGTGGCGGAACGGTGGCACAGCGCAGGCTCGGGCTCCTGATCGCGTCGGGCGCGCGGGTGCATCTGATCAGCCGCGAGGTCACACCGGCGGTCGAGGGCATGGCGACTGCGGGACAGATCACAGTGGAACTTCGCGAATACCGGGACGGCGACCTCGCCGACGCCTGGTACGCCATCGCGTGCACCGACGAACCGGACACCAACGCCGCAATCGTCGCCGAGGCCGAACGGAACCGCGTGTTCTGCGTGCGCGCCGACAACGCCCGCTACGGGACGGCCGTCACCCCGGCGAGCGCGAGCTACGACGGGATGAGCATCGGTGTGCTGGCGGGCGGCGACCACCGCCGGTCCGCGGCCGTGCGCACCGCCCTCGTCGAGGGGTTGCAGTCCGGTGCGGTCGCCGACACGGCCGAGTCGCCCGCGGCCGGCGTCGCACTGGTCGGCGGCGGCCCGGGCGACCCCGACCTCATCACCGTGCGCGGCCGCCGACTGCTCGCCCGTGCCGACGTGGTGGTCGCCGACCGCCTCGCCCCGCCGGAACTGCTCGCCGAACTGGGCTCGGACGTCGAGGTCATCGACGCCGCGAAGATTCCCTACGGCCGCGCGATGGCGCAGGAGGCGATCAACGCCGCCCTCATCGACGGCGCGAAGGCCGGCAAGTTCGTGGTGCGACTCAAGGGCGGCGACCCGTACGTGTTCGGGCGCGGCTACGAGGAACTGGAGGCGTGCGCCGCCGCGGGTGTGCCCGTCACGGTCGTCCCCGGCATCACCAGCGCCATCTCCGTGCCCTCGGCCGCAGGTATCCCGGTCACGCATCGAGGCGTCACCCACGAGTTCGTCGTCGTCAGCGGTCACGTCGCCCCCGACCACCCGGATTCACTCGTCGACTGGTCGGCGCTGGCCCGGTTGAAGGGCACGATCGTGTTGCTGATGGCCGTCGAACGCATCGAGGCGTTCGCGACGGTCCTGATGGACGGCGGGCGTCCCGTGGACACCCCGGTCACGGTGATCCAGGAGGGAACCCTCCGGACGCAGCGCACCCTCCGGGCCGATCTCCAAACCGTCGCCGCGCGGGTCAAGGAAGAGCAGATCCGTCCCCCCGCCATCGTGGTCATCGGGCCCGTGGCCGGGTTTTCTGTGGACGCTGGGTAACGTGAACCCCCGTGTCTGAATCCCGAGTACCCGAAGGCGCGCCGTCGTCGAACCCGTCTGCGGCGAGAACCGCGGTGAATCCGCCCGCCGCCACCCGCGTGATGGGGCTGGCGATCGTCGTGCTGAGCGGGCTGCAGATGATGGTGGTCCTCGACGGCACCGTCGCCAACCTGGCGCTCGCGCCGCTGCAGGCCGACCTGGGTCTGAGCGACAGCGGTCGCAACTGGGTGCTCACGTCGTACGCGCTCGCGTTCGGTGGCCTCATGCTGCTGGGCGGACGGCTCGGTGACGCGTTCGGCCGGAAGAAGATGTTCGTCGGCGGTGTCGCCCTGTTCACCGTCGCCTCACTGTTGTGCGGCCTCGCGGTCGGCGAGTTCATGCTGATCGCCGCCCGGTTCCTGCAAGGCGTCGGCGCCGCGGTGGCGTCGCCGACGGCGCTGGCCCTGGTCGCGACCACGTTCGCGGCCGGACCCGCGCGTAACCAGGCCATCGCGATTTTCGCGGCCATGACGGGCATCGGGTCGATCGCGGGCCTGATCATCGGCGGCGCCCTCACCGAGGTGTCGTGGCGCCTGATCTTCCTCATCAACGTGCCCATCGGGGTCGTCATCGTCGGGTGCGCGTTCGTGGCGCTCAAGGAGACCGCGGGCGAACGCCTGGCCCTCGACGTTCCCGGGGCGGTCCTCGCGACGGTCGCCGCGACGGGGGTCGTGTTCGCGCTCACCGAGGGCCCGGAACTCGGCTGGGGCAGTCCGTACGTGGTCGGCGCGCTCGTCGCCGGACTGCTGCTGTTCGGCGCGTTCCTCTACGTCGAACGGACCGCCGACAACCCGCTGCTGCCGTTCTCGCTGTTCCACGACAAGAACCGGGTGGCGACGCTCGTCGCGATCTTCTTCGCCGGTGCCGTCATGTTCACGGTCGCCGCGTTCGTGGCGTTGTTCGTCCAGGACATCCTCGGCTACAGCCCCCTCGAAGCGGGGCTCGCGTTCATCCCGTTCGCGTTCGGCCTCGGCAGCGCCGCCGCGGTGGCGTCCAAGCTCGCCGTGCGGATCCAGCCGCGATGGCTGGTGGTCGCCGGCGCCGCGATCATGGTGGTCGGGCTGCTGTACGGGTCGACCCTCGACAGTTCCGCCACCTACCTGGCCAACCTGTTCGTACCGGTCATCGGGATCGGGTTCGGCGTCGGACTCGCCGTCGTCCCGCTCCCGCTGTGCGCCATCGCCGGAGTGTCGGAAACCGAGATCGGTCCGCTCGCCGCCATCGCGCAGGTGGCGCAGACGCTCGGCGGCCCCCTCGCCCTCGCCGTCATCGGGGCGATGGCCACCTCGCGCACTCTGTCGCTCGGCGGCGTCTCCGGCAAGGTCGCGGACATGAACCCGGCGCAACTCGAGGCACTGGGCAACGGCTACACCTTCGCTCTCGTCGGCAGCGCCGGTTGCGCCCTCATCGCCGGATTCGCCGCGCTGTTCATCCGCTTCACCCCGCAACAGGTCGCGCAGGCGCAGGCCGCCGAGAAGGCCGCGCAGCAGGCGTGAGCGTGGGCCGGCCAGTTTCGGCCCGGTTGTCGGAGACCGTCGCTAGCATCCGGTCATGGACTTCAAAATCGAGCTGATCATCCTGCCGGTGTCCGACGTGGACCGGGCCAAGGCGTTCTACGCCGACCAGGTCGGCTTCGTCGTCGACCACGATCACCGCGTGGACGAGAATGTGCGGTTCGTCCAGCTCACCCCGCCCGGTTCGGCGTGCTCGATCGCCGTCGGCGAGGGCCTGGTCGACACGCCGCCCGGCTCGGTGCACGGGTTGCAGATCGTGATCGACGACGCCGATGCCGCCCACGCGGAATTGTCGTCCCGCGGTGTTCCCGTCAGCGAGGTTCAGGATCTGGCGTGGGGGCGTTTCGTGTACTTCGCCGATCCCGACGGCAACCAGTGGGCGCTGCAGCAGCTTCCGCAACGCGGCTGACCCGTACGGCGGGCAGCAGAAATCGGCCCGCCCGCGCACGCCGGGCGGAGCATGATGGTCCTGTGCTCACACCCTCCTGCGCGTTCGGCACGGGGGCAGTCGCAGCGGTCCTTCTGCTGGCTGCCTGGGTGGCCGGGGTCCCGGCCACCGCCGCGCCCGCCGCACCGGACCCACGCGTCGGTCCGCTGTTCCTGGCCGGCACGCCGATCCATGTCTGCACCGGCTCTGTACTGGACAGCACGGACGGCGACCTCGTGCTCACCGCCGCGCACTGCATCGCGGGGGCCGGCGGCGCCCTGTCGTTCGCGCCCGGATACGACCGCGGCGTGGCCCCGTTCGGTGTGTGGACGGTGTCCCAGATCTACGTCGACCCGGCCTGGCTGGAGTCGCAGGATCCCCAGCACGACTACGCCGTCCTCCGCGTGGCGCCGAGTGGAACCACCGTGCCCGCCTCCATCGAATCGGTGGTCGGTGGCGGCTTCGAACTGGCACCCGCCCCGGCAGCCGAGACCACGGTGGCGGTCACCGGCTATCCGACGCTGGGCGACAGTCCGGTGTCGTGCACGGCCGCGACCACGTCGACGGACAGCTTTCCGACGGTGGTCTGCAACGGTCTCGGCGACGGAACGAGCGGTGGCCCGTGGGTGGCGGGTCCGCGGGTCGTCGCCCTCGTCGGGGGCCTGGACCACGGCGGGTGCACCGACTCGGTGTCCTACTCGCCGGCCTTCGGCGCCGCGACGCTCGACCTGCTGCAGCGCGCGGAGAGCCGCGGCACGGGCGACTCGACACCGTTCGCGCTGCCCGGCACCTGCACCCGATCCTGACGGAGGAGTCCGGAGTCCGGAGTCCGGGGTCAGCGGGGAGCGGGACGGTACCGGCGCACGGGCCTGCCCGCACCCCCGTACTCGAGGCGGACCTCCAGCAGTCCCTCGGACAGATAGTGCTCGAGATAGCGGCGCACACTGACCCGGGAGAGTCCGGCGAGTTCGGCGCACTCGGTCGACGACAGTTCGCCCTTCGACCGCAGGATGTCGAGCACGAGGCGGCCGGTTTCGGCGCTGAGTCCCTTCGGGAGCCTGCTCGGCTCCGGATTCTTGCCCTTGCCCCCGAAGAGGGAGTCGATCAGTGATTGGTCTGCGCCGGACTGGGATTCGAGGGCGCGGGCGCGGCGCCGGAAGTTCTCGAGCTTCTCCTGCAATTGGGTGTAGTCGAACGGCTTGACCAGGTAGTCGGACGCGCCGCCGTGCAGTGCGCGGCTGACGGTGTCGATCTCCCGGGCGGCGGTGATCATGATGACGCCGACGGCGTTGCCCTCGGCGCGCAGTCGCTGCAGGACGTCGAGACCCGACATGTCCGGTAGGTACACGTCCAGGAGCACGAGGTCGGGGTTGCCGGTGCGTACCGATTCGAGGGCCTCCGCGGCGGTCCGCGCCACCCCGACCGTGGTGAACCCCGGTGTCTTGTCGACGAATCGGCGGTGGATCTCCGCGACCATGAAGTCGTCGTCGACGACCAGGACCTCATACATTGCCACGCCGTCCTGTCATGGTCGGAGAGTCTAGCTACGCGGCACGTGGACGGTGAACAAGGCACCACCGGTGCCGGGTGCGTCCGAGACGGCCGCGGACCCGCCGTGCTGGGAGCTGACGAGACGGACCAGGGCGAGACCGATTCCGCGGCCGCCGGGTGTGCCGGGCTTCGAGGTGACCCCGCGGGAGAAGATCTCCTCCCGCATCGTCTCGGGAACTCCGGGGCCGGAATCGGCGACCTCGATGAGAATGCCGTCGTCGTCGGTGATCCGGATCGAGATCCGCGCGTCCCGGCCGCCCTCGGACACGTCGACGGCGTTGTCGATGAGGTTGCCCAGCACGGTGATCACGTCGGTGGCGAGTTCGGGGTCGAGGGCGTGCAGGTGCGAGTCCGGTTCCAGAGTCAGTGCCACTCCGGTCTCGGCGGCGAGCGACGTCTTCGCGATCAGCAGCGCGGCCACGGCCGGATCCGAGATGCGTTGCGTGACAGCATCACTGATCTCCGCCCGGCGGCGGGTGAGGGTGCCGACGAACTCGGTGACCGCGTCGTAGTCGCCGAGCTGTGTCAGCCCCGAGATCGTGTGCAGCTGATTGGCGAACTCGTGCGTCTGCGCCCGCAGGGTGTCGGTGACACTTTTGTGCGAAGACAGCTGGCTCTGCATCGACGCCAGTTCGGTGCTGTCGCGCATCGTGGTGACGGTGCCGATCTTGTGGCCCTGGCTGGTCGCGGCGCGGCGGCTCAGCGCGAGCATCCGCGACGACGTCGACAGCACCACGTCGCGGCCGTCCTCCCCGGTGAGGAGATACTGCCGCACAGCGGGGTCGAGCGCGACGTCGTCGACGTGCCTGCCGACGGCGTCGCTGGTGAGGTCGAGTAGTTCCTGGGCGCTGTCGTTGAGCACGGTGATCACTCCGTCGGGGTTCACCGCGACCACCCCCTCGCGGATGCTGTGCAGCAGGGCCTCGCGATGGTCGGCGAGGCTTGCGATCTCGGCGATTTCGAGTCCGCGGGTGTGGGTCTTGATCCGGCGCGACAGCAGCCACGAGCCGAGCAGCCCCAGACCGGCGCCGATTCCGAGATACAGGAGCAGGCGCGCCCCCGCGCTGCTGAGCAGGTCCCAGATGGACGGGTAGTCGTCGCTGACGGAGACGACCGCGAGGACGTCCCCGGTGGCGGACAGGATCGGGACGTGTCCGACGATGGCGTGGCGCCCGTCGACGTCCACGTCGCCCGACCAGGCGCGTCCGGTCATCACGTCGCTGGCGCCGAGTTCCGCGGGAACCCCGAGCCGGGTCGGGTCCGACGACACGGTGACCGCCCCGTTCGGCGCGACGATCTCGGCGAGTGTGGCGCCCGACAGGTTGACGGCGCGATCGACCTCCGGTGCCAGCACCCGCTCGACGGAGCGGTCCGACAGCTGGTCGCGCACCACCGGCGTCGACGCCACGTTCTCGGCCACCGCGATCATGCGCTGCCCCTGGAGGTCGCGGAATTCCACGGTCGACTGGTGGACCGACACCGCGGCGACCGCGAGCAGCACGACGCCGACGACGACGAGTTGGAGGAGCAGGACCTGGCCCGCGAGGCTACGAACGCGGGGATGAAGTGGTGACCACAATGAACTTAAGTTCCGTTTCGTTCGCATAGGTGACGTGCATCACGCCCGAGGTTCAGTATTGCGGAAGATCACATTCATGGCGAAATGGGGAACGATGTCGAGAACAGGCAGCGGGAGCAGGGTACGCGCGCTGCTCCTGCTCGCGCTCGTAGGCCTCCTCGCGGCCGGCTGCGGGGTCACCCGCGGCGAGGACGAGGGCCTGCACAGGGTGCGGATGATGGTTCCGAACAGTCCGGGCGGCGGCTACGACCTCACCGCGCGGACCGCGGTGAAGATCATGGAAGACGAGGACATCACGGGCCGCGTCGAGGTCTTCAACGTGATCGGCGCAGGTGGAACGGTGGCGATGGCCCGGTTGATGAACGAGGCCGGCAACGACGACCTCATGATGATGATGGGCCTCGGCGTCGTCGGCGCCGGCTACACCAACGGCTCGACCGCCCGTGTCTCCGATGCCACCGCGCTGGCCAAGGTGGTCGAGGAGCAGGAGGGCATTCTCGTGCCCGCGGATTCACCGCTGCAGACCATCGACGACTTCGTGGCCGCCTGGCGTGCCGACCCGGCGTCGATCACGATCGGCGGCGGTTCCTCGCCTGGCGGCCCCGACCACCTGTTCCCGATGGAGACGGCGCGCGCGGTGGGCGTGGACCCGAACGCGGTGAACTACGTGCCCTACGACGGCGGCGGCGACCTGCTGACGGCTCTGCTCGGCAGGAAGATCACCGCGGGCACGTCGGGGCTCGGCGAGTACGTCGACCAGATCGAGGCCGGCCAGGTCCGGGTCCTCGCGGTGTCGGGAAACGAGCGCGTCGAAGGTGTCGACGCGCCGACGCTCACCGAGGCCGGGGTGGACCTGACCTTCACCAACTGGCGGGGCGTCCTGGCTCCGCCCGGGCTGTCCGACGGCGCCAAGACCGACATGGTCGAGGCGCTTCAAAAGTTGCACGACACACCGGAATGGAAGGAGGCCCTGGTGAAGAACGGTTGGAGTGACGCCTTCATGACGGGACCGGAGTTCGAGCAGTTCCTCCGGGACCAGGACGAGCGGGTCTCGTCCACGCTGGCCGAATTGGGGCTGGCATGACCGCGCCCGCAGAACCGTCCGTCGTCTCCGCGGACAGGGCGCCGAAGCGGAGGGACTACGCGCAGTTCGTCGTGTGCGCGGTGCTGGCCGTGATCGGGGTGTTCCTCGTCGTCGACGCGCTGTCGCTCAGCGAGGGCTTCGCGAAGGTCGACCCGGTGGGCCCGCGACTGTTCCCGCTCGTCATCGGTGGGGGACTGCTGGTGTTGTCGGTGGTGTTCGGCGTTGCGATCCTGCGCGGCTCCACCGGGGACGCCGACAGCGGCGAGGACGTCGATCCGGACTCCCCGGGCGACTGGAAGACGGTCGGTCTGCTCGTCGGGTTGTTCGTACTGACCATCGCGCTCGTCGACTTCCTGGGCTGGGCGATCATCGGCACACTCCTGTTCGCCGGGGCCGCAACCATTCTGGGAAGCAGACACTGGGTGCGCAACATCGCGATCGGGGCCGTGCTCGGATTCGGCAGCTTCTACGCGTTCTACGTCGGGCTCGGAATACCGCTGCCCGCAGGCATTCTGGACGGAATTCTCTGACATGGACAATCTGAACTGGCTGCTGCAGGGGTTCGAGCAGGCGGCCACCCCCATGAACCTGCTCTACGCCTGCATCGGCGTCCTGCTCGGCACGGCGGTCGGTGTGCTCCCGGGCATCGGACCGGCCATGACCGTCGCCCTGCTGCTGCCCGTCACCTACAACGTCAGCCCGAGCGCCGCGTTCATCATGTTCGCCGGCATCTACTACGGCGGCATGTACGGCGGGTCGACGACGTCGATCCTGCTGAACACGCCGGGCGAGTCGTCCTCGGTGATCACGGCCATCGAAGGCAACAAGATGGCGAGAGCCGGCAGGGCCGCGCAGGCCCTGGCGACCGCCGCGATCGGGTCGTTCGTCGCCGGGTCCATCGGCACGATGCTTCTGGTGCTCTTCGCGCCTGCCGTCTCGAGTTTCGCGGTCACCCTCGGTGCGCCGTCCTACCTCGCGATCATGCTGCTCGCCCTCGTCGCCGTCACCGCGGTCCTCGGAACCTCCAAACTCCGCGGATGCATCTCCCTGCTCCTCGGTCTCGCGATCGGGTTGGTCGGCATCGACTTCCTCACCGGCCAGCCGCGTGCCACGTTCGGCATCCCGCAACTGTCGGACGGGATCGACATCGTCGTCGTCGCGGTCGCCGTGTTCGCGCTCGGTGAGGCCCTCTGGGTCGCCGCGCACCTCCGCCGCAAACCGGCCGAGGTCATCCCCGTCGGCAGGCCCTGGATGGGCAAGAGCGACTGGAAGCGGTCCTGGAAGCCGTGGCTGCGGGGCACCGCCTACGGGTTCCCGTTCGGTGCGCTGCCCGCGGGCGGCGCCGAACTGCCCACATTCCTCTCCTACATCACCGAGAAGAAGCTGTCGAAGCACAAGGACGAATTCGGCAAGGGCGCCATCGAAGGTGTCGCAGGCCCCGAGGCCGCCAACAACGCTTCGGCGGCAGGCACACTCGTGCCGATGCTCTCGCTGGGGCTACCCACCAACGCCACCGCCGCGGTCATGCTGACGGCCTTCGTGTCGTACGGCATCCAGCCGGGACCGACCCTGTTCGAGAAGGAACCGCTGCTGATCTGGACGCTGATCGCCAGCCTGTTCATCGGCAACTTCCTGCTGCTGGTGCTCAACCTTCCGCTCGCTCCGCTGTGGGCGAAGCTGCTCCGCACCCCGCGGCCCTACCTGTACGCGGGCATCCTGTTCTTCGCCGCCCTGGGCGCGTTCGCCGTCAACCTCCAATGGCTCGACCTGGCGCTGCTGCTGACATTCGGGTTGCTGGGTCTGATGATGCGGAGGTTCGGGCTGCCGGTGCTGCCACTGATCATCGGCGTCATCCTCGGGCCGCGCATCGAACGGCAACTGCGGCAGAGCCTGCAACTCGGCGGCGGCGACTGGGGCAGCCTGTTCACCGAGCCCGTCGCGATCATCGTCTACATCGTGATCGCCGTGCTCCTCATCGCACCCCTCGTCGCCAAGGTCGTCCGCGCGCACTACCCCGTCGCGGCACCCGATTTCCCTGACGGACCGGCCGGCGGCGACTCGACCGACACCAGAGAGAAGGCACACGCATGATCGTCGTCGGATACACCCCCGACCAGTTCGGAGGGGCGGCCCTCGAACACGGCGTCGCGGAGGCACAGCTGCGCGGAACGTCGCTGCTCGTGATCAACTCGTCGAAGGGCGACTCCCTCGCCGATCAGTCGTTCGCCGACAACGCGCACCTGCAGGAACTCGAAGGCAAACTGGCCGGCAGCGGGATCGACCACGAAGTCCGGCAGATCGTCGGGGACGAGACCGTCGACGTGATCCTCGAGGCGATGACGGCGCCGAACGCGGAACTGCTCGTGATCGGCATCCGCGACCGCACCCCCGTCGGGAAGCTGCTGATGGGAAGCACCGCCCAGCGACTGCTGCTGTCCTGCCGCAAACCGGTCCTGGCTGTCAAGCCCGACGAGCGCTGACGCACCCGTGAGTACTTCTCAACCGCCGGCGGTTGAGAAGTACTCACGGGTGGGGGTCAGTCGGTGAGAATGATCAGCTCGCGGTCCGACGCCACCTCGACGCGGAGTCCGGCCTTCGCCGCCACCCGCGCCACCCCGCGAACGTCCTGGGGTTCGGCGCGGGACACGGTGAGCGCACGCGCCAGCAGACCCTTGTGATGCTTGTTGAAATGGCTGACGACGCTCCGGGTGCCGTCCGGCTTCTCGGTGAGAACCGTGGCGATCACGGCCTCGGGGATCGGTCCGAGCTGCTGGTACGTCCCCGACCGCAGGTCGACGACGAGACCGTCCGCCTCGGCGGTGATCGCCCGGGACAGTTCCGGCTTCCACAACGCCCGGAGGGTGCTCAGCCCGGGTAGCTTCGATCCGCCCGACAGCCGGTAGGCGGGGATCAGGTCACCGGCGCGGACCGCACCGAACAGTGCGGACCCCATCGCCAGCCGCGTCAGCGCCTTGGACTTCTGCGCCCTGGTGAACGATTTCGCGTCGAGCGCGTCGAACAGCACACCCGTGTACCGCTCGAGTGCGGGCCGGGTGGGGGAGACCCACAGTTTGGCGTTGCGCTCGATCTCGTCGGCCTGGGTGGGGCCGAGGCCGAGCGCGAGCTGCGACGCCTCCCCGTCCGCCGCAAGCGTGACCAGCGCCTGGACCAGCATTTCGCGGGTTTCGGTGAGCTGCGGCATGGACAGCTCGGCCAGGTCGAGGGGCGCGTCGGCGCCGCCGTCGGACTTGGTTTCGGAGGGAGGAAGTAGCACCAGCACGCAGGAAACCCTACCGACGCGCCCGGCCTCGTCCCAGCCGACTATTCTGGTATCCCGTGATTACCCGCCTGTCCCACCTGTTCCTCCGCACGCTGCGCGACGACCCCGCCGACGCCGAGGTCCCCAGCCACAAGCTGCTGGTCCGCGCCGGTTACGTGCGTCGAATCGCGCCCGGTGTCTACTCGTGGCTGCCGCTGGGTCTGCGCGTGCTGCGTGAGGTCGAGCGGGTGGTGCGGGAAGAGATGAACGGCATCGGTGCGCAGGAGATCTCCCTGCCCGCGCTGCTGCCGCGGGAACCGTACGAGGCGTCCAACCGCTGGACCGAGTACGGCGACGGATTGTTCCGCCTGAAGGACCGCAAGGGCGGCGACTACCTGCTCGGCCCCACCCACGAGGAACTGTTCGCGCTCACCGTCAAGGGCGAGTACAACTCGTACAAGGATTTCCCGGTCACCCTGTATCAGGTGCAGACCAAGTACCGCGACGAGGAGCGTCCGCGGGCAGGCATTCTCCGTGGCCGCGAGTTCGTCATGAAGGACTCGTACTCCTTCGACCTCACCGACGAGGGGCTCACCGAGTCGTACCAGGCGCACCGCGACGCGTACGAGCGGATCTTCGCCCGGCTCGGCGTCAAGTACGTGATCGTGTCGGCGACGTCCGGTGCGATGGGCGGCAGCGCATCGGAGGAGTTCCTCGCCGAGAGCGAGATCGGTGAGGACACCTATGTCCGCTGCGTCGAGTCCGGTTACGCCGCCAACGTGGAGGCCGTGAAGACGCTGGCTCCCGAGCCGATTCCGTTCGACGGACTGTCCGACGCGAAGGTGTACGACACCCCGGACACCCCCACGATCGCGACGCTCGTCGCGTGGGCGAACGACGCCGACCTCGGCCGGACCGTCACCGCCGCGGACACGCTGAAGAACATCCTCGTCAAGACCCGGCAGCCCGGCGGCGAGTGGGAACTGCTCGCCATCGGTGTTCCCGGCGACCGCGAGGTGGACGACAAGCGTCTCGGCGCCTCGCTCGAGCCCGCGGAGTTCGAACTGCTCACCGAAGCGGACTTCGAGGCCAACCCGTTCCTGGTCAAGGGATACGTCGGACCGAAGGCGCTGCAGGCCAACGGTGTCCGGTACCTCGTCGACCCCCGCATCGTCGACGGCACCAGCTGGATCACCGGAGCCGACGAGAAGGGCAAGCACGTGGTCGGGCTCGTCGCGGGCCGCGACTTCGTCCCGGACGGCACCATCGAGGCCGCCGAGGTCCGTGGCGGCGACCCGTCACCCGACGGCGCCGGTGAACTCGTCGCTGCCCGGGGCATCGAGATCGGTCACGTCTTCCAGCTGGGACGCAAGTACACGGACGTGTTCTCCGTGGACGTGCTCGGCGAGAACGGCAAGCCGGTCCGGCCCACCATGGGGTCCTACGGCGTCGGTGTCTCCCGCCTCGTCGCCGTGATCGCGGAACAGCACCACGACGAGAAGGGCCTGCGCTGGCCGGCCGAGGTGTCGCCCGCCGACGTGCACGTGGTGATCGCCAACAAGGACGACACCGCTCGCGAGGGCGCCGAGGGACTGGCCGCCGACCTCGACAAGGCCGGTCTCGAGGTCATCCTCGACGATCGCAAGGCGTCGCCGGGCGTGAAGTTCAAGGACTCCGAACTGCTCGGTGTCCCGCTGGTCGTGGTCGTCGGCCGCGGCTGGGGCGAGGGCAAGGTGGAGGTGCGGGACCGCTTCACCGGCGAGAGCCGCGAGGTGGCCGCCGAGTCGGCGCTGAGCGAGATCGTCAAGACCGTCAGGGGCTGATCAATCCGCCCCACGCCTTTCGTCCGGACTGTTAGCTTGGCCTGACACGTCCGGACGAAAGGCCTGCTGTGACGAACTCCCTGCTGTTCGATCCGAACTCCTACGATCCCGAGCATTTCGATCCGGAGACGCGCAGACTGCTGCGGGCGCTGATCGAGTGGTTCGAGTCGCGGGGCAAGAAGCGGCTCATCGAGGACGATCTCGAGGCGGTCTGGCCCGAGGACTTCCTGGAGTTCGTCAAACGGGAGAAGCTGTTCGCCACGTTCCTCACGCCCGCCGAATCGGCGGGCGGCGATCCGGGCAAACGCTGGGACGCCGCACGCAACGCCGCGCTCAGTGAGATCTTCGGGTTCTACGGCCTGGCGTACTGGTACGCGTGGCAGGTGACGGTCCTGGGTCTCGGCCCCATCTGGATGAGCGGCAACCGGGCCGCGAAGGATCGCGCCGCGTAACTCCTCGACGACGGTGGTGTGCTGGCGTTCGGTCTGTCGGAACGGGAACACGGTGCGGACGTCTACTCGACGGACATGCTGCTGACCCCCGCCGGGGACGACCCGGATCTCGCGTTCACCGCGAGCGGCGACAAGTACTACATCGGCAACGGCAACGTCGCGGGCATGGTGTCGGTGTTCGGCAGGCGCACCGACGTCGAGGGCAGCGACGGCTACGTCTTCTTCGTAGCGGACAGCCGCCACCCGGCGTACCACCTGCAGGGCAACGTGGTGCACGGCCAGATGTACGTCAGCACGTTCCGGCTCGAGGACTACCCGGTGCGGGAAGAGGACATCCTGCACACCGGGGTCGCCGCGTTCGAGGCCGCGCTGAACACGGTCAACGTCGGCAAGTTCAACCTGTGCACCGGTTCCATCGGTATCTCCGAGCACGCGTTCTACGAATCGATCACCCACGCGCACAACAGGATTCTGTACGGAAACCCCGTCACCGACTTCCCGCACGTGCGCGGAAACTTCGTCGACGCGTACAGCAGGCTGGTCGCGATGAAGCTGTTCAGCGCCCGCTCCGTCGACTACTTCCGCAGCGCGAGTCTCGACGACCGCCGGTACCTGCTGTTCAACCCGATGACGAAGGCGAAGGTCACGTCCGAGGGCGAGAAGGTCATCGCGCTCCTGCACGACGTGATCGCGGCGAAGGGCTACGAGAAGAACACCTACTTCCGGGAGGCCGCCCAGCTGATCGGCACCCTGCCGAAGCTCGAGGGCACGGTGCACGTCAACGTCGGCCTGATCCTGAAGTTCATGCCGAACTACTTGCTCAACCCCGCGGAGTACCCGGAGATCGGCACCAGGCTCGACGCCGCCGACGACGCGTTCTTCTGGGCGCAGGGACCGACCCGCGGCGCGGGCAAGATCCAGTTCCACGACTGGACGAAGGCGTACGAGGCGCATTCGGACGTCCCCAACGTGGCCCGGTTCCACGAGCAGGCGACGGCGTTGCGGGAACTGCTCACCACCGCCCCGCCCGACGCCGACCAGCAGAAGGACCTCGACTTCCTGCTCGACCTCGGGCACCTGTTCTCGCTCGTGGTCTACGGGCACCTGATTCTCGAGCAGGCCGACATCGCCGGCATCGACCGCGACCTGATCGACCAGATCTTCGACTTCCAGATCCGCGACTTCTCCCGTTATGCCGTTGCGCTGCACGGTAAATCGTCCGCCACCGACGCTCAGCAGCAGTGGGCACTCGATGCGATCCGCAGGCCGGTCGTGGACGCGGAACGATTCTCGCGGGTGTGGGCGCAGGTGGAGAGCTACGACGGGGCGTACGAAATGCGGCCGTAGGCACGGCTCCACGGGGTGGGGCGGCGTCATCCCTCGGGGTGCCGCTTGCGCCCCCTGGGGTATCTGTCCGGGTGGGCGCTCTCAGCGCATTCTTATGTGGCAAGCAAAACCCCACCCCCACAGAAAGATCCACACATGGCACACACCTTCAAGCGCACCCTCTCCGCTCTCGCGATCGCGGGCTTCGCCCTCGCCGCCGGAGCAGGAATCGCCTCGGCCGACCCCGCAGGCGGAGCCGGCGGCGCCGGAGCTCCGGGTAGCTCGCAGGGCGGCGCCGGCGGTGCAGGCGGCAGCGCCAACGGCGGCTCCGCTGACGGCAACGTCAACAACCAGGGCGGTGTCATCATCGGTGGCGCGGCAGTGGGAGACGGCGCAACGGTGAACACGAACGTCGGCAACGGCGGCAACGCCAACGGAGGCAGCGCCAACGGCGGCGCGGGTGGCAACGGTGGTCCGGCCACCGGTGGTGCGGGTGGCAACGGTGGCGCAGGAGCCGGGGACAGCACCGAAAACTGCACGTTCGTCTTCTGCTTCTGACCGAGCTGTGATTACGCGATCTTCCTGAAGTTCGAGGGGCCGCCACCGCCAGGTGCCGGCCCCTCGGCCCGCCATCTCGCACTGCGAAAGGTTCTTCCATGTCGATGTCCTTCGACTTCTCCACCGCTCTGACACGCACGGGTGCTACCGTCGCGGCCGCATTCTTCGTCCTCGCCGCAGGTGCAGGCATCGCGTCCGCGGCCCCGGACACCCCCTCCGACGATCCTTCCGTGAGCAATCTGGCGCCCGGACCGAGCCCCCAGGGCGGCACCGTGACCATCGGCGGAGCGGCTGTCGGCACCGTGATCGCCGTCGACGGCATCAATGCCGGGCCGAACGGCGCGAGCGTCGGTGGCTACGACTTCGGCGGCGGTCAGGGGCAACCCTGGGGGTGACGGGTTCCCCACCCCGGGGTGCCTGGTGGTGCCCGTCCGGACACCGCATCCTGAATCGGCAGCAGAGAACACCCTCCAGCCGCGGGCGAGCCGGAGGGGGATTTCCGGCATGCCCGTGTCCACCCACCCCAGGGGTGGAATGCGCGACACCTCCGGGTGCGGAGGCCACCACTGGGGGTTCTGGTTGGTGCCGACCGTGCGCGGCAGAGTAGGGGACAAGCAAGAACGTAACGCTTCACCAGCCGCGAGCGAAGAAACCGAGGAGGCCATCATGACGAACACCCCGGTTGCACATGAGCACGAAGGTCGTCGTCTCACGGTCAGGACCGACGACGGGGTCCCGCTCGCGGTTCGCGAGTTCGGTTCGCCCGACGCGGCCACCACGGTGGTGTTCGTCCACGGTCACTGCCTGCGCACCGAATCCTGGTGGGCACTGCGCGAACAGCTGGTCCGCTTCTGGCGCAACGATGTTCGCATGGTCTTCTACGATCACCGGGGGCACGGCGAGTCGGGGGAGGCGCCGGCCGCCACCTACACGATCGATCAGCTCGGCCGCGACCTCGGCTCCGTCCTGGACGCCGTCGCACCGCACGGTCCGGTCGTCCTCGTCGGGCACTCGATGGGCGGGATGACCGCACTGTCCTACACGCGGCAGAACCCGCACACGATCGGCTCGCGGATCGTGGGCATGGCCCTGATCTCCACCGCAGCGTGCGATCTCGCCGAGGCCGGTCTCGGTCGCCACCTGCGCAGCCCGGCGGTGTCGCTGTTCCGCACCGCGGTGCGGCGGGCACCGCGGGTCGTGCACGGATCGAAGCGGGTGGGTCGCACCGTCTGCACGGCGATCGCCCGCGCGGCGAGCGCCCGCAACCGGGTCGTCGATCCGCGGCTCGCGGCTCTGGTCTCGGCCATGGTCAACACGACGTCCGTCGTCACCATGTCGAGCTTCCTCGAGTCCCTGCTCGGGTTCGACGAGCGGCACTCCCTGACGGCGCTCGCGCACATTCCGTCACTGATCCTGTGCGGCTCGGTCGACATGCTGACCCCGTTCCAGCATTCCGTCGCGATGGCCTCGAAGCTCCCCGCTTCGGAACTCGTGAGCGTCGACGGCGCGGGACACTCGGTGATCCTCGACCGCGCGGCCGACGTCGCGCTCGCCATCATCGGACTCGTCGAGCGAATCGCCCACGGTGAGACGGCCGCGCGCGACCGCGAGCTGATGGCCGCGTGCTGATCAGAGATCGCGCTCGTTGATGATGCCGCTGCGCATGGCCCGCTCGGCCAGGCTGACCCGCTTCTGATTCTGCGGGAGATCGCCGACGCCGAACTTCGCGAACAGTGCGCGCAGGTGAGTCTTGATCGCGTCGACGCTGAGGAACAGTTCCTGCGCGATCTGCTGGTTCGAGGCGGGATTCGCGAACGCGGCGCCGTGCTTGTACGGCCTGCAGAGCGCCGTCAGGACCGCCCGCTGGGTGTCGGTGAGGGACCGGACGTCGGGCATGTCGGTCCCCATTCGGGTGGCCTCGTCGAGAGCGCCACCGAATTCCAGGTACCGGATCTTGGTTCCGCCGATGCGGATGCTGTCGCCCTGCCGGAGCCGCCGCCTGCCCGCGAGCCGCTCGCCGTTGACGAACGTGCCGTTACGGGAAAGTCCGTCGTCGAGGATGGTCCAGTGCGAGCCGACGCATTCGAGCACGGCATGGAGTCGCGAGACCTCGTCGTCCTCCGTGAGAAGGAGATCGGAGCCGGGCGACCGTCCGATCGTGACGCGCGCGGAAGTGGGGGAGAGGTCCACGGTGTGGTGGTGACCCTCCCTGTCGGAATAGCTCAGTCGAGACTCAACGGCTCGGTCCACGGGGACACCCCTTCCGCACGCTTCCATCGTGCCCTCCAGTGTGTCCGATGAGCAAGATCAAGAGCGGAAATCGCCGATCACGGATCAGTTCTCGGAGCCTGCGGCGTCCAGGGTGTTTCCGAATGCGCACACGGCGAGTTCCTCGAGCGCCGGATCCTGCCCGGCATGCTCGGGTACCTGCATGGCGAGCAGGGTGTTGAGCAGCATTCCGTTGGCGATGAAGATGCGGGCCCGTTCGGGGCTGCAGCCGGTGCGTGTGCGGATCTGCGTGTAGAGCCGGGACATCCAGTCGCGCGCCAGTGCGCCGATCTCCGGGTTCGCGCCGGACGTGAAGCCGTGCATCATCACGAGCAGGAGGTCGCGGTCCTCGAGCAACTGGGTGTACGCGACGCCCATCGGGAGCCACGACTCGTCGTTCTCGGGGTCGGCGGCGACACCGTCGAACCAGGGCTCGAAGGTGTCGAGAATCCGCGACATCGCGCGGTCGAAGACGTCGGCGAACAGCCGCGATTTCGAACCGAACATGCGGACCACGTACGGCTGCGACACGCCCGCCTCGCGTGCGACGGCGTCGGTGCTGGTGCCGTGATAACCGTCCCTGGCGAACGCGCGGGAGGCGGCGGCCAATACGAGTTCGCGCCGTTCCGTCGCGCTCATACGGGTCTGTTTCACGGGCGGTGCCATGTTGACATGTTATCAGTTGATTACTAGTCTGCGAAATAAGTAATCATCTGATGCTTACAACTTCTGATTTCCTCTACCCACGACTCGGATGTGAGGTCCCGTCATGACGACACTCTCCGAACGCCTCGAACACGAATCGGCGCCGCCGCCCCCGGGGCATCGCAGCGGCCGGACGGTGCCGGTGTGGCTGGCGATCGCCGCCGCCTCGATCCCGATGTTCATGGCCACCCTCGACAACCTGGTGATGACCAGCGCCCTGCCGGTGATCCAACGCGACCTGAGTGCGTCGGTGGGGCAGTTGCAGTGGTTCATGAACGCCTACACGCTGGCCTTTGCGACCTTGATGCTGACGCTGTCGGCGCTGGGCGACCGGCTCGGCCGCCGGCGTGTATTCCTCTGGGGCATAGTGCTCTTCGCGCTGGCATCGATCGCCTCGGCGCTGTCGACCACCTCCGAGATGCTGATCGCGGCGCGTGCCGTCCAGGGCGTCGGCGCGGCCGCGATCATGCCACTCTCCCTCACCCTGCTCGCCGGCGCCGTGCCGCTCGCCAAGCGGGCCCTCGCCATCGGGATCTGGGGCGGCGTCTCGGGCCTCGGAATCGCTCTCGGCCCGGTGATCGGCGGCGCCGTCGTCGACGGGGTGTCGTGGCAGGCCGTGTTCTGGATCAACGTTCCCGTCGCCGCGGTCGCGATCCCGTTGGCGCTCTATGCGCTCGGCGAGTCGAAGGGGAAGCGGCAACCGCTGGATCCGCTCGGCGTCGTGTTGGCCGGCGCCGCGGTGTTCCTCGGAGTCTGGGGCATCGTGCACGGCAACGACGACGGCTGGACCGATGCCACGGTTCTCGGCGCCCTCGTCGCGGCGGTGGTGCTGCTCGTGGCGTTCGTGGTGCGCGAGTTGCGCACACCGTTTCCGGTGATGCCGCTGCGGCTGTTCCGGTCCCGCCAGTTCTCCCTGGCCAACGTGATCGGGCTGACGTTCACGCTGGGAATGATGGGTGCCGTCTTCCTCCTGTCGCAGTACCTCCAGATCGTCATGGGGTATACCCCGTTCGAGGCAGGCCTGCGGACGCTCCCGTGGACGGCGGCCCCCATGGTGGTGGCGCCGATCGCAGGGTTGCTCGCGCCTCGGCTGGGCGTCCGGACGCTCCTCGTCACCGGCCTGGTGCTGCAGGGACTGTCACTGCTCTGGATGGCGTCGCTCATCGTTCCCGGCGCCACCTACTCCAGTATGGTGCCGGCGTTCGTGATGGCCGGTGCGGGAATGGGTCTGACGTTCGCCCCCAACGCGACCGCCGTCCTCGCCGACATGCCCGAGGCCGACCACGGCACGGCCAGTTCGACCAACGCGACGCTCCGGGAGATCGGAGTCGCGCTGGGGATCGCGTTGCTGACCGCGGTGTTCCTCGGGGCGGGCGGCAGTCTCACGCCGACGGGATACATCGACGCCCTCGCGCCGGCCCTGTACGTGGGAGCCGGATCCGTGGCGGTCGCGGTCGTCGCCGCCGCCCTCATGCCCGGACGATCGAAGGCGGTCCTGGCGTCGACGTGAAAGTCGACCTGAGCGGGCCGGGCCGGTCGTCAGTCCTGCCAGCCCGGCCGGACCAGGCCCCACTCGTACGCCAGGACCACCAGTTGGGTGCGGTCCCTGGCACCGAGTTTCAGCAGAATCCGGCTGACGTGCGTGCGGGCGGTGGCCGGGCTCAGGAACAGCCGCGAACCGATCTCGGCGTTGGTGAGACCCTCGGCGATCAGGATCATCACCTCGCGTTCACGATCGGTGAGGTCGTCGAGGCGACTGGACTGGGGCGGCCGTTTGGCGTGAGTCGCGAACTCCGCGACCAGCTTCCGCGTGACGGACGGCGACAGCAGGGCATCCCCGTCGGCCACCACGCGGACCGCCCGCACCAGTTCGGCGGGCTCGGTGTGTTTGACGAGAAAACCCGTCGCCCCCGCGCGCATGGCCTCGAACACGTACTCGTCCAGTTCGAACGTGGTGAGCACCACCACCCGCACACCGGACAGCGCAGGATCAGAAGCGATCCGCCGGGTCGCCTCCAGTCCGTCGAGCACCGGCATCCGGATGTCCATGAGGACGACGTCGGGAACCAGTGTGCGAGTCAGGCTCACCGCCTGCTCCCCGTTCTCGGCCTGACCGGCCACGGTGATGTCCGGCTGGGCGTCGAGCAGGGCGGCGAAACCCGCCCGCACGAGGGCCTGGTCGTCGGCGACGAGGACGCGAATCGTCATGCCCGGCCCGCCGGGTCGTGGGCGAGGGGGAGCGTCGCCTGCACCCGGAAACCGCCGCCCGGTCCGCTCCCGGCGGTCAGCTCACCACCGAGGGCGCGGGCGCGTTCCCGCATGCCGGGGATGCCGTTTCCGCCGCCACCGGTCGATGCGCCGTCCGGGCCTCGTCCGTCGTCATCGATCCGGACGCGGACGGACGTGGGTGAGTACGTCACCGTGACATCGGCCGACGAGCCGCCGGAGTGGCGGGCCACGTTGGTCAGCGACTCCTGCACGATGCGCGCCGCAGCGACGTCGACCACGACGGGCAACGGCCGCGGTGCGCCCTCGACGACCGTCGTCACCGCGAGACCCGCGGCGCGGGCGCGCTCGACCACGCTGTCCAGGTCCCCGATCCCGGCGGTGGGCGCGGTGGGCGGGCTGTCGTCGCCGCCGCGCAGCGACGCCAGCAGCGCGTGGACGTCGCCGATCGCGTCGCGGCTCGCGACCTTGATCGCGGACAGTGCCTCCTGCGACTGTTCGGGTCTGCTGTCCCACAGCTCGAGTGCGACCGACGCCTGCACGTTGATGAGCGAAAGACTGTGTGCCAGAACATCGTGCAGCTCACGGGCGATCGCGAGCCGCTCCTCGCTGGCCCGGCGGCGCTGCTCGTCCAGGGTGCTGCGTTGCGCCGCCTCGGCGCGTTGCCTGCGGGCGTCGAGCGTCCCGCGGCGCTGACGGATGATCTCGGCGGCGGCGAGGAGCACCAGCAACCAGGCCGCGATACCGGTGAGGGCGAGGAGCGACGGGGCCTCAGAAGCGGACACCGCCGGCACGGCGAAGACGATCAGCACGTAACCGACCGCGAGGATCGGATACGTGTGCCAGCGCGACCCGGCCGTCGCGGCGCTCAGAAACGCGACCACGAGCGACAGGAACACGGGGCCGTACCCGTAACCCTGGGCGACGTACAGGACCGTGACGGCCAGGACGACGAGCAGGACCGTGACCGGCCACCGTCGCCGGAAGAGCAACGCGAGCGGACCGCACAGCACCAACACGAAGCCCCCCGCGTCCAGCGGCGTCGCCCACGACTGGTTGTGGTTGGCGCCCACACTGCCGACGACCTGCACGATTGCGACGCCCAGCGCGATCAGGGCGTCCCGCGGGGCGATCGACGTGTCCCTCCGGTCGGTGTGCACCACCCGAACGTAGACCGGTTCCGGCGACGCTGTCATCGTCCGCGACACGTACGTGAGGTGACGCGCGCAGGCGGATGTGCGCGTCGTCCGCGGAGTCGAGGCTGGAGTCATGACTTCCGACATCGTGGTCACCGACAGGTTGACCAAACGCTACGGCGAACACACGGCGGTCGACGCCGTCAGCCTGACCGTGCGAACGGGTGAGGTGTACGGGTTCCTCGGCCCGAACGGTGCAGGCAAGACCACCACACTGCGCATGCTCACTGGCCTGGTCCGGCCGACCTCCGGGACCGCGACGCTCTTCGGGTGCGCACCCGGTGACAGCACGGCGGCGGCCCGCACCGGGGTGCTGATCGAAGGCCCCGGCTTCTTCCCCTACCTCTCCGGTCGTGACAACCTGCGGGTACTGAGCAGGTATCGCCGGCTGCCGGACGACGCGGTGGAATCCGCGCTGCACCGGGTGGGCCTGCGCGATCGCGGACACGACCGTTTCCGCACCTACTCGCTCGGGATGAAGCAGCGTCTCGGTGTCGCGGCCGCACTTCTCGGCGAACCCGACCTGCTGATCCTGGACGAACCCACCAACGGGCTCGACCCGGCCGGGATGGCCGAGATGCGGGAACTGATAGTCGAACTCGCCGATTCCGGGCATTCCGTCATGCTCTCCAGCCACATGCTCAGCGAGGTGCAGGAGATCTGCGATCGCGTCGGCGTGATCTCGCGCGGGGAGCTGATCGCGCAGTCCACCGTCGCCGAACTGCGCGGTGGCACCAGCCTGCTGGTGCGCGCCGATCCGAGGGAACGGGCGGCGGTGGTGCTCGAGGAGCTGCTGGGACCCGACGTCGTCGACACGCGGGGGGACGCGCTCGCCGTCGCCGTGTCGCCGGAACTGGCGCCGAAGGTGGCCCGTGTTCTCGTCGACGCGGGAATAGACCTGTACGAGTTGTCCCGGCGGGAGCGGTCGCTCGAGGACGTCTTCTTCGCGATGACGTCGGACGGCAGTCCCGGCGACCGCACGGCAAGCAACGATCCGAGGAGAATGTCATGAACGCAGTGATCGCCAGCACCCGAGCCGAGCTTCTCCGACTGCGGAAATGGCCGTCCATGTGGGTGCTGCTCGCCGCGTGGATCGTGCTGAACCTGGTCTTCGTCTACCTGTTCAACTACATCACGTTCAAGACCGGCGGCACTACCGACATGGCGTCGTCCGCGCCCCCGGACGTGCTGCTCGCGCAGATGCTGCCCTCGGCGGTGCCCCAGGTGTTCACCCAGGGCATGGCTATGTTCGGAGGTGCGCTGATGCTCATCCTCGGCGCCCTCACCATCGGCAGCGGCTACGGGTGGGGGACGTGGAAGACCGTGTTCACCCAGGGGCCTTCGCGATCGGCCGCACTCGCCGGAACGCTCCTCGCGTTGCTGACCGTGGTGATCGGACTCGTCCTCACCGTGGCGGCAGTCGACGTCGGGGTGGCCACCGTCATCGCCACGGTCGAGTCGGAGCCGGCGAATCTGCCTGCCGCCTCACCGATGCTGAAGGCGCTCGCCTCCGGGATGCTCATCCTCGCCATGTGGACCGCTGCCGGTGTCCTCGTCGGCGCCCTCGCGCGGGGGCCCGCGTTGTCCGTCGGTCTCGGCCTCGTGTGGGTGCTGGTGGTCGAAAACCTGCTCCGCGGAGTCGCCGCCATCCTCGACCCCGTGTCGGTGGTGACGGACCTCCTCCCCGGCACCGCCGCGGGCTCGCTGGCCGGCTCCCTCCGCGACTTCGGCGGCGACACCACCCCCGGTGTCCTGAACATCCTCGACGGCAGCACGTCGGTACTCGTCCTGGCCGGTTACGTCGCCGCATTTGCGGTGGGCACGCTCTGGCTCGTCCGCCGCCGCGACGTGAACTGAGAGTCGGCGACTCAGAACAGGGGGCCGCCGCCGAACGGTTCCCGGTGCGACGGCGGGGTGCGGCCCTGCGTGTCGGTGATGCCGTATTCGACGGCCAGCTCCGCCGTCACGAACGTGTGGCCGCTCCGCTCGGGCAGGGTGGGGTCCGCGGTGAGGGCGCAGATCACCTCGCCGACGAACTCCGGAGACTCGGCGTCCGCGACGGGAAAGCCGGCGATGGTCTCCATCCCGCTGGCGACGATCATCTCCGTGCGCACGATGCCCGGCCACAGTGAGACCGCACGGACGTCGTGCGGCGCCAGCTCCGCAGCCATGTCGCTGGCCATCTTGTCCAACCCGGCCTTGGACATGCCGTAGAGCACCGAGTGCAGATGCCCCCGGGTTCCGAACGACGAGATATTCGCGATCAACCCGCACCGCCGGGGCACCATCAACCGGGCTGCCTCCACGGACGCGACGTAGTGGGCGCGCAGTCCGACGCCGATCAGCGAGTCCCAGTCGTCGAGGGGTCGTTCCCAGAACGGTGTGCTGAACCCGCCGAATCCCTCGGGTGCGGCCCACACGTTGTTGACCAGCAAGTCGAGTCGGCCCGCCTGCTCGTCCGAGATCCGGGTGAACAGGGTGTGCACCTCCTCGTCGACGCGGTGATCGCAGGCCACCGCGATGCCGGTGCCCCCGGCGTCGGTGACCGCTCGCGCCGACGCCGACAGCGGACTGTCCGCGGTGACCGGGCCGCGCCCGGTGACGTAAACGGTCCACCCGGCGGCTCCCAGCGAGGTCGCGACACCCTTGCCGACGCCGCGGCTTCCCCCGGTGACCAGTGCTACCCCGGCGCTCACTGGACGACCGCCGTGTCCTCGGTGAGCGGGCGGGTGATCGACCATCGAGTGGTGAAGTGGCATCGCGACATTCGCCAGACGCCGTCCTCGAACCGGTAGGCGTCGTCGTACTCGCCGGCGGACACCATCTCCGTCCGCTTCAGCAGATCGACCTGGCGGAACTGCAGCGTCCACGTACCGGTCGCCTCGGTGTCGCCGTGCAGCACGATGTCCGGATGGAAGCCGTGGTGCATGTCCAGAATCACGTGCTTGCCGTCCACCTCGTGAAGCGCGATCCTGCGGAAGATGTCCGTGAGCCGGTCGGCGTCGTCGAACCGGCCGAGCGGGCCGAAGTCGACGGACGCCCCGGACGCGACGAAGCAGGCACGGAACGCGTCCGGGTCCTTGCCGTCGCACGCTCGCCAGTAGCGGTACTTGAGGGCCTTGATCGCGGTCACCCGCTCCAGGTCCGCCACACGCTGCTCCACCGAGCGTTCGTCCACGCCGCCGTCCTCCCGTTGCCGTTCAGTGTGTCGGGAGAGACGCTAGGCCGGGAGCGCGCCGGGTGGGGGCACATTCCCGGTGGGCGGGAACCTGCGCGTCAGGGCTGGCCGGGAAACGGGTCGGTCACCGGATCGGTTCCGAGGGCCACCCGCCAGGTGGCCTCCCGGACGGCGGTGTCGGTCAGCGCGGTCACGCCGAGCGTGCGGGTGTCCGGCGTCTCGCCGTGCTCGACGACCGCCCGCCACGCGACGGCGGTGTCCGCCTCGACCTGGGCCGCGAGTTGCGCGGCGGTGATCGGGTCGGCGACCGGGAACGGCAGCGTGTAGCCCGCTTCGGCGGCCGGGGCCGTCAGGCCCGCCGCGGTCAGCGTGTCCAGGAGTTCGTCCCGGCGGGCCCGGTGGGCCGCGGCGGCGGTGGCCACCTGCGCCGCCCGGGTGGGGTTCGAGAAGGCGGCGACGACCCCGTAGGCGAACACCGCGGAATGTTCGGCGGCCAGCGCGTCGCCGAGGGTCCTGCTCTCGGCTTCGGTGGGTGTCGTCACGGCAGCACCACCGCCAGGTACGTTCCGCACGCGGCGCTGATCGACGCACACAGTCCCGCGCGGTACCCGGTCAGCGCGCGGGCCGAGTCGGCCGCACTGCGCTGCGACTCGGCCAGGTCGGCCCGCAACTGCTCGAGACCGGGCGGAGGTGCGGGTGCGGTCGGTGTCGCCGACGGGGGAGCGGACGTCGTCGGTGCGGTGCCGTCCGGGTACGTTCCTGCGGCCCTGGCGATTTCGGCGTCCAACGCGTCGGCGTGCGCGGTCCGCTGGGCGCGCACCAGTTCGAGTGCGGCGCCACGGTCGGGCAGCAGTGCGATGGTCGCCGCCGCGCCCGCGGCGTCGCGACGCGCCAGACGCGACTGCGCGAGCAGTGAATCGACCTCGACATCGGCGTCCTCGCCGTCGGCGCATCCCGCCAGAAGGGGGACGCTCGCGACGCCGAACGCGGAGGCTGCTGCGAACCGGAGAGCGGTGCGCCGGGACACGGCCGGACCGGAAGTCGGGGGCCGGGAGACGGTGGGCATGAGCACCGGTCCATGGTGCCAGGTCGGGCCGCGATCCCGGGAATCGAGCACCGGGGCTGGTCACGGGCGCCTCGAATCGGCGTTACTCTTAGATGCTCGAACCCGTCCCGGCGGGTTCGAGGCGCTGCCCTGTGCGGCACGATGACCTGCAGACCACGACACACGACGAGCGACAACTGAAACGAGGAGCTTCCCCGATGCCGGTTCCATCCAAGGAGAGGGTGACGGAGCTCATCTCCGATCTGGTGCAACGTCAGGGCTACGACGTGGAGGATGTTGCGGTCACCCTCGCGGGTAAGCACAGCGCGGTCCGGATCATGGTGGACAGCGACGCCGGACTCGAACTCGACGCGGTCGCGAACCTGAGCCACGCGATCTCCGAGGTCTTCGATTCGGTGTCCGATTTCGGGGAGTCCCCGTACACGCTCGAGGTCACCTCTCCCGGTATCGACCGGCCGCTCACGCACGAGCGGCACTGGCGCCGTGCCCGCGGCCGCAAGGCCCGCATCGACCTCGCGCACGAGACCGTCGTGGGCCGGATCGGGGCCCTCGACGGCGACTCGGTCGCGGTGGTGATCGGCTCGCGCACCGGTCCGGACGTTCGGCGCATCGCGCTCCCGGATATTCAGAAAGCTGTTGTGCAGGTGGAATTCTCGAAACCCGACCCGAGGGAGCTGGAACTCGCGGGCGGGATACCCGAGGGTCGCGTGGCACCTGCGGACGCCGACGCGTCGGAAGATGAAGAAGTAGTAGAGGGGCTGGACAAGTGAATATCGACATTGCGGCGCTGCGCGCCATCGAAGCCGACAAGGGCATCTCGATCGAGACCGTCATCTCGACGATCCAGACGGCGCTGCTCACCGCCTACCGGCACACCGAAGGGCACAAGCAGCACGCCCGGATCGACGTCGACACCAAGAGCGGCATCGTGCGGGTGATGGCACACGACGTCGACGCCGACGGCAACATGGTCGGCGAGGAATGGGACGACACCCCGGAAGGGTTCGGCCGGATCGCCGCGACCACCGCGCGCCAGGTCATCCTCCAGCGGCTGCGCGACGCCGAGCACGAGCGGAGCTTCGGCGAGTACTCCACCCACGAGGGTGAGATCGTCGGCGGCGTGATCCAGCGCGACACGAGGGCGAACTCGCGCGGCATGGTCGTGGTGCGGATCGGGAGCGAGGCCAGCGGCGCCGAAGGACTGATCCCGCCCGCCGAGCAGGTGCCCGGGGAGAACTACGAGCACGGCGAGCGGCTCAAGTGCTACGTCGTCGGTGTCGCCCGTGGCCAGCGCGGACCGCAGATCACGTTGTCGCGCACCCACCCGAACCTCGTCCGCAAACTGTTCGCGCTCGAGGTCCCGGAAATCGCGGACGGCTCCGTCGAGATCATCGCCGTCGCCCGCGAGGCCGGCCACCGGTCGAAGATCGCCGTCCAGTCGCGGGTGCAGGGGCTCAACGCGAAGGGTGCGTGCATCGGGCCGATGGGTCAGCGGGTGCGCAACGTGATGAGTGAACTCGCCGGCGAGAAGATCGACATCATCGACTTCGACGACGACCCGGCCCGGTTCGTCGGCAACGCGCTGTCACCGTCGAAAGTGGTCTCCGTCACTGTCGTGGATCCCGAGGCGCGGGCCGCGCGTGTCGTCGTCCCGGACTTCCAGCTGTCCCTCGCCATCGGCAAGGAAGGGCAAAATGCCCGTCTTGCTGCGCGCTTGACCGGTTGGCGGATCGACATCCGCAGCGACGCCGCACCCGCTCCCGAGTCGGCAGGCGGACCCGCCGCGACCAGTCGTTGAGCCGGGAATGCGGAGATCGGGGCAAGTCGGCGGTAGAGTGGTCAATGGTTCAGCATGAGCATCCCGATTCCGCGCGCGTTCCTACCGGTTCACCGGTCCGAACATGCATAGGATGTAGGGAGCGCGCGCTGGCTGTCGATCTGCTCAGGGTTGTGGTTAGTGAGAGCGGGCCGCAAGGTCATGTTCTCGCCCCGGACCCGAGGCGCAGGCTTCCCGGTCGAGGTGCGTGGCTGCACCCCGTCGAGGTTTGCCTGAGTCTCGCGGAACGACGCCGAGCATTCGGCAGAGCGCTGCGAGTGTCCGGAAGTGTCGACACGTCAGAAGTCGACCACTGGGTACGCGCAGGGCACCCACCCAGAGCAGTACCTCTCGAACAGAACAGGCACAAGCACTCATGAGCACACCGTGAAGCACCAGCGATGATCGTCCATCGGAGATAACCCGAGGTCGTGCGGGCCCCTCTCAGGGAGCCTCCTGCTCGACCTCATCAGTGAGGAGAGCAGTGGCAGGCAAGGCCCGCGTGCACGAGTTGGCTAAAGAACTCGGTGTCACAAGTAAAGAACTACTCGCAACGCTCAAGGAGCAGGGCGAGTTCGTGAAGTCGGCGTCCTCCACAGTGGAGGCGCCCGTCGCCAGGCGTCTGCGGGAGTCCTTCCCGTCGGCGAAGTCGGCTGATTCCGCAGCCCGTCCGGCTGCCAAGCCCGGCGAGGGTGCGCCGAGCACCCCCGCGACCTCGGCCAAGCCGGGCGGACCCCGTCCCGGCCCCAAGCCGGCAGCCCCGGCTCCGGCCGCACCCGCTGCAGCAGCACCCGCGGCCACTCCCGAGGCTCAGGCCCCGGCACCGGTCGCACCCGCAGCGAGCGCAGCCATCCCGGCTGCACCGGCGAGCAATGCTCCCAAGCCCGGTCGCCCGACCCCGGCTGCCCCGGCTCCGGCCGCACCCGCAGCCCCGGCCGCCCCGGCGGCCGCCAGTGCCCCCGCGGCTCCGTCCACGGGCGCCAAGCCCGGCGGACCCCGCCCCGGACCGAAGCCCCCGCGCGTCGGTAACAACCCGTACTCCTCGGCTCCCGCCGAGCGTCCGGCACCCCGTCCCGCTCCCGGCGCGCCGCGTCCGGGTGCACCCCGTCCGGCTCCCGGCCAGGGTGGACCTCGTCCCGCACCGGGTCAGGGCGGTCCCCGTCCGGCTCCCGGTCAGGGTGGACCTCGTCCGGCTCCCGGTCAGGGCGGTCCCCGTCCGGCACCGGGTCAGGGTGGACCTCGTCCGAGCCCCGGCTCGATGCCTCCTCGCCCGAACCCGGGCGCGATGCCTGCTCGTTCGGCACGTCCCGCTCCCGGCGGTCGTCCCGGCCGTCCCGGCGGAGCCCCCGGCGGTCGTCCCGGTGGTGGCGGCGGCGGTGGATACCGCGGCGGCGGAGCACCCGGTGCCGGCGCAGGCGCGCCCGGTGGCGGAGCACCCGCAGGTGGTTTCCGCGGTCGTCCCGGTGGCGGTGGACGCCCCGGTCAGCGCGGTGCGGCAGCAGGTGCCTTCGGTCGTCCCGGTGGCGCCCCGCGTCGTGGTCGCAAGTCGAAGCGTCAGAAGCGCCAGGAATACGATTCCATGCAGGCGCCCGCCGTCGGCGGCGTGCGGTTGCCCCGTGGCAACGGCGAGACCATTCGCCTCGCCCGCGGTGCTTCCCTGTCGGACTTCGCGGAGAAGATCGACGCGAACCCCGCAGCATTGGTGCAGGCACTGTTCAACCTCGGCGAGATGGTGACGGCGACCCAGTCGGTCAACGACGAGACGCTGGAACTGCTCGGCGGCGAGATGAACTACGTCGTCCAGGTCGTCAGCCCGGAGGACGAGGACCGCGAGCTGCTCGACAGCTTCGACCTCACCTACGGCGAGGACGAAGGCGGCGAAGAGGACCTCGAGTCCCGCCCGCCGGTGGTCACCGTCATGGGCCACGTCGACCACGGTAAGACCCGACTGCTCGACACGATCCGTAAGGCAAACGTCCGTGAGGGCGAAGCCGGCGGCATCACGCAGCACATCGGTGCCTACCAGGTGCTGACCGAGCTCGACGGCAACGAGCGTCTCGTGACGTTCATCGACACCCCCGGTCACGAGGCCTTCACGGCCATGCGTGCCCGTGGTGCCAAGGCCACCGACCTCGCGATCCTGGTCGTCGCCGCCGACGACGGCGTCATGCCGCAGACGGTGGAAGCGATCAACCACGCCCAGGCGGCCGACGTGCCGATCGTGGTCGCGGTGAACAAGATCGACAAGGAAGGCGCGAACCCGGACAAGATCCGGCAGCAGCTCACCGAGTACGGACTGGTCGCCGAGGAATACGGCGGAGACACCATGTTCGTCGACATCTCGGCGAAGCAGGGCACCAACATCGACGCACTGCTCGAAGCGGTGCTGTTGACGGCGGACGCTGCCCTGGACCTGCGGGCCAACCCGGACATGGACGCTCAGGGTGTCGCCATCGAGGCGCACCTCGACCGTGGACGCGGCCCCGTCGCGACCGTGCTCATCCAGCGCGGAACGCTGCGGGTCGGCGACTCGATCGTGGCCGGCGACGCATACGGACGTGTGCGCCGCATGGTCGACGAGCACGGCGACGACGTGCTCGAGGCCATGCCCTCGCGTCCCGTCCAGGTGGTCGGCTTCACGTCGGTCCCCGGTGCAGGCGACAACCTGCTCGTGGTCGACGAGGACCGCATCGCCCGTCAGATCGCCGACCGGCGCAATGCGCGGAAGCGCAACGCTCTGGCCGCGAAGAGCCGCAAGCGCATCAGCCTCGAGGACCTGGATTCGGCTCTCAAGGAGACGTCGCAGCTCAACCTCATCCTCAAGGGCGACAACTCGGGAACCGTGGAGGCCTTGGAAGAGGCCCTGCACGGCATCGAGATCGACGACGAGGTGCAGTTGCGGGTCATCGACCGTGGTGTCGGTGGCGTCACCGAGACCAACGTCAACCTGGCCGCTGCGTCGAACGCGATCATCATCGGGTTCAACGTGCGCGCCGAGGGCAAGGCGACCGAGTTGGCGAACCGCGAGGGCGTCGACATCCGGTACTACTCGGTGATCTACCAGGCCATCGACGAAGTCGAGAAGGCTCTCAAGGGCATGCTCAAGCCGATCTACGAAGAGGTCGAGCTGGGCAAGGCGGAGATCCGCGCGATGTTCCGTTCGTCCAAGGTCGGCAACATTGCCGGTTGCCTCGTCACCTCGGGTACCATCCGTCGCAATGCGAAGGCCCGGCTGCTGCGTGACAACACGGTTGTCGCCGAGACCGTCACCATCTCCTCGCTGAAGCGGGAGAAGGAGGACGCTGTCGAGGTACGCGAGGGTTACGAGTGCGGTTTGACGCTCACCTACTCCGACATCAAGGTCGGTGACGTCATCGAGGCCTACGAGCTTCGGGAAAAGCCGCGCGACTAGTCGCCATCCGTTTGGGGTGACGTAGCAGCGTCATCCGGCGTGCGCTTCTCCGGCCGAGTCGATCGGCCGGGGGAGCGCACGTCTCCCCGAAGGAGGAAAGTTTGTACGTCGGTGCGCTCGAGCTCGACATCTTGCTCGGTGACGTGCGATCTCTCAAAGAGAAGCGTGCAATGGTCAAACCGGTTCTGGCGGAGCTGCGACGTTACGGCGTCTCGGCGGCGGAGACCGGGGAACAGGATCGGTACCGCCGGTCGATGCTCGGCGTCACGATGGCGAGTTCGGCGGTCGATCACGTACACGAGGTGCTCGACACGTGCGAACGGCACGTCGCCGGGATGCCGGAACTGCAACTCCTTGCGGTCCGGCGAAGGATTTTCGGCCCCGAGGACTGATTCGGAGCGCCCTGCCCGCCCGCCGCGTCCGCGGCCCGGCGTGCAGAATGAACTACAGCTACACCGCAACTTCACAACTTATCGAGCGGCCAGGGAGAGGAGTCTGATTGTCATGGTGGATCCCGCCCGGGCACGAAAACTCGCCAAGCGCATCGGCACGATCGTCGCGACGGCGATCGACCACGAAATCAAGGACCCTCGCCTGGCGTTCGTCACGATCACCGATACCAAGGTGACGGCCGACCTCCACGACGCCACCGTCTACTACACCGTGATGGGCGCCGACCTCGAGTCCGAACCGGACCTCGTGTCCGCGGCCGCGGGACTGGAGAAGGCGAAGGGCGTTCTGCGCTCGAAGGTGGGTGCAGGCACCGGAGTCCGGTTCACGCCGACGCTGACGTTCGTCGCGGACACGGTCCCCGACACGGCACGGCACATGGAGGAACTCCTCGCCCGCGCCCGCGCCGCCGACGACGAGGTCGCGCGGGTCGCGGCCGGTGCGTCGCCGGCCGGTGACCCCGATCCGTACAAGGAACCCCGAGTCGAGGACGCGGACGACGCCGAAGTCGACGAGCCGTCCCGTTCCCGCCAGGCGGACTGACACGAACCGACATGACCCACACTCAGGAGACGTCCCTGTCTGATCTCGATCGCCACGAGGTGTTTCTGCCGCAGGCGGTCGCCGTTCTCGAGAACGCGACGTCGGTGACGATTCTGTGCCACGTCCAACCCGATGCCGACACGATCGGCAGTGGACTCGCCCTGGCATTGGTGCTCGAGCGCAAAGGGATTCCGGTGCAGGTCGCGTTCGGCGCGCCCGACGAACTGCCGGAGTCGATGCGGGAACTGCCGGGCACTCACCTGCTGGTGCCGGCGGACCAGGTGCGCCGCAATGTCGATCTGCTCGTCACCGTCGACTGCGGCAGCGCCGGACGTCTCGGGAAGCTCGCCGACCGGCTCGCGAACGCGGGGGAGACCCTCGTCATCGATCACCACCGGTCCAACACCCGGTTCGGTCGCATGAACCTGATCGACGAGTCGGCGGAGTCGACGACAGCGGTCGTGGCGCAGATGTTCGACGTGTGGGGTGTGGACATCGACGCCGATCTCGCGCACTGCCTGTACGCGGGTCTCGTGACCGACACCGGTTCGTTCCGCTGGGTGCAGCCCGGCACGCACACTCTCGCGGAGCGGCTCCTCGCCACCGGCATCGATGGAGCCCGCATCGCCCGTCGCCTGCTCGACACCCACCCGTTCGGGTGGCTGCCGATGTTGTCGTCGGTGCTCGGGTCGGCGACGCTCGTCCCCGAGGCGGCGGGCGGGCGTGGACTCGTCTACGCCGTCATCCGGCAGGCCTACGTCGGGGATCTGCGCTCGGAGGAGATCGAGAGCGTCATCGACATCGTCCGGACGACGTCCGAGGCGGAGGTCGCGGCGGTCCTCAAGGAGGCGGCCGACGGCACGTATTCGGTGTCGCTGCGGTCGAAGTCCGACGTGGACGTCTCGATCGTCGCCGGGTACCTCGGCGGCGGCGGTCACCGGTTCGCTGCCGGCTACACGGCCGTGACTTCGGCGGACGAGATCGTGACCGCGCTCGTCGAATCGCTCGGCTGAGGTCCGAAATCGTTGGCTGAGGTTTCGGAGATCACGGGCGACGCGACCGCCCGGACGGTGTTCGGGCTGGCGTTGCCGGCGCTCGGTGTGCTCGCGGCCGAACCGATCTATCTGCTTTTCGACATCGCCGTCGTCGGCCGGCTGGGTGCGCTGGCGCTCGCGGGTCTTGCCGTCGGCGGTCTGATCCTCGCTCAGGTCAGCACCCAGCTGACGTTCCTGTCCTACGGCACGACGGCGCGCGCGTCCCGCATGCACGGCGCCGGCGACGAGCGCGGCGCGGTCCGGGAGGGCGTGCAGGCCACGTGGCTGGCGCTGGGCATCGGCGCGGTGGTGATCGCGCTGGTCCACCTGTTCGGACGGCCGGTCACGTCGGCGATCGCCGGCGGCTCCGACATCGCCGCGGCCGCCGGGAGCTGGTTGCGGATCGCCGTGTTCGGCGCCCCGCTGATCCTGATCGCGATGGCAGGCAACGGCTGGATGCGCGGTGTGCAGAACACGGTGCGGCCCCTGCGATTCGTGATCGCCGGTCTCGTCGTGTCCGCTGTCGCCTGCCCCGTGCTGGTGCACGGATTGTGGGGCGCGCCGCGGCTGGAACTCGAGGGCTCGGCGGTCGCGAACGTGATCGGGCAGGCTGTGTCCGCGAGTCTGTTCGTCGGGGCGCTGGTGGTGGAGCGGGTGCCGTTGCGGCCGCGGTGGCACGTCATGCGGGCTCAGATGGTTCTCGGCCGCGACCTAATCCTGCGGAGCCTGGCGTTCCAGGCGTGCTTCCTCTCGGCCGCCGCCGTCGCGTCCCGGTTCGGCGCCGCTGCGGTCGCCGCCCACCAGGTGGTGCTGCAGCTGTGGAACCTCGTGGCCCTCACCCTCGACTCCCTGGCGATCGCCGCACAGGCGCTCGTCGGTGCCGCACTGGGCGCCGGGCACGCCGCCGGCGCGACGCGACTGTCGTGGCGCATCACCCGATGGTCCACGATCTTCGCGACCGGACTCGCCCTGGTCTTCGCCCTCGGCCACGGCGTGATCCCCGAACTGTTCACCTCCGACCGGGCCGTTCTCGACGAGATGGCGGTCGCCTGGTGGTTCTTCGTCGCGATCATGCCGGTGGCCGGCGTCGTGTTCGCGCTCGACGGCGTGCTGCTCGGGGCCGGGGACGTCGCCTTCCTCCGGAACGCCACGCTGGCCTGCGCGCTGGCCGGGTTCCTGCCACTGATCTGGCTGTCGATGCTGAACGACTGGGGCCTGGGGGGAATCTGGACGGGCCTGACGGTGTTCTTAATTCTTCGGATGCTTGCGGTCGTGTGGCGGGTCGGAACGGGCCGCTGGGCAGTGGTCGGGGCCGACCTGCAGGCACGGCACGGATCGGACAGCGGTCCGGCGGCGGAGCACGATCGGAAAGGTGGTTGACGTGGCACCCAAACTGATGGCGGTGAGCGACACCCATGTGGGGCACCGGGGAAACCGTCCGATCACCGAGGACATCTACCCGGACTCGCCCGAGGACTGGCTGATCGTCGCCGGGGACGTCTCGGAGAAGACCGACGACATCCGGTGGGCGCTGAAACTTCTGCGCAGTCGTTTCGCGCAGGTCATCTGGGTTCCGGGCAACCACGAACTGTGGACGACGGCGAAGGACCCGGTGCAGATCCACGGCGCCGCCCGCTACGACTATCTGGTCACCATGTGCCGCGAGATCGGGGTCATCACCCCCGAGGACCCGTTCCCGGTGTGGGAGGCGGAGGACGGCCCGGTGACGCTGGTCCCGATGTTCCTGCTGTACGACTACACGTTCCTGCCCGACGGCGCCACCACGAAGGAGGAGGGCCTCGCGATCGCGCGGGAGAAGAACGTGGTGGCCACGGACGAATTCCTGCTGTCGAGCGAACCGTACGGAACCCGGGACGCGTGGTGCCGCAACCGCGTCGAGACGACGAAGGCGCGGCTGGACGCCCTGCCCGCCGGCACCCGCACGGTTCTGATCAACCACTTCCCGTTGGTGCGTCAGCCGACGCAGGTGCTGTGGTATCCGGAGTTCTCCCTGTGGTGCGGCACCGAACTGACCGCGGACTGGCACACCCGGTACAACGCCGTCTGTGCCGTGTATGGGCATCTGCACATTCCGCGCACCACCTACTACGACGGGGTGCGGTTCGAGGAGGTGTCGCTCGGTTATCCGCGGGAGTGGCAGCGGCGGGGGCTGCCGGACAATCTGCTGCGGCAGATCCTCCCGGTGCCGGAGTATCCGCCGGGCACGCTGAACAAATGGGGCGGCCATTTCAAGGTCACTCCCGAACAGGAAGCCGAAGTGGAGAAGATGCGGGCGAGGGGGGCTCTGTGATCGAGAGAATTCTGCCTGCCGGTGTGGTGTCCTCGGAACTGTTCGAGGATCCGGCGGGGTTGCGTCCGCACCCGCAGGAGGAGGCGCTGATCGGGCGGGCGGTGGAGAAGCGGCGACGCGAATTCACCACCGCACGTCACTGCGCCCGCCTGGCGATGACGAAGCTGGGTGTGGACCAGGCCCCTGTTCTGCGGGGCGACAAGGGTTCCCCCGTGTGGCCGCGCGGGGTGGTGGGGAGCCTCACTCACTGCGACGGTTACCGCGGCGCGGCGCTCGGTTACGCGATGCAGGTGCGGTCCGTCGGCATCGACGCCGAACCGCACGACGCGCTGCCCGACGGGGTGCTGGACGCGGTGAGCCTGCCCGCCGAACGCGACTGGCTGTCGGGTGCGGCGGACTCCGGGCAGTGGCGCTCGGCTACCGGTGATCCGGTGCACCGGGACAGGCTGCTGTTCTGCGCCAAGGAAGCCACGTACAAGGCATGGTTCCCGCTGACCGCCCGGTGGCTCGGGTTCGAGGACGCGCACATCACGTTCGAGGCGTCCGGCGATGGCACGGGCACGTTCCATTCGGATCTCCTCATCTCCGGGGAGACCGTCGACGGACCGCCGCTGGCCTCGTTCGACGGACGGTGGATGGTGTCCGACGGACTCATCATCACCGCCATTGCGGTGCACTGATTTCGGTGCCGTGACGGCGGCTGGCAGAATCGGGCCTCGTGTCTGCACGTGAAAAGCCCTCTTCCGGTCTCGTCGGCGCCGGACTGCTCATCGTCGACAAGGACGCGGGCGTCACCAGCCACGACGTGGTGGCCCGGTGCCGCAAGCTGCTCGGCACCCGGAAGGTCGGCCACGCGGGCACTCTGGACCCGATGGCCACCGGGGTGCTGGTGCTCGGTATCGAGCGGGCGACGAAGCTGCTGGGGCTTCTCGCGCTCACCACCAAGGCGTACACGGCCACGATCCGGTTGGGGCAGGCCACCACCACCGACGACGCCGAGGGTGACGTCGTCGCGTCGGCGGATGCTTCCGGTGTGAGGGACGAGGAGATCGCGGCGCAGGTGCGCACCCTCACCGGGGACATCCAGCAGATCCCGTCGAGCGTGAGCGCCATCAAGGTGGACGGCCGGCGGGCGCACGCGCTGATCCGGGCGGGGGAGGAGTTCGAACTCGCGCCCCGGTCGGTCACGGTGTCCCGGTTCGAGGTGATCGCCAGGCGCACCGAGGGCACGTTCGTCGACCTCGACGTCGAGGTGGAATGTTCGTCCGGAACCTATGTGCGCGCTCTCGCACGTGATCTGGGGATCGCGTTGATCGGCGTCGGCGGGCATCTCACGTCGCTGCGACGGACCCGGGTGGGTCCGTTCACGCTCGAGCACGCGCGCACGCTGGAACAGCTGGCCGAGGAGCCGGGTGTCAGTCTCGACATCGACGCCGCCGCGCAGACCGCGTTCCCGCACCGGCAGGTCGACGCGGACGAAGCCGAAGCGATCAGTCAGGGTCGCTGGCTCGAGCCGATCGGCATCAAGGGCGTCTACGCCGCGATCGATCCGAGCGGGCACACCATCGCGCTGCTCCAGGAGCGGGGAAAGCGGGCGAGTTCGGTGATGGTGGTCCGTCCCGCGACCCTGAGGTAGCCGCTCACACCAGCCAGATGGCCTGGGCTGCGGGGTTTCCGAGCTCGACGGTGTCTTCCTGGACGCCGATCCGGACCGACACGGTGCCGGCGAAGTCGCGTCGCTCCAGCACCGTCACCGTGACGTCCAGTGCCACACCCACCGAGTCGAAGTACCGCAGCATGGCCGGGTCGGAGTCCGAGATGCGGGCGATGCGGCCGCTCTCACCGTTGACGAAGTCGCTGAGCTGCCGTGCCGGGGGAGTGGGCACCGACCCGTCGACCGCGGGGATCGGATCGCCGTGCGGATCACGTTCGGGATGACCGAGCTTGGCGTCCATCCGGGAGATCATCAGATCCGAGACGGCGTGCTCGAGCACCTCCGCCTCGTCGTGCACCTCGTCCCAGCCGTACCCGAGTTCGTGCACCAGGTACGTCTCGATGAGGCGGTGCCTGCGGACCATCCCGACGGCGGCGACGCGACCCGCCTCGGTCAGGGCGATCGACCCGTAGCGGGCGTGATCGACGAGGCCCTGGTCGGACAGTTTCCGGATGGCCTCCGACACGGTGGACGCCGACACCCCGATCTTCTCGGAGAGCAGTTTCGTCGACACCCGCTCCTGCGACCACTCCTGAACGGTCCAGATGACCTTCAGGTAGTCCTGCGCCACTGCCGAGAGCGCCCCGGTCTCGGAGGTCGAGTCCTCGGTCACGCTCTGGTCATTCTTGTTCACGGCCACGCCCCCGAGCTTAGGCAAGTCTTACCGGCGAGACACATCGACACACCTGATCCGTCCCCGGGGGGCGTTACCGACGACCGTGAACCGCGAGGTCGTGACGTTTCCCCGCCACGCCCGACCGCCGGACAGGCGGTCCGAAGATGAACATCGGCGCGCGGCACCGTAGGCTGCCACTCGTGCTGAGATGGCGTGGTCTCGACGAGGTTCCTGCCGACTGGGGTCGTTGTGTTCTCACGATCGGCGTATTCGATGGCGTGCACCGAGGTCACGCCCAATTGATCAGTCGAGCGGTGGCGGCTGCCCGCACGCGTGGAATACCCAGCGTGCTCATGACTTTCGATCCTCATCCGATGGAAGTGGTTCGTCCGGGCAGTCATCCCGCCCAGCTCACGACGCTCGCCCGCAGGGCGGAGCTCGCGGAGGAGCTGGGCATAGACGTGTTCTGTGTCATGCCGTTCACCGCCGAATTCATGAAGCTGACGCCCGAGCGGTACGCCCACGAGATCCTCGTGGAGCGCCTGCACGTGGCGGATGTCGTCGTCGGTGAGAACTTCACGTTCGGCAAGAAGGCCGCGGGCAACGTCGACCTGCTGCGGCAGATCGGCGACCGGTTCGGGTTCGCGGTCGACGGTGTGACACTGCTCGCGGAGCACGCGGTCACGTTCTCGTCCACCTACATCCGCTCCTGCGTGGACGCCGGTGACATGGCCGCCGCGACGGAGGCCCTCGGGCGCCCGCACCGCGTCGAGGGCGTCGTCGTCCACGGCGACGGTCGTGGACGGCAGCTCGGGTACCCGACCGCGAACGTCGCGCCGCCGATGTACGCCGCGATCCCCGCGGACGGCGTGTACGCCGCCTGGTTCACCGTGCTCGGGCACGGAGTCGACCTGGGCACCGTCACGTCCGGCGAGCGGTACATGGCTGCCGTGTCGGTGGGCACCAATCCCACGTTCTCCGGGCGGACGCGCACCGTGGAGGCCTTCGTCCTCGACCGGGAAGCCGACCTGTACGGCCAGCACGTGGCCGTCGACCTCGTCGAACGTCTCCGGGGGATGGAGAAGTTCGATTCCGTCGACGACCTCATCGTCGCGATGGGCAAGGACGCCGAACGCGCCCGCGCGATCCTGGCGGCGTCGGAGGACGTGCGGTAAAGCGCTCGCATTTCAGCTGGTAAAGTAGACCGCTGGCGTGCGCTGCGGTTCGCGGCGGCCGCGCCGAGTTTCGATCCTTGCACGCGAACGTCATCACCAGGAGTGAACAAGTGGCATTGACCACCGAAGAAAAGAAGCAGGTTCTGAGCGAGTACGGCCTGCACGAGACCGACACCGGTTCGCCGGAGGCGCAGGTGGCCATGCTCACCAAGCGCATCGTCGATCTCACTGAACACCTCAAGATGCACAAGCACGACCACCACTCCCGCCGCGGCCTCCTGCTGCTGGTCGGACGCCGTCGTCGTCTGCTCAAGTACGTCCAGAAGGTCGACATCGCGCGTTACCGCTCGCTGATCGAGCGTCTCGGCCTGCGTCGCTGAGTTTCGCAAACAGCGATCATTTCGATCGCAAATCACTCCGGTAGCCGGCGGGGCCTTGCTTAGACTGGGCCTCGCTGGCTATCGGTGTTAGCTGCCGAGGGCAGCACTACCGTATGCACCCGAGAATGTGGTGTCGGTCTTCGGTAGTGGTCTTCCGGACACGGTCCGGCGGACTTCGATCGACGACCGCCTCCGCACAGTGACATCCCGAGAACTCGAGAGGGGGATGTCCCTCAGGTGCGCAGTTCTCGCCAGGAGGGTGAGAACGCCCCCGCGGGTACGGCGAAGACGAGAGGGAAGTGAAAAGAAGAGATGTCAGAGAATTCCGCAGTAGAGGTCGATGAGGGCGTGTTCGAATCCACCGCCGTGATCGACAACGGGTCCTTCGGAACCCGCACCATTCGTTTCGAGACCGGTCGCCTCGCACAGCAGGCCGCCGGCGCCGTCGTCGCCTACCTGGACGACGAGACGATGCTGCTGTCCGCGACGAGCGCCAGCAAGCATCCCAAGGAGCACTTCGACTTCTTCCCCCTGACGGTGGACGTCGAGGAGCGCATGTACGCCGCGGGCCGTATCCCCGGCTCGTTCTTCCGTCGTGAGGGCCGCCCCTCCACGGACGCGATCCTGACCTGCCGCCTGATCGACCGGCCGCTGCGCCCGTCGTTCGTCGACGGTCTGCGCAACGAGATCCAGGTCGTCGTCACGGTGATGAGCCTGAACCCGCAGGACCTGTACGACGTGGTCGCGATCAACGCCGCGTCCGCCTCCACCCAGATCGCCGGACTGCCGTTCTCCGGCCCCGTCGGTGGCGTGCGCGTCGCACTCATCACGTCGGACGACAACAAGGCCGGCCAGTGGGTTGCCTTCCCCACCGTCGATCAGCTCGAGAACGCCGTCTTCGACATGGTCGTCGCAGGCCGCATCGTCTCCGGCAGCGGTGACGACGCCGACGTCGCGATCATGATGGTCGAGGCCGAGGCCACAGACAACGTGATCTCCCTGATCGACGGCGGCGCACAGGCTCCCACCGAGACGATCGTCGCCGAGGGCCTCGAGGCCGCCAAGCCGTTCATCGCTCGCCTGTGCACCGCGCAGCAGCAGCTCGCGGAGAAGGCGTCCAAGCCCACCGGTGACTTCCCCGTCTTCCCGGCGTACCAGGACGACGTGTTCGCCGCCGTCGAGGCCGCCGCAGCGGAGAAGCTCAGCGCGGCACTGACCATCGCCGGCAAGCAGGAGCGCGACGACAAGACCGACGAGGTCAAGGTCGAGGTCCTCGAGCAGGTCGCCCCGAACTTCGAGGGACGCGAGAAGGAACTCGGCGCGGCATTCCGCTCGCTGACGAAGAAGCTGGTCCGTCAGCGCATCCTGCGCGACCAGTTCCGCATCGACGGCCGCGGCATCACGGACATCCGTTCGCTGTCGGCCGAGGTCGCCATCGTTCCGCGTGCACACGGCTCCGCCCTGTTCGAGCGCGGCGAGACCCAGATCCTGGGTGTCACCACCCTCGACATGGTGAAGATGGCGCAGCAGGTCGATTCGCTCGGACCCGAGACGTCCAAGCGGTACATGCACCACTACAACTTCCCGCCGTACTCCACCGGTGAGACCGGACGCGTCGGTTCGCCGAAGCGCCGCGAGATCGGTCACGGCGCGCTGGCGGAGCGGGCACTCATGCCCGTGCTGCCCAGCGTCGAGGAATTCCCGTACGCCATCCGTCAGGTCTCGGAGGCCCTCAGCTCCAACGGCTCCACCTCGATGGGCTCCGTGTGCGCGTCGACGCTCGCGCTGCTCAACGCCGGTGTGCCGTTGAAGGCTCCCGTCGCCGGTATCGCCATGGGCCTCGTCTCCGACCAGGTCGACGGTGAGACCCGGTACGTCGCGCTCACCGACATCCTCGGTGCCGAGGACGCGTTCGGCGACATGGACTTCAAGGTCGCGGGCACGAAGGACTTCGTCACGGCGCTGCAGCTGGACACGAAGCTCGACGGCATCCCGTCCAAGGTCCTCGCCGGCGCGCTGTCGCAGGCCAAGGACGCACGGGCGACCATCCTCGAGGTCATGGCCGAGGCCATCGACACCCCCGACGAGATGAGCCCGTTCGCCCCGCGCGTCACGGCCATCAAGGTTCCCGTCGACAAGATCGGTGAGGTCATCGGCCCCAAGGGCAAGATGATCAACTCCATCACCGAGCAGACCGGCGCCAACATCTCCATCGAAGATGACGGCACCGTGTTCGTCGGTGCGACGGACGGCCCGTCCGCGCAGGCCGCGATCGACATGATCAACGCCATCGCCAACCCGCAGCTGCCGAAGGTCGGCGAGCGCTTCCTGGGGACGGTCGTCAAGACCACCGCCTTCGGTGCGTTCGTGTCGCTCCTCCCCGGCCGCGACGGGCTGGTGCACATCTCGAAGCTGGGCAGCGGCAAGCGCATCGCCAAGGTCGAGGACGTCGTGAGTGTCGGCTCGAAGTTGCGTGTCGAGATCGCCGACATCGACAACCGCGGCAAGATCTCGCTGATCCCTGTCGAGGAAGACGGTGCTGCGGCTCCGGCCGAGCAGAGCGAAGAGGCGGCTGCCGAGAAGTAGCCTTCTCCCGGTCATCACGCCGGCGGCCCCGCACGAATCTCGTGCGGGGCCGTCGGCGTTCTCGTGTCGTACGGGTCGGGGGGTCAGGAGGATGCGGTGGTGAACCGTCCGACATACCGCCGCTGCCATGGCGTCTCGACCGCGTGCCGGTGATAGTGCTGCCGGACGTACGCGACGGCGTCCCGCGCAGGCACCCCGTCGAGGACGGCGATGCAGGCGAGCGCGGTGCCCGTCCGGCCGCGGCCGCCCCCGCATGCCACCTCCACCCGCTCGGACGCGGCGCGGCGCCACACCTCGCCCAGTGCATCCAGGGTGTCGTGGCGGTCCCGGGGCAGCGCGAAATCGGGCCACCGGACCCACCGTGAGTCCCACTGCACCGGAGGCGGTGTGCGCCCCAGCAGGTAGACGGCGTAATCGGGCAGGGGACCGTCGGGGAGCGGTCGCCGCAGCCCCCGGCCGCGGACGAGGCGCCCGGACGGCAGGCGGAGTATTCCGGGAGCGTCGGCGTCCCAGGTGTCGATCATGGCCGTCACTCTATGCGGGGGATCTGTCCTCATGACGGGCAGCGTCACGGCTGCATCTCACCCAGCCGTCCCTCGGTGCGCAACTGCAGAAGCTCGAGAAGTCTCTGGGTGTGCGACTCGTCGCGCGGAATTCGCACGAGGTCGAGTTGACCTCTGCGGGCGAGGAATTCGAGGCTCAGGCCCGGTTGATCGTCTTCCGGATGGAGAAGGCCGCGCAGAATGCAAAGGCCACCGCGGAAGGGCGATCGGGAACCCTGAACATCGGATACGACATGCCGGCAAGCACGCACGTGCTGCCGTCCGTGCTGGCCAAGGTGAGTGCCGTGCACCCGGACGTCGTGGTCTCGTTGTGGGAGAGGTGAACCGGACCCCAGCTTGCGGACGGCACGCTCGATGTGCCCTCCCCGAGTCGGACCGGCATCTCTCGTGATGCGCGGGGATCGAGTGCCCGACTCGACCCGCTGGCAGGGCAATCCCATCGCACCGGAGCCCGAACGCCGCCGATGACCGTGCGTGGGGGACCATTCGCGTAATGCGCCGTCGGCGTCACGGGGAGGCCGCACCGACCGCCGTGTCGAGATCGGTCAGTGCGGTGTCGAGGTGGCCGATGATCCGATGCAGGTGGGGGACCGCGGTGCGGTCGCCGACCACCGCGACGTGCAACTGCCCGGAACGGCTGGTCAGTGTGATGCTCAGCGCCTGGCCACGCGCGAGGGTCGGGATCGGGTAGACGGCGTCCAGATGGGCGCCGTTCCAATACCGCGGCCGGGTCGGTCCCGGGGTGAAGGAGATCATCACGTTGAACGGCGGCGGGATGTCGTCGAGGACCCGGCGGACCGGGTCGAGCATGATCGGGCTCAATGTCAGGGCACTGATCAGTTGAAATTGGGTACGGCTCAGGGCGGCGACAACTCCGCTGGTGTGCGCTACGGAGTCGGCGATCCGGTTCAGGCGGGCGAGTGGGTCGCCTTCGTCGGTGGCCAGGGACACCACCATTGCCCCGATCCCACGGTCGCCGCCCGGCCCGATGGTGGGGCCCTCGCCGAGGTCGAGCGGGACGGGGAGCATCGCGGTCAAAGGCGCGTCGGGAAGGGCGTATTGGTCGAGGAGATACGTGCGGAGCGCTCCCGCGCACATCGTCAACACCACTACGTCCAACGGTGCGCCGGTGCAGGCGGCGAGTCGGCGCAGCCGTTTCAGGGGCCAGGATCGGGCGGCGACTTTTCGGGCGCGGCCGGTTGGGGCGTTGAAGATCGTCGGCGGGGACTGCAGAGGCAGCGTGAGAGTCTCCTCGGTCAGGCCGTGGTAGCCGGCGCGGACCAGAGTAGGGACGGCGGCGGCCATCTCCCGCGTGATGCCCAGGCCGGACCACAGCACTCCGCGGGGGTTCAGTGACTGATGTGGAGCAGGTGCCGCGACGGACGGGCTCCACGGCGCCGGGCAGTCCCGGCTGTCCGGATCGACCGAGAGCGTACGGTGCAGCAGCCGCATCCCGGAGGCGCCGTCGGTCAGGGACAGGTGAAATTTCGTGTACACGGCGGTGCGCCCGTCGGTGAGGCCCTCGATGACGTGCATCTCCCACATCGGGTGCTGCGGATCGAGCGGGATCGAGTGCATCTGCGAGACCAGCCGCAGCAGCTCGGCCATGGTGCCGTCGCCGGGAACGGCGCTGTGCCGCACGTGGTAGCCCAGATCGACGACCCTTTCCGACCGCCACCACGGATACCCGTGTAGGGGGCGGATGGGCAATTTGCGGAACAGCTCGGAGGCCTCGGTGTTCGCGTGCAGGCGCTCGACCATGTCGGCGGCGTGGGCACCGGGTGCGGTGTCGTTCGGGGGATCGAACAGGGCCAGCGTGGCCACGTGCATCGGGTGCGACGGGGATTCGAACAGCAAGAACATCGCCTCGGTCGGGCTCATCGGCGCCAGCCCGCCGACCTCAGCTCGCACGTCCCACCTCCCGGCCTCTGTGGTCCCCAGCAGAGCACACCGCGCCCGTGAGGATCGTGGTTTCCGTCGACACCACCGACACCGGACCTCACGCAGGCACGCAGGCACGCAGGTCCGTGGATTGTGGGAGTCGCGGCGGGTTCCCGCCGTCGGAGCAGTGTGAGGCCTAGGGCGACTCGTGCACTCTCGGGTACGCGCTGGACGGCGCGATTGTCAGGGATTTGTCGAGTGCCTTCACCGCAGCGCGTTCGACGAGCAGGGGCACGAAGTCCCGGATCCGGCAGCTGTCGAATCGATGATGGGCGGTCTCGACCGCATTCTCGACCCGGCCGGGGTCGACGTATTGGTATCGCTGGATGAGGTGTGCGCGCACCACGTCGATGTGTTGCCGCTCGGTGACGTCCATAACGGAAATTGTCGTCCCGTCGGCCGCTGTGAGGAAGGGGTTTCCGGGGCTGTTGATCGAGCGGATTTCGATGCTGCGATGCGGACACGTGGCGGGGGCATGACGAACGCCCTCGTCCGTGAGGGGCTGGCGGAGCTTGCCGCCCGGTACCGCGTTACAGACGTGCAGGTGACGAGTGTCGATGTGGCGCCGGTCGAGACACTGGATGTGACAGTCCGGAACCCGGCGAAACCGGATCAGCTCGACCGGTACACCTTTGACGGCGAGTCGTTGAGCGAAGCCAGTCCGGTGATGGTCTCCGCCTTGGAAGATCTCGATGCGCGGGCGTTCCGGCTCGGCGACGTTCCGGCGCTGGGTCGTGTCGAGGCGCTGGTGGATGATGCCCTCGCGCACACCGGATTCGATGGGGGAGCAGTGGCGGGTATTTTCGGTGAACAGGACCGAGGGGCTATGGCCTACGGTGATGGTCGAGTCACCGCGGTCGTGATCGAGGTGCAGCGGCTGTGACCGGACCGGTGGAGTTGGGTGTGGAGCCCGCGCCGCGGCGGCGACGGGATTTCCACCAACTTTGCGTTGTATTGCGTCGGGGACCGGGGACCGGGGGCAGACGGTCGACGAGGGATGGCTGCGTCCGTTCCTGCTGATCTGGGCGGCGTATCTGGTGGTCGTGGCAGTGGTGTTCTCGGCCGGACGCGTGGCGAGGAGGCCGTACCGAAATGCGGACCCGGAGGATTAGCCGGTGCCTTGTCGGCGTTGAAACCAGGAGGGAACGGACAAACTTCGTTCCCGAGGAGCAACGCACCGATGCACTTCTCACGAGGGAGTGCCTCCTCAGCGATCCGACCTGGACCGGTGGGTATCGGAGCGGTAAGGAGTGGTCATGACCATGGCACGCTCACCCGTGAGCTGTGATCCGGAAATCTGTCTCGCCCAGTATCTGCCACGCGATGTCACCCGCAGCGCGCTCGGCCACCGGCGGGTCACGATGAACCTGGACATCACCGACCACGGCACATGGACCGTCCGCATCGACGAAGGCACCGTCACGTACCGACGCGGCGGGGTTGCACACCCGACCAGCACCGTCCGCACCGACGCGGCCACGCTCGGCGACCTGCTCGCGGGCCGCATCAGCGTGGCCGACGCCTTCCTGTCCGGAGCACTCGTGATCCGCGGCAGCATGACAACGGTCCTCGCGATCGGCGGTACGTTCGCGCCCGACGTCGAATTGCCGACGCGGGCACGCGCCCGCGAGACCAGCGCCTACGGGGTGCGCACGGCTTACCTCGAAGCGGGTGACCCGGACCAACGGCCGGTGGTGCTGCTGCACGGTCTCGGCGCAAACAACTCCTCCATGCTGCCGGTGCTGGCCGACCTCGCATCGGACCATCGTGTGATCTGCCCCGATCTTCCCGGGTTCGGATCCTCGGCGGCCCCGGCCTGGCGTTACACCCCCGAACAGTTGCATCGCTGGTTGCGGGCTTTCCTCGATGCGGTCGACGCCCGCGGTGCCGCGCTGATAGGACACTCTCTCGGCGGCCGCGTCGCACTCGAACTCGCACTGCGCGACCCGGACGCTGTGACCGGGTTGGTGCTGCTGTGCCCGGCGATGGCCTTCCGTCACCGGCGCCGACTGACCTCACTGGCCCGGGTGCTTCCGCTGGATGTGGCGCGCCTTCCCCTCGCCGTGCCGCCGCGCCTTCTCCACGCGGGGGCCCGTGCCGGGCTGCGGGCTCTGCTGGCGGATCCGGGCGTGGTGCCGCGGCACTGGTACGAGGCCGCAGCCGACGAATGGGAGCTGTCGTTGCGGCATGCCTCCCGTCGCCGGGCGCTGTGGTCGGCGCTGCTCGGCCTGTATCTCGACGAACCGTTCGGGGAGACCGGCCTCTGGGACCGGATCGCGGTCCTCGAGGTGTCCGCGCTGTTCCTGTGGGGCGACCACGACACACTCGTTCCGGCCCGATTTGCCCGTCACGTCACGAGCGCCGTTCCCGCCGCCAGGTCGGTGACGCTGCAAGCCTGCGGGCATGTACCCCAGTTCGAGCAGCCCGAAATCACCCTCCGCCTGATCCGCGAGCAGCTCGCCACCACAGCCCGTGAGCCGACCCGCTCGAACACGGGGCGCATAGCCTGAGCGCCGAAACCACAGCGTGGCTCTACTGCGGTGGGACGGGCGCGATATAGCGCGGTGGGGCATGTGCATTCAGCAGCCAGGCTCCGCCCTTCGCAGTCTGCCCGATGGGGTACATGCGTGTTCCGTCGGCGCGGGTGCATGCCGCCAGCCCGGTGAGGACCTCGCCGTGGGTGCACCACAGGGTGCCGGCGAGTTCGACGGTGTCCAGCGCGGCGCACAGTTCGTCGGGAACCGCATCGGGGGCGAGCAGCGGATGTTCGTGGATGGGTAGGCGACGGGCGGCGGCCAAGGGGGCGAGTGTGTCGAGGCACCGGGTCGTCGGGCTGCAGTACAGAACGCGTAGCTGGACTCCGGCGAGTGTGTCGACGAGGCCGGCGGCCTGGTCACGTCCCAGGGCGCTGAGGGGCCGGTCGGCATCTGGCCCGCTCCAGTCTTGCTTTCCAATCGCATGGGCGTGCCGGAGCAGGACGAACATCCCGGGCCTCCCTCGACGAGAGCGTGCGTGTGCGGGTCAGCATAGGCGCTTCGAGGTGTGACTGTGCGCGACCCGGAGAAGGCACGCAATCCATGTCCACGCGGCCCGGGACCAGTCCACGTCCGTCGATCAGGACCTCCGCGATAGTGCTCCGGACGTCGCAAAATATGTTGGGCGCGAGCATCTTCCCTGGGATATGAGTAGGTTCGGATCCGTCGTAGCCCGGTGGCCGGGTCGGGCACCACGGTGGATTCGAGTTGATAGTCTCGTCGAGGCCCGAGGATGAGCGATGATGGGATCGATCGGCGACGATGTCGGACGAGCTTTCGGGAGGAGGATTTGCCGGTGAAGGCAGTCGTGTACTCCGAGTTCGGACCACCGGAAGTCCTCAGCGTCCGTGATGTTGCGCGACCCACACCGAAGCCGGACGAGGTGCTGGTGCGAGTGCACGCGACGACGGTGACGAGGGCCGAGACCCTCATGCGCAGGGGGTCGCCCCGTTGGGGACGCATCGTCCTCGGCGTCACCCGGCCGCGGAGGAATCGGCGGATGCTCGGGCTCGAATTTTCCGGAATTATCGAAGCGGCGGGCGCGGACGTACGCCGGTTCGCCACGGGCGACCAGGTTTTCGGATTCGCCGGATTCCATCTGGGTGCGTGCGCCGAATACATCTGCTTGCCCGAGTCCGCGTCGCTCGAGCGGAAGCCCGCCCGCATCGGCTTCGAGGAGGCGGCCGCCGCGGTCGACGGCCCCTCGACGGCGCTGTACTTCCTTCGCGACAAGGCACACGTCCGTAGCGGCCGGCACGTCTTGGTCAACGGCGCCTCCGGGAGCATCGGAACCGCCGCGGTGCAACTCGCCAAACACCTCGGCGCCGAAGTCACCGCGGTGTGCGGGTCCCGTAACGCCGATCTGGTCACCGACCTGGGAGCCGACCACGTCGTCGACTACCACACGGAAGACTTCACTTCACACCACGAGGCCTACGACGTCATCTTCGATACCGTCAGCCCGACTTCGTTCGCGCGATGCCGACGGGCACTCACGCCGCACGGCTGTTACCTCCCCACGACCGGTCTGATCAACTGGCCGCTCGGTGCGTGGACCGCGGTGCGCGGCGGAAGAACCGTTCGACCGGGGATGTCCGTCGAGAAGAAGAGCGCACTTGCCTACGTGAAGGAACTGATCGAATCCGACCGTTTCCGCATCGTCGTCGATCGCAACTTCCCGCTGGATCGGATCGTCGACGCACACCGATACGTCGACCTGGGCCACAAGGTCGGCAATGTGACGGTCACCGTCAGCGCTTGAGAACGCTCGGCACCCGAACGGAACATCGAGGCGGCCGCATCCGACGGTCAACCGGCTTCCCGTCCTCGGAAGACGCGGTCCTCGAGGACCGGGACGGCGGTGCTCCGGTCGACTTCGGCGGCGATGGCGACGTCCTCCGGGTATCCCGCTGCGCGCAATTCACGTCCCGACGCAGACGCCGCGAGGGACTGCGGGAGGGTGTCCGCGACGGCGCGCCAGGCGGCGATGGCCATCAGTGCTTCCGGCGACGCTTCGGCGTCCCAGCCGGTCGCGGTCAGTGCGTACATCACGGCGCCCGCACCCCACAGGTCTTCGATCGCCGGCCGGAGTTCGCCGCTCGGCCACTTCTCACCGGCGGCGATCACCGACACCACCGACGTCGGCGGGCAGTGCCGGGCGATCCAGCCGGCGACCGCGGTTGCATTCCGTAGGGACGCTCCGACGCACACCCCGGCTCCGGTGCCGAGTTCGAAGCAGATGCTAGATCCGTTCGGCGAGGGGAGGACCAGCCTGCGCGGCGCGGTGGTGCGTCGAATCGTGTTCGGCGACAAGCTGATCTGCCCGTTCGACGCGCGGCTGCGCCCGACGGCGAGGGCCGCGTCCGACTCGCGGGCGTAGCGCTCCGCCGAATCGTCGTTCCATCGGTACGGCAGCACGTCGATGCCGGCGTCGACCGCCACGGTCAGGGTGGTGGTGAACGAGAGGACGTCCACCACGACCGCGACATCGGCGGCGGCCCCGACGGCTTTCGCCCCCGGCAGACCCCAGTCGAATCGCAGTCCGTAGTTCAGTTGAAGATGTTCGCGGTTCACGTCGACTCCCTCGGGTTCGGTTGCTCGTCGTGACGGTTCTCCGTCGAGGTGAGCGCGACGAGGGCGGTGAGCACCGTGCTGACCGCGGATCGCGGGGCGCCGGGCAGCAGCGCGGCACCGATGTCCCGGGTCGCCCGGGGATCGTCGAGGCGTATCTGCGCGCAGCCGGGTGGGGGAGTGTCGGCGGCCGGCATGATGCCCACGCCCAAGCCGGACGCCACCAGGCCGGACACGGTCCGCAGGTCCTCGCCTTCGAACGCGATCGTGGGGAGAGCGCCGGCCCGTGCGAACAGGTCGTCGACGGATCCGCGGAGGCCGTAGCACGGCTTGAGCGTGATGATCGGCTCGGATGCGAGGTCGCGGATCGTCGTCGATGTCGAGACGGCCAGGGGGTGGTCGGAGGTCACCAGGACGACGAGTGGCTGTTCGAACAGCGGCGTGACCGTCAGTCCGTCCGGCGGAGGGTTGAGACGAGAAACGAGGGCGATGTCGGCCTCCCCGTCGACGAGGGTGTTCAGGCACGTGCGCCGCGCGCCCTGGCTGAGGACGAACCGGATCGCCGGATCCTCTGCGCGGACGATCCGAATCAACTCGGGCACGAGGTGCTCGCCGAGCGACGTCTGAAAGGCGATCCGAACGGTTGCACGCGTCCGTCGGTCCTGGGTCCGGACGGCGTCGAGGCCGTCCACGACCGCTTCGAGTGCGCGTTGCGCGTACGGCACCAGCGTCCGGCCTGCATCCGTCAACCGGACGCCCCGCCCGTCCGGTTCCAGGAGGGGTGTGCCGAGTTGCTTCTCCAGCCGGCGGACTATCCGGCTGACCGTGGGCTGTGGCATTCCGAGCATCGCGGCGGCAACGGTCACGTGTTCGACCTCGCCGAGGGCGACCAGGACGGGAAGGTGCGGCAGCAGGGCCTTGACCCCCTCACTATTCATGATCCAACTGTATGAGTTCTTCGCCCAACATGCATTGGATTCATCGGTCGTGTCCTTACCGTCGAAGGCATGTCCGCTACGCATTTCACCGAGAGGGACACCCGCGAGCCGGTGGCCTCGCGAGATCTGCCGAGGGAGTCGAATCGGGACCGCCGACTCTCGGCGGCCCTGTGGTGTGCGGGCCTGGCGACCTTCGCGTTGATGTATGCGCCGCAAGGGCTTCTGACGCAGATAGGGCACGACGCCTCCGTCAGTGCTGCACAGGCGTCGCTCCTGGTCTCGGCGGCCACCCTCGGGCTGGCGTTGTCGGTGTTGCCGTGGGCCCGGTTCTCGGATCGAGTCGGACGTCCCACCGCGATGCGGTATGCGGCGGCGTCCGCCGGGCTGCTCGCCGTGGCCGTCCCCTGGCTTCCCACGTTCGAGGCCCTGGTGGCGGGACGCTTCGTGCAGGGTGTGGCGCTCGGTGGACTGCCCGCGTTGGCGATGACGCTGCTCCACGAGGTCGCGGCTCCGGCGCGGACGGCGGTGCTGGCCGGTTCCTACGTTGCCGCAACATCTTTGGGTGGGCTGAGCGGTCGGCTTCTGGTCGTCCCGGTGGCGGATCATCTCGGGTGGCGTCCCGCGCTGGCGATTCTCGGAGTGGGCCTGGCGATTCTGATGGCCGTCCTGATCGTGCTGTTACCCGCCGGGCGGGGGCGGCGCTCCTCCGTCCCGTCCGGCGGCAGGCTCGCCGTTCACCTACGGGATGTCCGGCTATTGGCACTGTTCGGCATCGGTGCGCTGCTCGTCGGCGGCATGGTGGCGGTCTTCAACTACCTTCCCTTCCGCCTCGAGACGGCCCCCTATCATCTCGCGCCGACGGTGGTGTCGCTCATCTTTCTCGCATACCTGGCGGGCACTGCGGGCTCCCGCGCCGCGGGCTGGCTGGTGGGACGGCTCGGCCACCGAACCGTGCTCGCGCTGGCCTGCGCCTTCATGGCCGGGGGGACGGTGCTGAGCCTCGACGGATCGCTGATCCTGATCCTCCTCGGTCTGGCCGCGGTCACCGCCGGACTCTTCGTCGGCCATGCCGTCGCATCGGGCATGGTCGGCGCGCATGCGACAACGGGCCGTGCACAGGCGACGGCGCTGTACAACGTCTCCTACTACGCCGGATCCAGCCTGTTCGGCTGGGTCGGAGGTATCGCCTGGGCGAGCGGGCAGTGGGGCGGCGTGGCCGTGCTCGTCCTCGTCCTGACGATGCTGGCCCTCGTCCTCGCGCTTCTCCCGAAGGCAAACCCGCCGCGGTGAATCCCCGGTGGGCCGGGGCTACGATCCGAGGGCAGACCTGTTGTAATGGGGGACGAGAGACAAGGGGGAGGGTGCTTGATGACTGACGTATTCCTGCTCGGTGCCGTGCTGTCCGGCGGCATCGGTGTCCTGGGATTGGCGGTCGCACTGTTCGGGGGAGCGGAACCGAACCCGCTGTGCGCGTGTACGTTCGACGGCCGAACCGAAGTCTGTGACGATCGCCGGTCTTGACCGGACACTCGAACCCGAGTTGCCGGACGTCGAATTCGCGACCGGGTGACCGACGATTTTCCGCGGATCGGGGAGTCCTACACGGTAGACGATGTGTCCGACCGAAGGAGAGAGCCGTGGAAGATGTCTGGTCGATGGTGCACGCGGAGCGTGCCGCGCTGATCGACGACCTCGTGAACCTCGACGCCGAGCGGTGGGACGAGCCGTCGCTCTGCGGCGAGTGGACGGTCCACGACGTGGTCGCTCACCTGGTCGACACGGCTCGGACGACGCGCCTCGGGTTCGTGGTCGGGCTCGCCCGGGCGCGGTTCGACTTCGACCGCCAGAACGCTCGCGGCGTGGAACGCGAACGCGGTGCCTCGCCGCAGGAGACGCTGGAGCGGCTTCGCCGGGTGGCGTCGCGCACGTCGACACCCCCGGCGCCCCTCGACAGCCGGCTCGTCGAGGAGGTCGTCCACGGTGAGGACATCCGTCGACCGCTGGGTCTCACCCGCTCCTACCCGGCGGAGGCAGTCGTCAGATCGCTCCGCCTGCAGACGCGCACCCCGGCGTCCTTCGGCGGCGCCAAGGAACTTGTCGCCCGTGTCCGGCTGACGGCCGCGGACGCCGACGTATCCATCGGTGACGGCCCGGAAGTGAGCGGCAACGCCCTGTCACTCCTTCTGGCCGTCTCCGGCCGGAAGGTGGCGCTGGACGACCTCGACGGACCGGGAGTCGGCACGCTGGCGGTGGCGCTCTGAAATCGTCCCGCAGGGGGCGCGATTCGGTCGTGGGATTGTGCGCGGCCTCCGGGCTCGCGTTCGTCGCCGTCTACTGGCTGTACAGGAAACTGGATGCAGACGTCCGCGCACTCGAGCGGGTGGTCTGACACAACCGAGCATCGCTGGTGCAGGCCACTTTCGGCAGGTGCGATCCGGTCCGCATGCGCGCAGACTGTAACCAGGAGGTCATCATGCGATTGTTAAAGGGCCTGCTCGATGTGGTGCTGGGAATCCTCACGGCCGTACTCGGCACGGTGCTGGGGATCGTCGCGGCCGTGGTGTGGCTCGTCGGCGGGATACTGTGCGTCACGATCCTCCTGATTCCCCTGGGCCTGCCCGTCATGAGGCTCGCCCGCCGCCTGTTCACCCTCGCCGGAAAGCTGATGCATATTCCCTGACAGCGTCTCCCCGGCCGGCATGGGCTGGTGGCCGCCGCTGCGCAGGATGAAGAAGATGAACGGGGCTTCACGGCTGAGCTGCTCGAAGAGTTCGGGGGAGCGATCACGCACAGCGGTACCGGGGCGCGGCTCCGAGACGCGTTCGACGGTGAATCCTGCCGCGGTGAAGGCGTCGAACATTGCGTGCAACGGCCGGTGCCAGAACCTCATGAGGAAGGTCTCGCCGGACTTGACCCATTCCTCGGTGAACTCGAACGTTCCGAGGTAGTCGCCCTGCCCGGACGGCCTGAAGTCCACGAACGGGTGATGCGTCGAGATGACGACGCACCCGCCCGGCGCGAGTACCCGTCGAAACTCGGACAACGGCGTCGACCAATCGTGGAGGTAGTGCATCACCAGCGACGCGACGACGACGTCGAAGGTCGACGACCGGATGGGCAACTGCCGGCCGAGATCTGCCTGGATCAACGGGACGTCGGGTCCCAGGCGGTTTCGGGCGATTGCGAGCAGGTTCGTACTGACATCGACGCCGGTGACTGCAGCGCCCGCGGCGACGAGCGCCTGCGCCAGCACACCGCTGCCGCAGCCCGCATCCAGCACCCTCCGGCCGGCGACGTCGCCGACCAGCGCCAGCATCGCGGGGCGCTCGTACAACGAGTTGTACACGTTGTCCTCGATGTCGGCGTCGTACGCCGACGCGTACTTGTCGTAGTCGTTGAATATCGCCACGATCCGATCATGGCGCATCGAAGCCGCCGCTGGGTCCTGGCGCGGCGTAGCCGAATTCGTCACTGGCGGCTCGACTGCCGCAACGGTCGTCAGAGAAGGGTGATCACGATCTTTCCGAGCGCCTCCCCGGAACGCAGCCGATCGGCAGCCCGCTGGAACTGCGTGAACTCCACGGTCAAGTCGATGACCGGACGGATCTCACCACGGGCGACGGCGGGAAGGACCTCGGGCAGGAGGCCGGCGATGACTGCGGACATCTCCCAGTCACGGGTGAACCCGAAGGACACTCCGTGGACGGTGAGGTGACGGTAGGACAGGTGATCGATGTCGATCGTCGAGGTCGGACCGGAAACGCGGCCGATGTTGACCACGTGACCGTCCTCCTTCGTCGCCCGCAGGCAGTCCGCGAAGGTCTGCCCCGCGACATGGTCGAGCACGACGTCCACGCCGCGGCCGTCGGTGGCTGCGAGCGTCGCCTCGGTCAGGTCCTGCTCGCCGGTCACGATGACGGAATCGACGCCGACGCCGGTCAGCAGGTCCCGCTTGGCGCTGCTGCGCGTCGTGCCGATCACCTGCGAGGCACCCAACGCCGTGACCATCTGGGCTCCGATGAGGCCGATCGCGGTCGAGGCGCCGGTGATCAGCACGCTCTGCCCTGCCGTGAACCCGGCGGTGGTGAGCGCGCCGTGTTCGGTGAGCAGGCCCGTCGGCAACGCGCAGGCGATCTCCGGGTCGAGTCCCTCCGGGCGGGGCAGGACGAATCGGTGGTCGGTGACCACGTACTCCGCGAAGGCCGACGGGATCGACCCCATCACCGCGTCACCGATTTGCCAGGTGTCCACACCCTCGCCGAGTGCGGCCACCTCGCCGGCGTACTCGAACCCTGCGATGTACTTCCTGCCGTGCCCGCCCGCGGTGGGGTCGGCTCCGGTGAGCATCGGGATGTCGGCGTTGTTGGTCGCCGCAACCCGGACCGGATCAGGACCTGACCCGGTCCGGGTTGCGGAACGGGCACCTCCTCGAGGACCCAGTCGGGGCCGATCCCGCCGACGAGTGCGCGCATCGTGTCGGTCACAGGTGATCTCCTCTTGTGGTGTTCGGCTTGTTCAGGGGCGGCGGGTGCGCGGTGCGTGGTACTGCTCGTCGGTGACTTCCTCGAGCCAGGTCGTCTCCAGCGTGCCGGATCCGTCGCCTTCCCAGATCGCGAGGTGTTCCATGAACCGGTCTTCGGCGGCGCCGTGCCAGTGCTCCTCACCGGCAGGACAGGTCACGGTCTCGCCCGGGTGGGCTGCGAAGACGACACCGTCGCGCGTACCGACCAGCGCGACACCGGAGACGACGTGCAGGGTTTGCCCGAGGACATGGCGATGCCAGAACGTGCGGGCGGCGGGGGAGAAGCGAACCATGTTCGTCCGCGCCCGCGAGGGTTCCTCGCCTGCGTAGATGATGTCGTACCAGACGTCGCCGGTGAATTGTCCGGCCGGACCCTTGCCCGTGGGGACGGGGGTGATGAACTCCATGATGTGCTCCTCAGTTGTCGGTGTCGAGGTCGAGGTCGAACCCGAGCTCGCGGGGGGCCTGCTCTTCCAGGCAATCGCAGTACCTCCCTCAGCGTTGCGGCCCCGCGTGCCGTGGAGGGCACAGGGCGTGGCTCTGGGTCGAGCATCGTGATCGGTTGCTCGGGTGCACGGAGTTTGACGATCGCATTTGGATAGATTATATATTATTGCATGACGGGCAGTCCTCGACCGTCGTGGAAGCAGACGTAATACGTTCCTGTGCAGTCCATTCGGAAGGACTCAATGGTGGATCAACCGTCCAGGGCTCAGCAAGCGATCGGCTCGCTCGCCCCCAAACTCGTGGAGCTGACTGACGATGTGCTGTTCGGCGACGTCTGGACTCGCCCCGAGCTGCCGCCGCGCGATCGCAGCCTGTTGACCATCGCCTCGCTGGTGACACAAAGCCGCCCCGATCAGCTGCACTTCCACCTCGGGAAGGCGCTGGACAACGGCCTGGCCGCGGAGGAGATCGGCGAGGCCATCACCCATCTCGCGTTCTATGCCGGCTGGCCGTCCGCCTCCGCCGCGATACGCGCACTGCGGACCGTTGTCGACGAGCGGGAGGGCGCAGAAGGCTGAAGTCGTCGCATCTGCCGAGCTGGGGTTTACCACCGCCATACGGCTAAAACGGCGCACAACACCCGCACCGGGTGAATTACTGTTCACCCCGTGGTGCACCATGGTGGAGAATGCTCGACTCGATGATGTTGGTGAGGAACTCCATGGATCCCGTAGTCGCACAATCCGAATTCACCGGTGATGGTGTCATGCTTGCCGGCGACCGATGGGATCCACCGACGCCGGGTGACGGCGGATCAGGCGTCGGCAGAAAGGGCCTGGTCCTGCTGCTGCACGGCGGCGGGCAGACCCGGCATTCCTGGCGAAACACCGGACGCAGTCTCGCGGCGGACGGCTGGTCCGCCATTGCGCTGGATGCCCGTGGGCATGGAGACAGTCAGTGGGCACCGGACGGGGATTACGGCATCGATGCGTTGGTCGCCGACTTGACCTCGGTCATCACAGAGCTGGGGGAGAAGCCGGTACTCGTCGGTGCCTCGATGGGCGGTATGACCTCGTTGATCGGGCAGGGGGAGAATCCCGATCTCGCTCGCGGCCTGGTTTTGGTCGATATCGCGCCGAAGGTCGAAACGAGCGGTACCGCGGAGATCATGGCCTTCATGCGCAGTGGCCTCGAGGGTTTCGAGAGCCTCGACGACGCGGCAGCGGCGATCGCGGCGTATACCCCGAACCGTGTCCGCAAGCCCAACCCGCAGGGGCTGCGCAAGAACCTTCGCCTGCGTGATGGCCGTTGGTACTGGCATTGGGATCCGGAGTTCTTGCGCGTCGGCGACGAACCCACTCGCCAATCCGACTCGATCGTACGATACGAACGCGCTCGGGACGCCGCGGCCGCGATCACCGTTCCCACGATGCTCGTTCGTGGCAAGCAATCCAACGTGGTCAGTGAGGAAGGCGCGAAGGAACTGCTCGAGCTGATCCCGACCGCGAAGCTGATCGACGTCACCGGGGCCGGTCACATGGTCGCCGGCGACGACAACGATGTCTTCAGCGGCGGGTTGAAGGGATTCCTCGACGAAGACGTTGTCGCGGTCCGCCGCTGAAGGCATCGAGCCCCAGACCACCAGAGGCGTCGATACCGACCTCCACCCCGAGCGTGTCGAAACTCGGGAGTCGATGGTTCAGCTGATGCGGATGAGTTTCTTGTTCACGAATTCGTCGATCCCGTATTTGCCGAGTTCGCGACCGAAACCGGAACGTTTGACACCGCCGAACGGCAGCTCGACTCCTTCGGCGCCGACGGCGTTGACGAACACCATGCCCGCGTCCAGCGAGTCGGCGACACGATCGGCCTGATCGGGGTCGGTGGTGAAGACGTAGGAACCGAGACCGAACGGGGTGTCGTTGGCCAGTTCGACGGCCTCGGCCTCGGAGCCTGCCTTGTAGACGGTCGCTACCGGCCCGAACAGTTCCTCCCGGTACGTGCGCGAATCGGGTGACACATTCGTCAGGACTGCGGGTGGGAAGAAGGCGCCCTGCCGTTCACCCTCGGACGCAATGGTGGCTCCCTCGGCGATCGCCTGCTGCACCTGCTCGGCCAGTCGGTCTGCGGCGGCGACCGACGACAGCGGCGCGAGGCCGTCTGCAGAGGCGAGCACCTCCGTGGTGAACTTGCCGACGAAATCGTCGTACAGGTCCTCGGCGATGATGAATCGCTTCGCAGCGTTGCAGGCCTGCCCGGTGTTTTCGAAACGACCTTCCACCGCCGCCTTGACGGTGGCATCGAGGTCATCGGAACTGAGCACGATGAACGGATCGGAACCGCCGAGTTCCAGCACCACCTTCTTCAGGTTGCGTCCGGCGATCTCGGCGACCGCCGCACCCGCACGCTCGGACCCGGTCAGCGACACGCCCTGGACTCGCGGGTCGGCGATCGCGTCGGCGATCTGCTCGTTGGTCGCGTAGACGTTGACGTAGGCGCCCTCCGGATATCCGGCGTCGCTGAAGATCTGGTGCAGCGCCGCCGCCGATTCGGGACACTGCGGTGCGTGTTTGAGCACGATAGTGTTGCCCAGCGCCAGATTCGGACCCGCAAACCGGGCCACCTGGTAGTAGGGGTAGTTCCACGGCATGATGCCGATCAGCACACCGATCGAGCGCCGCCGGATCAGCGCGGAACCGGTGCCCTCGACCAGGTCGATGGGCTCGTCGGCGAGGAACTTCCCGGCGTTGTCGGCGTAGTACTGGTAGATCGCGGCGCTGAAGTCCACTTCCCCCAGCGACTGATCGAGTGGCTTGCCCATCTCCCGCTGGATGATCTTGGCCAGTTCGTCGCGGCGTTCGGTGTGTAACTCGGCGACTCGCGTGAGCAGTCCAGCCCGCTCGGAAATCGTCGAGCGCCGCGACCACTCACGGTGCGCCTTGTCCGCCGCGGACAACGCCGCCTGCATCTCCTCGTCGGTGGCAGTCGGGTATTCGCGCACCGTCTTCCCGGTGGCCGGGTCCACTACTGCGTACAGGCTCATGTCGCGTCTCCTCGGAAGGGTCGGGTACCCCAGTATTACGCGCGACGAGGTACTGCCGTGGGTAGTCACCGGGACTATTCGGTTGTGAGCTCGTGCATGCGGCCGTGGGCGACGGAGACGGCATCGGCCGAGCCCACCAGATCGCTGCCGTCGCGACTCACCGATGCCATCTCTCCAGGCCTGACATCCTGTGCCAGAACCACCTCAGAACAGCCCGGTGCTCCGATCGTGTTGCCGCACCGCATGATCGAGAACTCTTCCGCCGGTCCGAAAGGGTGGCGTTTCGCGACGGCCGCCGCGACCAGCTCACCGGTTGTCACGGCTACGACCGTGGCGGTCGTCGTCCGCCGGCCGACCTTGGTGGTTGCAGTCAGTGAATAACCGGTTCGGTCAACGCTGTCGCCGTTTGATGGCGCATACACTGGGGCAATGACACTCCCGTCAGCGCCTGTCGCCCCGTTCGGGCGCGTACTTACCGCGATGGCTACGGCGTTCACCGTGGATGGCGAGATCGACGAGGAGGCGACTGCCCGAATCGCCCTGCACTTGGTCGACCACGGACACGACGGACTGGTCGTCTCCGGGACAACCGGTGAGGCCGCCACGACTACCACCGCCGAAGATGGTCGGATACTGCGAGCGGTCAAGGACGCGGTAGGCGACCGCGCCAAGATCATTGCCGGGGTGGGGACGAACGACACCCGCCACACGCTGGAATTGGCGCGCCAGGCTGTCATGCAGGGTGCCGACGGGCTGCTGCTGGTAACGCCGTACTACAACAAGCCGAGTCAAGGCGGGATACTGCAACACTTTCGCTACGTCGTGGATGCCGTCGATGCCCCCGTCATGCTCTACGACATTCCCAGCCGGGCCGGCACCAAGCTGGCACCCTCGACATTCGAGGCGATGGCGGACTGGCCGTCCGTGGTCGCGGTGAAGGATGCAGCCGGCGACCCCACACAAGCGATCATGCTGCGCGAATTGGGCTACGCGGTTTACTCGGGAGACGACAGCCTCACCCTGGGTTTCCTCGCGTACGGGGCCTGCGGGGTCGTCTCTGTTCTCGGTCACGTGGCGGGCGACGAGATCCGCGCCATGATCGAGGCCTTCTTCTCGGGGGACGTCGAAACCGCGCGGGAGATCAATGCCCGCCTGCAGCCGGCTCTGCGTGCGGTAATGGGTGTCCCCAACTACGGTGCGACGACGATCAAAGGGGCGCTGCAGTTGCTCGCTGTCCTGCAGAACAGAACCGTGAGGTCCCCGCTACTTGCTCTCGACGACGGCGAGTACGAAGCGCTTCGGACGGGGCTGCTCGCGTCAGATTTGCTGCGCTGACCGGGCCGAGTGGGCACTGAGATCTGGATCGACTCATGCGACCACCCACCTGCGTGGCGTGATCGATTGTGTCAGCCGTTGGCGTGGAAGGGGACGCCGTGTCCGCGGTGGCGCGGGGTGGGGCGGTGGAGGATCGTGTGGAGGGCGGCGGTGCCGCCGAGTAGCAGTAAAAGCAGTGCCTTGTGGATGTTCATGGAATTCCTTCTCCTGGGCGGACGCCGGTGTTGTGGCGTCGGTGGTGTTACAGGCCGACGACGTGTTCGAGGGCGTCGAGTTCGGTGTCGAGGTGGTCGAGCATGTGGTGCAGGTCCGGGATGGTGCGCCGGCAGCCGGTCAACCCGAATACGAGCTGGTCGTCGCTGCTGGTGCAGGTGATGTTCAGGGCTTGTCCGGTGACCGGGATCGACAAGGGGTAGAGGGAGTCGAGGCGGGCGCCGTTCCAGTACAGAGGGGTGTCGGGTCCGGCGACGTTGGAGATCACCAGGTTGAACGGCGGCCGCTGTGGTCCTCGCCGGCCGAGGAGCATTTCGATACCGAGGGGGGCGGCGCCGACGGCGCTCATCGCCAGCACTTGGGTGGGGCTCATCGCGCGGAGGGCGTGTTTGCCTTCGCGCATGCAGGTGCGCACGGTGTCGAGGCGGTGGGCGGGGTCGGGTAGGTGGGTGGCGAGGTTGCACATCAGGACCCCGATCCGGTTCCCGTTCGCGGATTCCGCATCGGTGCCGGAGGTGTTGGGGCGCAGGGACACCGGGACCATCGCGATCAGTGGATCGGTCGGCAGCGCACCGAGGTCGTGCAGGTAGCCGCGCAGTGCTCCTGCGGACATCGCCAGGATGATGTCGTTGACGGTGGCGTCGGCGTGCTTGGCGAGCAGTCGTATCCGTTCGAGTGGCCAGGTGCGGGCGGCGAAGTGGCGGGCGCCCCCGATCGCGACGTTGAAAATCGTGTGCGGTGCCTGCGTGGACAGCGGGCCGCCCTTGGCGCGAAGGGCGCGTTCCACGGTGCCGGCCAGTGCCGGTGCCAGGCCGACGACCTCGCTCGACGCGTCGCGGGCGCCGCGCAGGACCTGACCCGGTAGGCCACGCAGGCTTGTCGGCGTCGATGATCCAGGTTCTGGCGGGGCAGTGTCGGTCGGGGTCACGGGTGTGGCGGGTTGCCAGGGGGCGGGCATGCCCGTGCGGGTGGGGTCCTCGCTCATGCTGCGGCGCAACAAATTCATCGCCGATGCGCCGTCGGCGAGGGCGTGGTGGATCTTGGTGTATACCGCGTAGCGGCCATCGGCGAGGCCTTCGATCAGGTGCATCTCCCACAGTGGGCGGGTCCGGTCGAGTGCAATTCCGTGTAGTCGGGCCACCAGGGTTATCAGTTCGGGCATGCCGCCCGGTTGGGGGAGGGCGTTGCGGTGCACGTGGTAATCGACGTCGACGTCGGTCGCGGTGTCCCAACCCCACTGTCCCAGGGTGGTTACCGATCGTCGGGCCTGCTTGCGGAAGAGCGGTGCCACCTCGTCGGAGGTTGCAGCCGTCTCGAACATCGCCCCAATGTCGGCCGCGTCGGCGCCGTCCGGCGGAGTGAATACCGCCAGGCCGCCGACGTGCATCGGATGTTCCCGCGACTCGCCGAGGAGGAACAGCGAATCGGTCGGCGACATCGGCAGCAGCATGTGAGGTGTCCCTTCCGGCCCCGCTCGCACACCCGCACTGCCACTGCGGGGTTCCCGGGAACCTTGTGTTCAGCTCTAGGTAATCGAGTTGTAAGGTAACGGTCAGGTGTGGTTCATGTCACAATCTGGCATCCCTTATTCAGTTGTACAGGACGCGCGGACAACCGCGCGAGGCCGAAAGTCCCGGATAGGACAAGTCGGGCAAGTGAACAGTCGGCCAGGCGGGCGACGCGTCACCGTCGATGCCTTCTCGGTGCTGTCCGCCCGTGCCTACTCCTGTCGGCGAAACGTCTAATACCGCTGTGAGTGTGGAACTTGCGGGGAGCATCAGCCCTGGCCGGCGAGCACCAGGCCGTCGCCCGTGAGCAGGCCGAGCCACGGCAGTGGGAACAGAACGACGAACGCGAGATACGTCGTCAGCCCCATTTCGGCGATGGTGGGCCACGAATGGCGCCGCCATGCCATCCACGTCAGGTGGGGCGTTCGGAATCGACGGTGCTCACGGCCTTCTCCTTGCACTGTGGGATCAGGGTGCGGTGGCGATTGCGTCCTCGCGGACGCCGACAGCGGTGTCTTCGGCGAGCTGCCCCGCCCCGGCGTACACGGTCGCCGGCACCACCGCGCCGATCGCGGTTCTCCAACCGGCCACAGTGTGCTGGAAGAGGGTGTTCCTCGACCGCGTTCGGGCACGGACGGGCGCGTCGCTGAAATCACCTGAACAGGGTTGTATTGAAAACTCGTGCGTTCTAGAATTGGGTATGGCAACGGTCGAGCCCGACTCGGCGGTGCCGGGCGGATCCGGGACCCGCCGGTACCGCTCTCCGCTGCGTCGCATGCAGGCAGCGCAGACGCGGGCAGTCGTGCTCGAGGCCGCCACCCGGTTGTTCGCCGAGCGCGGCTGGGTCGGCACCGGAGTGCGGGATGTCGCGCGGGCTGCGGCGGTTTCCGTCGAAACCGTCTACGCGACATTCGGATCCAAGGCCGACTTGTTGAAGGCGGCGCTGGAGGTTGCCATCGTCGGCGATGACGCTCAGGTGCCGTTGGCCGACCGGCCCGTCTACATGGCGATCGGTGCGGGGCGCACGACCGGTGACCGCATCGAGTCGGGCGCGCGCCTGATCGCCACGATCAACGAGCGCACCTACCGCCTGGCCGTGGCAATTCGCCAGGGTGCGACAGCGGATGCCACGCTCGCAGCGGTGGCCGCCGACCTGGAGGGGCAGCGCCGGCGCGCGGTCGCCGACGTTGCAGAGCTGTTCCTGGGTCATCACGCCGATCCGGGTCAGGTCGACGAACTGTGGGTCCAGACCCACGACCAGGTCTACGCCCTGCTCGTGGGCGAATGCGGTTGGAGTCCCGTCCGTTACGAGTCGTGGTTGACCGACCGCATCGAAGAAATCCTCGGCCGCCCGGTGTGACACACCGGCGTCATTGTCTGGAGTAGGTCATGACAACCGACACTCTGCAATCTGTCGACACTCGCATCATGCGCATCGTCCACAACGCACTGCGCCGTGATATCGCTCGCGCTGCGCAGGTATTGCGCACAGCACCTCCGCCCGCGCAGACCCAACGGGTCGCCCTCGCAGATCATCTCGTGTGGATGATGCATTTCCTGCACCTGCACCACAGCGGTGAGGACCGTGGGCTGTGGCCGCTGGTCCGTGAGTTGAACCCGGACGCCGGGGCACTGCTCGACGCGATGGACGCCGACCATGCGCGGATCCGCCCCGAGATGGAGCGGGTCACCGCTGCGGCAACCGAATACCGTCTGCATCCGACTGCCCGAGAAGGACTTTCGCATGCTCTCGCCGCTCTCGAACAGGTTCTGCTGCCTCATCTGCAGCGTGAGGAGGACGAGATGATGCCGGTCGTCGCCCGAACCCTGACCCGTCGTCGGTGGGACGACGTGGAAGAGCAGGTGTTCATCGCCTCGAAGACCAAGCGGGAGCTGGGGATCGAAGCTCACTGGATTGTCGACGGAGCCGATCGGGAAGATTACGACGTCACCGTTCACAAAGTCGGTCCCGCCACCCGGTTCATGCTGCTCCATGTATTCAAGCGACCGTATCGGCGGGCGTGCGCCGCCCGATGGGGCGCCGACCTCGACGTGAGCCCCCGGATCCACCAGCCACCCCGCACCGAGGGCTCGGTGGAGCTGTGGATCGACGTCCCGGCACGGCAGCTGTACGACATGGTCGCCGACGTCACCCGCATCAACGAACGCAGCCCCGAGTGCCGCAGTTGCGCGTGGCTACGGGGACTGTCGCCGGGGACCGTGGGCGCCCGATTCCGGGGACGCAACCGCGCGCATCACATGCGATGGTCCCGGGTCTGCGAAGTGGCCGCCGCCGATCCGGGCAGGAAATTCGAATTCCACACCGTGTCGGATCGGCGCAACCCGCTGTACCACGACTCGACCACCTGGTCATACACCTTCAGTGCGGATGGCGACGGGACCCGGGTGACGCATTCGTATCGGATCGACGTACTGCCGTACCGCCCGCTGCTCTCGCTCTACGCACGCCTCCAGCCGCAGCACCGGGACATGCGGCCGCAGATGCGGCAGAATCTCGAGGCGCTGCGGCGGCAGGCACACGCCGGCACGCATGCAGGGTCCCTGCCCCGAACGGCCTAGTTCGGAGGCATCGGCCGGCGCGCTCCCACTCGCGTCCGTTGCCTTATCTGGATATGCGGGGTAGACCTGAGGTACGGATCCACGACAGACCAAGGTCGGACCGGAAGAGAAGATTCCACCTCTCGGTCGTGGCGCCCAGCACGAGTTGTAGGCACCCACGCAAAAGCACGGCCCACTAACTGGGCTCAGCGCGGTGGGCTTGCGTCAGGTGGGGGGATGCCCGACGCCGAGGCCACATTGACCCCGCGCAACCATGCAGCTTGGTAACCAGATGTTCGTGCTCGCGGGCGGCGTCCCCTTGATCAGGGTCGCCGCCCGACGTATGTCTGTGGAACGTCGGCGTAGCAGCGAAGACCGGGACGAGGTGATTCGATGGTGGTCATCTATTCCCACGACAAGGAGAGCGCATGCTGGTGGCATTCAGCGTCAGCCCGATGGGCGGGGACTCCGACAGTGTCGGTGCTGCCGTCGCCGCGGCGGTGCGGGTGGTCCGCGAATCCGGGCTGCCCAACGAGACCACGTCGATGTTCACCACCGTGGAGGGTGAGTGGGACGAAGTGATGGCTGTCGTGAAGCGTGCGACGGACGTTCTGCTGGAACAGTTTCCGCGGGTCAGTCTGGTGCTGAAGGCGGATATCCGTCCGGCGCGGAGCGGTCAACTGCGGGCGAAGGTCGCGACCGTGGAGCGCTACCTGAGCGACTGATCGTCCTCGCCGGCGTACCGGTGGGTGAGTTCCGCGCCGATTCGGGCGAGTTCGGCGCGGACCGCACGCGGTTCGAGCACCTCGACCATCGCGCCCCAGCCGGCGAGGTTTCGGGCGATGTCCAACGGGGCCGGACACGAGGAAGCGGCGGATCGAACGGACGGTCACGCTGGCTGCGATGAATCTGCGGGCCGATCATCCGGGTGTTCGGATCCGGAACGGTGCGCAGTAGCAAATCACGAGAAATTCGACGTCCGGTCGGCGACCGGGAGAGGAAAGAATCGAATGGACTGGCCGCACGAACTCGCCGATCAGCTCGGCTGGCACTGGGAGCACCAGTTGCGCCCCCGGCTGGCGGGTCTGACCGACGACGAGTATTTCTGGGAGCCGGCTCCGGACTGCTGGAGTGTGCGGCCGAGAGGCCGCTCGCAGGCTCCCGTGCAGGCCGGCAGCGGGGAGTTCACCATCGACTTCGCCTTCCCCACGCCGGACCCGCCCCCGATCACGACCATCGCCTGGCGGCTCGGGCACATCATCGTCGGCGTCTTCGGCATGCGGATCGGCAATCACTTCGGCGGGCCGCCCATGGACTACGAGACGTTCGACTACGCCGGCACCGCTGCGCAGGCGCTCACTCAGCTCGACGATCAGTACGACGCCTGGTGTGAAGGCGTACGGGGCCTGGGAACCAGCGGTCTCGCCAAGCCGTGCGGGCCCAGCGAGGGACCGTTCGCGGACTATCCGATGGCGGCGCTGGTGTTGCATATCAACCGCGAGGTCATCCACCACGGTGCCGAAGTGGCGCTGCTGCGAGATCTGTACCTGCGACGACCGGCCTAGCGTTCGCCGGCGACGCGGGCGAGTCGGCGGACGAGAGTCCGCACGACCGGGCCGTAGGTGACGCCGAGCACCGCATCGAGTGGCCCCGGTGCGGACATCGTCATCGTGATCCGCGAACCGGTGCCGCGGGGCTCGACGGTGTGATCGAGCGTCATCGGTCCCACCCGCCAGGTCCAGGAGCGGCCGGGTGTCTTGGCCGAGATGGATGCGGGAACAGGCACGATCCAGAGCAGTCGTGCCGCGCCGCATCTGCCGGCCTCGATTTCGGGGAATCCGAGACCCCACGCGCCGCGTACGTGCGGCGCCCACTCGGGCCAGCGCGCGGGTCGGGCGACGAGCGCCCACGCGGTGTCCGCCGGGGCGTCGGAATCAGCTGAGTAGGAATGCGGCACGGGGGAGGAGTACCCGGTTTCGGCCCCGGCCCGATGGCGCAGAGGGGGTGGACGTGAACAACGGGTGAATTGGGCCGTGTCGAGTTGCGTGTAACTCGCGGTACTGGCCACGCTTGTAGGGAACGGCGAGGGAGGGAGCCGATCATGTTCGTTCGTCTACCCGGGGTGTATCGCCCCCAGCGCGACACGTGGCTGCTCGCCGAGGCGCTGGCCGCCCGAGATCTCGGACCGGGCACCCGTGTGCTCGATCTCTGCTGTGGCACAGGGGCGTTGAGTATCGAGGCGTGCGCGGCGGGGGCCGGCTGGGTGACCGCGGTCGACGTGTCGCGCCGCGCCGCGATCAGTACGTGGCTCAACGCCAAACTTCGCCGCCGGACCATCCGTGTGGTGCGGGGCGACCTGGTGGACGCCGTCCGGACCCTTCGATTCGACGTGGTGGTGGCGAACCCGCCCTACGCGCCCGCGACCGACGACGGAAGGCCGGGCCGGGTCCTCGCGCAGGCCTGGGACGGCGGCGTCGACGGGCGCGCCGTGCTCGACCGGATCTGCAGCGAAACCCCGGACCTCCTCGCTCCCGGCGGCACCCTGCTCCTCGTCCAGTCGACGCTCAACGGGGTGGACAAGACGCGGGCGATGCTGGAAGAGCGGGGACTGCGGGTGGATGTCGTCGCGTCGGAGGACGTGCCGTTCGGTCCCGCGCTCGCGTCCCGCACGAGGATGCTGGAGGCGCGGGAGCTGATCCGGCCCGGCCAGCGCACCGAGCGCATCGCCGTGCTGGCGGCGACCGACCTGCGGTCCGGCACCACCCGGCACCGACACACCCGACGCTGAAAGCCGCGGCCCGGCTGTATGTTGCGCGGTGGTGGTCCGCGAGTTCGGCGAGGCTGGTGAACCGCTGTCGGGCGCCGCGTGTAAAGTTTGCCGTTCGACGACGCCCAGCTTTCGAGGACCGCTGAACCACTACATGGCCAAGATCGATCGCAGCCGCACTGCCGCACTCACCCAAGCGCCGACACTGCACGAGCCGGATGTCGGCGTCCGGCGCACCGTGCTCCCCGGCGGGCTCCGGGTGGTCACCGAATACGTTCCCGGTGTCCGATCCGCGTCCGTGGGCGTCTGGGTGGGTGTCGGATCACGCGACGAGCAACCCACCGTCGCCGGGGCCGCCCACTTCCTCGAACATCTGCTGTTCAAGGCCACGCCGTCGCGCAGTGCTCTCGACATCGCGCAGGTGATGGACGGTGTCGGCGGCGAACTCAACGCCTTCACGTCCAAGGAGCACACCTGCTTCTACGCGCACGTGCTCGACGACGACCTACCGCTCGCCATCGACCTCGTCAGTGACGTCGTCCTGCGCGGCCGCTGCCGGTCCTCCGACGTGGACGTGGAACGTCAAGTGGTCCTCGAAGAGATCTCGATGCGCGACGACGACCCGGAAGACCTCCTCGGCGATGCGTTCCTGACCGCCCTGTACGGCGACCATCCGGTCGGCAGACCGGTAATCGGCAGCGTCGAATCCATCGAGTCGATGACCCGCACCCAACTCCACTCGTTCCACGTGCGTCGTTACACGCCGCCGCGCATGGTGGTCGCCGTCGCCGGCAACGTGGAGCACGAACACACGGTCGAACTGGTGCGGCGCGCGTTCGCCGGGCACCTCGAATCGGCGTCCGAACCGGCTCCCCGCCGCGCCGGCACCCTGCGCCTGCGCACGGAGCCGGCACTCAGCCTGACCAACCGGGACAGCGAACAGGTCCACCTCTCGCTCGGGGTGCGCGCGTTCGGGCGGCACGAGTCCCACCGCTGGGCGCTGTCGGTACTCAACGCCGCTGTCGGCGGCGGGCTCAGTTCCCGGCTGTTCCAGGAAGTGCGAGAGATTCGCGGCCTGGCGTATTCCGTGTACTCGGGCATCGACACGTTTTCGGACACGGGTGCGTTCTCGATCTACGCCGGGTGCCAGCCGGAGAACCTCGGCGAGGTCACCACGGTGATCCGCGAGGTGCTGTCGAACGTGGCAGCCGAGGGCATCACCGACGCCGAGTGCGCCCGCGCGAAGGGCTCGCTGCGGGGCGGACTGGTTCTGGGGCTGGAGGATTCGGGTTCCCGGATGCACCGCATCGGTCGCAGCGAGCTCAACTACGGCAATCACCGCAGCATCACCGAAACCCTGAGCAAGATCGACGCGGTCACCACCGACGAGGTGCGCGACGTTGCGAGGGTCCTGCTGCAGCGCCCGTTCGGCGCCGCCGTCGTCGGACCGTATCGTCGCAAGCGTGACCTTCCGGCCTCGGTGCGCGGCATCGTCCGGTAACGAGGATTCGCCGAACACCGACAGGAGCAGCCCGAGATGAAGATCCGTGGAGCGGTACTCGAGGAGATCGGGAGAACGCGTCCGTTCGCCGAGTCGGCGCCGATTTCGATCTCCGATCTCGACCTCGACGAACCCGGTGCAGGCGAGATCCTCGTCCGGATCGAGGCCGCGGGTCTGTGCCACTCGGATTTGTCCGTCGTCGACGGCAACCGGGTGCGCCCGGTCCCGATGCTCCTCGGGCACGAGGCAGCGGGACGGATCATGCAACTCGGCGCCGGAGTCGACGACGTCGCCGTGGGGCAGCGCGTGGTCATGACGTTCCTTCCGCGCTGCGGGGAGTGTGAGGGCTGCGCCACGGACGGCCGCATGCCGTGCGTGCCCGGAACCAGTGCCAACAACGACGGAACCCTGCTCGACGGCGGAGCGCGACTGCACCGCGGCGACGACCCCGTGCACCACCACCTCGGGGTGTCCGGATTCGCGACGCACGCCGTCGTCAACCGGCGGTCCGTCGTTCCCGTCGGCGACGACGTCCCCGCCGACGTGGCGGCCGTGCTCGGATGCGCCGTCCTCACCGGCGGCGGCGCCGTCCTCAACGCGGGCGATCCGCGTCCCGGCGAGGCGGTGATGGTCGTGGGGCTCGGCGGCGTGGGAATGGCCGCGATCCTGACCGCAGTCTCCCGGGGCGCCGGCGACGTCATCGGCGTCGACGCCGTTCCCGAGAAACTGCAGACCGCACGTGAACTCGGAGCGACGGCGGTCTACACCCCGGCGGAACTCGAAGAGGCCGGTGTCCGGGCGCCCATCGTCATCGAGGCCGCCGGAAACGCCCGAGCCTTCGAATCGGCCGTTCGCGCAACCGCTCCCGGCGGCAAGACGATCACCGTCGGACTGCCGTCCCCGGACGCGCGGTCGTCGATCTCCCCGCTCACCCTGGTGGCCGAGGCCCGCACGATCATCGGCAGCTACCTCGGCTCGGCGGTGCCGTCCCGGGACATCCCGATCTACGAGGACCTCTGGCGGTCCGGGAAGCTTCCCGTGGAGAAACTCATCTCCTCCCGCATCACGCTCGACGACATCAACCGCGGCATGGACGAACTCGCCGACGGAAAGGCGATCCGGCAGATCATCGTGTTCGACTGACCCGGCGGCCGGTCGCGGGCAGAATTCTGCCCATGAGGTTTCGCACCACCATCGAGTTGGGCGGCAAGACCGCGACCGGGTTCCGGATCCCGGAGAGCGTCGTCGCGGACCTGGGATCGGGCAAACGCCCTGCGGTCCGGATCACGATCGGCGGCTACACCTACCGCACCACGGTCGCACCGATGGGCAGCGTGTTCATGATTCCGCTCAGCGCCGAGAACCGGTCCGGTGCGGGGGTCGCGGCAGGCGACGAGGTGGACGTGGACGTCGAACTCGACACCGAACCCCGGGTCGTCACGGTGCCACCCGACTTCGCTGAGGCGCTCGACCGGCAGCCGGACGCGCGGAAGGCGTTCGACGCACTGTCGTACAGCAATCAGCGCAGGCATGTGCTCTCGATCGAGGGCGCGAAGACGGACGAGACCCGGCAGCGCCGGATCGGCAAGGCCGTGGACAAGCTGCGCGAGGGCTGAGGCGGGTCCACGCGAACTCCGTCAGCGGGCGTCGCCCGGGCGTCCCGTGACGTCCTCGACAGACAGTGCCGACAGCGCGATCAGGCCGGCCAGAAAGCCCGCGCGCTGCCGCTCCGGCAACCTGGCGAGCAGTCGCTCCTCGCCCCGCCGGATCGCTGCCTGCGCCGAATCGCGCACCCGATGGCCGTCCGGGGTCAGCGACAGCAGCCGGGCCCGGCGGTCCGCGGGATCCCGCTGCCGGTTGATCAGACCACGATCCTGCAGTTCGTCGAGCACGCCGATGATCCGGGTCTTGTCGGCACCGATCGCCTCCGCGAGCGCGGCCTGGGTTCGTAGCGGGTGCTCGTCGAGGGCCAGGAGCACGACGTAGCCCCACATGGTCAGCCCGTGCTCCGCGAGCACGGGGAGTTCCGCCGCCACCAGCGACCGGTTCAGGGCGGTCGTCATCGCAGCGAGGTCGGGGCGGGTGCGCTCGTGCTGTCCGTTCGTCGGGTCGAGGCTCGGCATATCGCAGAAAATACACCTTGACCGATCATCTGCTTGAGTAGATGATAAGCAGAAGCGTATTAATTCGGTTCGAGGGACGGAAGGGGCCGACGATGAATGTGGACGAGGTCCGGCGCTGGGACGCCCGCGCCGTGGAGACGAGTGTGGAGATCGTGTCGCACGTGACGAGCCGCGACCTGCAGCGCGCGACACCGTGCGCGCAGTGGACCCTCGGCGAACTGCTGGCCCACATGACGGTGCAGCACCGGGGGTTCGCCGCAGCGGCCGCGGGCAACGGGCCCGACCTGTCGCACTGGCGGCCGCACGTGTCGGCCCACCCCGTTGCCGACTACCGCGCGGCGGCGGACGCCGTCATCGGGGCCTTCGCCCGCGACGGCGTCGGGGAGCGGCAGTTCTGGCTGCCGGAGATCAGCACGGAGTTCCCGTTCCCCGCGGCTACCGCCGTCGGGTTCCACTTCCTCGACTACGTCGTCCATTCGTGGGACGTCGCACGGTCACTCGGGCACGACTTCGCGCCCGAGTCCGGCATGGTGGCCGCGGTTCTCCCCATCGCCCGCCTGGTGCCGGACGGCGCGGACCGACTGCGCGAAGGCGCCGCGTTCGCGCCCGGACTGCCCGTCGGCGCCGACTCCGCCGATTTCGACTCCGTCCTGTCGCTGCTCGGCCGATCACCGCGGTGGCACGCCGAATACGAGACCCGCCGCGCGTGAGGAGGAGACGCAGGTCTCCCGCCCCGCCCCTGCGCAGCGGTCGGCACCCGGCGATTGCGTAGGCTTTCGGGCGAATCGTTGTGACTGGACGGAGCGTGGAGAAGTGAGCGCAGCAGCACCCATCAGGGTCGGGGTTCTCGGGGCCAAGGGCAAGGTCGGCCGGGCGATCTGCGAGGCGGTGGAGCAGGCACCGGACCTCGAACTCGTCGCGGAGGTCGACCACGGCGACCGGCTCGAGTCGTTCGTCGAGGCCGGCACGCAGGTCGTCGTCGACTTCACCCACCCCGACGTGGTGATGGACAACCTGAAGTTCCTCGTCTCCAACGGCATTCATGCAGTGGTGGGCACCACCGGGTTCGACGACACCAGGCTCGACACCGTGCGGTCGTGGGTGGCGGAGCGCCCCGAGGTCGGTGTTCTGATCGCCCCCAACTTCGCGATCGGCGCCGTCCTCTCCATGCGCTTCGCCGAGGCGGCAGCACGATTCTTCGATTCCGTCGAGGTCATCGAGTTGCACCACCCCAACAAGGCGGATGCGCCGTCCGGCACCGCCTACCGGACCGCCGCCCTCATCTCGGAGGCACGTCGCAAGGCCGGCGTCGGACCGAGCCCCGACGCCACCACCACCGAACTGGACGGGGCGCGCGGCGCCGACGTGGACGGCGTGCGGGTGCATTCCGTGCGGCTGGCAGGTCTGGTCGCCCATCAGGAGGTCATCCTCGGCACGCAGGGCGAGACGCTGACCATTCGCCACGATTCGATCGACCGCAACTCGTTCGCGCCCGGCGTCCTCCTCGGTGTCCGGGAGATCGGCAACCGCCCGGGGCTCACCGTCGGTATCGACCCCCTTCTCGACCTGTGAAGGACGGCTCGACCAAGACGGTCGTCACGATCGGACTTCTGGTCGCGGCCCTGGCGTTCTACTTCGTCCTGCTCGGCAGGCGCGGCATCGAGCTGATCCAGGACGGCGGGGTGGCGGCGATCGGGCTGGGCATCGGCGTCCTGATCCTGCCGTTCCTGGGTGCCTGGATCGTCTACGCCACGCTGCGCGCCGGATTCCAGCACCAGCATCTGTCCCGCCGCATCGCCGACGAGCGACTCGAACTGGACGTCACCGATCTCCCGAAGCGTCCCTCGGGCCGCATCGACCGGGATGCGGCCGACGCACTGTTCCAGCAGGTCAAGTCCGAATGGGAAGCAGACCCGGACAACTGGCGGAACTCGTACCGGCTCGCGCGCGCCTACGACTACGCCGGCGACCGCGGCCGGGCCAGGGAAACGATGAAACGAGCCGTGGAACTCGAACGCGTCGAGCGGGAAGCCGGGTCCGGCCGGTAGGGCACCGGTCGTACGCTGACGACTGTGAAGTCGCTACTCGTCGTCCACCACACGCCGTCGCCGGTGACCCGTGAGTGCCTCGAAGCCGTGCTGAAAGGCGCCCGGGACCCCGACATCGACGGGGTCGAGGTGAAGTCGATCCCCGCACTCGGCGCGACCGTCCCCGACGTCCTCGAAGCCGACGGATTCCTGTTCGGGACCTCCGCCAACTTCGGCTACATGTCGGGTGCGCTGAAGCACTTCTTCGACACCGTCTACTACCCGTGCCTCGACGCGGTCGCCGGGCGTCCCTACGGGCTCTGGGTGCACGGCAACAACGACACCGCCGGGGCCGTGAAGTCGGTGCAGAAGATCGTGACCGGGCTGGCGCTCACCCAGGTCGCCGAGATCCTGGAACTGACCGGATCCCTCGACGCGAGTGCGCGGGAGCGGTTGTACGAACTCGGTGCGACGGTCGCGGTCACGCTGGCGGAGGGCACCTGACCACGTCGCCGTCGACTGTGTCGGTGGCCGATGGCAAGCTTCGGGCATGCGTGAGATGACCGCCGCCGCTGCCCGGAGATCGGCGCTCTGGGCGCAGGGGTTCGCCGACCGGAAGCCGGCCGGTGCACCGACGCGCAGGCACGTCCGATCGGTTCTCGACCGCGTGCGGCTGTTCCAGATCGACTCGGTGTCGGTGGCTGTGCGCGCCCACTACGTCCCGCTGTTCAGTCGCCTCGGGGTGTACGACCGCGGGCTGGTCGATTCGGCGGCGTGGTCGCATTCCGCCCGCGCGCCCCGCATGCTGGCGGAGTACTGGGCGCACGAGGCGGCGTTCATCCCGGTCGAGGACTGGCCCCTGCTGCGCTGGCGGATGCACCGGTACCGGCACGGACGCTGGTCCGGCGAATCCCGGGTACTCGACCGCAATCCCACGCTCGCCGCCGACGTCCTCGACGTGATCGGCGCCGTCGGTGCATGCAGCGCGGGCGACGTGGAGAAACATCTCGAGGTCGACCGGCCCGACCGCAAGGGTCCGTGGTGGGATCGCAGCGACACCAAGGTGGTGTGCGAGCAGTTGTTCGCGTCCGGCGCGCTGGCGGTCGACAAGCGCGTCGCCTTCACCCGTCACTACGACCTCACCGAACGGGTCCTGCCCAAAGCAGTCCTCGCCGAGGATGTTTCGGAGGAGGACGCCCTCCGTGGCCTGGTGCAGCGGTCCGCGCGGGCCCTCGGTGTGGCCACCGAACCCGATCTTCGCGACTACTACCGGCTGTCGCCGGCGCAGAGCGCCGCGGCCGTCGAGGACCTCGTCGAGGACGGTGTGCTCGAACGGGTCGGGGTCCGGGGCTGGGAGGCACCGGCATTCGTCCACCGCGACGTCCGGGTTCCCAGAAAGGTGGAGGGGGCGACGCTGCTGTGCCCGTTCGATCCGCTGGTCTTCTGCCGTCCCCGCACCGAGCGGGTATTCGACTTCCGGTACCGCCTCGAGATCTACACCCCCGCGCACAAACGTGTCCACGGCTACTACGTTTTCCCGTTCCTGTTGAACGGTGAACTGGTCGCGAGGGTCGATCTCAAGGCCGACCGCGCGTCGGGAACGCTCGAAGTGCGATCCGCGTTCGTCGAACCCGACCGGAGTCCCGGGCACGTGGTGGAGGCGCTGGTTCCGGAACTGCGAAGAATGGCAACGTGGTTGGGTCTGGACGACGTCCGGGTGGACGACCGCGGCAACCTCGGTGCCCTCCTCGCGGCCGAGGCGTCGCGACCGCGAGGAGAGTAGAGCCTCTAGAGGCTCTCGACGAACTTCGTCAGGCCCTTGCTCGCGGTCTCGAGCGCCGTCTTCTGTGCCTTCTTCACGAGGAACCCCGGCAGCGGAATCTTCGGGTCGACCGTCAACTCGAACGTCACCTTGGTGCCGGCGCCGGACTCGGTGAGGACGTACGACCCGTCCTGGGCGTTCTGCTGGCCGCTCTCGACGAGGTGCCACGACACCGTGTTGTCTCCCTCGAACGTGTAGTCGACGACCTGCTCGTCGCTGATCCCGAGGATGGAGACGCTCATCCGGACTCGGTGGGGGCGGCCGTCGTCGTGTGTGCTCTCGATGGTGACCGACTTGTGGGCCGAGGACCACTCGGGCAGGCGATCCACCGCAGCGATCGCGGCCATCACCGTGGCCGGATCGGCCTTGATCTCGAATTCCTTGACGCCGGAAACGGCCATGTTCTTCGCTCCTTCGAGCCCGTGGCGACTCTCACCGTGTGGCTGATGCGACGTAATTACATCACCGCCGCCGACGGGCGTGTGGAGTGAGTGCACCGGCGCTCAGAAATCGCCTCTCCCGTTCCGCCGCATCTGGTCCTTGAGCGCGCCCTGGACCGCTTGCGACACCCAGGAATTGAGCGACACCCCGTTCTGGGAGGCGGCCTCCTCGGCCTTCGACTTGATCTGATCCATGAGGCGCAGAGTGACGCGGCTGATGTCACCGGTGACGTCATCGAACGCGGCACCGAGGTCCTCGGCGGTGGCGGTGCGTTCCCCACCCGGCCCGGGCTGGGCGGGGGTGCGGTGCACGTCGACGGCCACCTCGCTGCCGTCCAGGCGCACGCCGACGGTGCGATTGCCGAGTTCGGAAGACACCTCTCCGGCGAAGTCGGTGAGCGCCGAGAGGAGAAGGAGGCGTGCGGCGGGTTCGACCGCGGCGGCGAGCGCCGCCGCGGTCGCCCGCGTCTGCTCGTCGCCGAGTGCGGCTGCTGCGTTCAGGTCGTCTCGCAGCCGGGAGACGTAGATGCCGAGGTCCATGACGCCAGCATGACGTCAACTGTGACGTCAGTCAAGCAGTCGCGACTGCAGCTTGGTGACGTCAGCCTCGGACAGTTTCAGTCCATCCGACACATACGCGTCGAAGCTGCCGTACGTGGCGACGGCCGTGTCGAAGGCGGTGTCGAGCCAGGCCTGGTCGGCACCGTCCAACCCCGGATGTTCCGGGTCGGCGCCACGGTAGGTGTTGCTGAGCAGATAGTCGGCGTTCACCGTCTCGCGCGGAGTTCCTCGACCGCGGTCACGTTCGAGGAAACGGACCACGCCGCCGTCGGCCGTCGAGTATCCACCGATGTCGCGGGCGTTGCGGGCGCCGTCGAGTCCGAGTGAGCGCCCCGCAGTCGCGGGCTGCGCCGGGCCCTCGGCAACGGAGGGTCCCATCGCGGCCGGGCCTGCGAGAGCCGGGGGAGTGACCCGAGAACGCACGGGAACCGGGCCGGGGCACGCCGCGCCCCCCGCCGACGCTGCGACTAGGGTCGATGCATTCAGGAGGGACTCCCGACCAGGGAGTTCGGTAGGAGGATCAGCGCAGTGCCGCAGACCGTGCCGCTCAGGGTGCAACTCGTCGCGAAGACGGAGTTCTTTCCACCGGCGGACATCCCGTGGGAGACCGACGCCGACGGCGGCGAAGCGCTGGCGGAATTCGCGGGCCGGGCGTGCTACCAGAGCTGGTCCAAACCGAACCCCCGCACCGCGACCAACGCCGGCTATCTGCGCCATCTGCTGGAGGTAGGGCACGAGTCGGTCCTCGAACACGGCACCGTCAGCTTCTACATCACCGGCATCTCCCGCTCCTGCACCCACGAGCTGATCCGGCACCGCCACTTCTCGTACTCGCAGCTGTCGCAGCGCTTCGTTCGGGAGAACGAGGGGAACGTCGTCGTCCCGCCCGCGATCGCAGGCGACCCCGAACTCGAGGAGCTGTTCGCGAAGGCCACCGACGCCAGCCGGACGGCATACGGCGAACTCCTCGAGGCCCTCGAATCGAAACTGGCCGACACCTCCAACGTGCCGCTGCGCAACAAGCAGGCGAGGCAGGCCGCGAGGGCTGTCCTGCCCAACGCGACGGAGACCCGCGTGGTGGTCACCGGCAATTACCGGGCCTGGCGGCACTTCGTCTCGATGCGGGCCACCGAGCACGCCGACGTGGAGATTCGCCGCGTCGCGGTCGAGTGCCTGAGGCAGCTACAGGCGGCTGCACCGAATGTCTTCGGCGACTTCGAGGTGTTGGACTGGGGCGACGGCACGGAGGTGGCACGGAGCACGTTTTCCGCCGACGCGTGACTGGTGTGCAAAAGTACCTGGGTCACCGGGTAGCCTTCTGACCATGACCTACGGTGATTCCGCTTCTCCAGTCGAGCGTCCGTTCGGCACCGTGTCCACAGCGATGGTGACGCCGTTCACCTCGGACGGAAAGCTGGACGTCGACGCCGGTGTCCGCCTCGCGGCGTACCTCGTCGACAACGGGTGCGACTCCCTCGTGCTCGCCGGCACGACCGGTGAGTCGCCGACGACCACCGAAAACGAGAAGCTCGAGCTGCTCCGGGCGGTCATCGACGCGGTGGGCCACCGCGCGAAGATCATCGCCGGCGCGGGCAGCAACGACACCGCGCACAGCGTCGAACTCGCCCGTGACGCCGCCCGCGCGGGCGCGCAGGGCCTCCTCGTCGTCACCCCCTACTACTCACGTCCGCCCCAGGCCGGGCTGTTCGCGCACTTCACCGCCGTCGCCAACGCCACCGACCTTCCGGTCATGCTCTACGACATTCCACCCCGCTCCGTGGTCCCCATCGAGACGGAGACCATCCGGCGTCTCGCCGAGAACCCGCGCATCGTCGCGGTCAAGGACGCCAAGGGCGACCTCAACGCGGGCGCCGAACTGATCGGCACCACCGACCTCCAGTTCTACTCGGGTGACGATCCGCTCAACCTGCCGTGGCTGTCGGTGGGCGCTACGGGATTCGTCAGCGTCATCGGGCACCTCGTGCCCGGCCGGCTGCGTGAACTGCACACCGCTTTCGCGGCCGGGGACATCGCCCGCGCCCGCGCCATCAACCTCAGCCTCATCCCGGTCATCCGCTCGGTGGCGCGTCTCGGCGGCGTCAGCGCGTCGAAGGCGGGTCTGCGCCTGATCGGCCTCGATGTCGGTGAACCCCGGTTGCCGCAGGTGGCGCCCACACACGATCAGATCGATCTCCTGGCCGCCGATCTGCACGCTGCGGGGGTGCTCGCGTGACCCGGCCGCCTCGTCGTCGCAGTGCCAGCCGCCAGGCAGGTCCCCCTTCCCCCACAGCGAACGAGCCGACGCCGTCGGCGCCCGTCGCTGCGGAACAACCGAAATCGGCACCCGTCGTGGCCGACGAGCCGAGTGCCCCGAAGTCGGAGCAGGCCAAGTCGGCGCCCGTGAAGGCCTCGTCCACGAAGGGGGGCGCCGCCAACAAGTCGACGTCGCGCTCCGGCCGTCGCGGCGGCGGCAACAAGCGTCAGGATTCGCGGCCGGCCGCGGTCGATCCGACGGCCCGGCTCGGCCCGCCGCCGAAGGCCCCGTTCAAGGGTCTGCGGGTGGTCGCTCTCGGCGGCATCGGCGAGATCGGCCGCAACATGACCGTCTTCGAGCACCAGGGCAAGCTGCTCATCGTCGACTGCGGTGTGCTGTTCCCGGAAGACCAGCAGCCGGGTGTCGACCTGATCCTCCCGGACTTCCGGCACATCGAGGACCGCATGGACGACGTCGAGGCCGTCGTCCTCACGCACGGCCACGAGGACCACATCGGCGCCATCCCATTCCTGCTGCGCCTGCGTCCGGATCTGCCGGTCGTGGGTTCGCGGTTCACGCTCGCGCTCGTCGCGGCCAAGTGCCGTGAGCACCGCCAGCGTCCCAATCTCGTCGAGGTCGTCGAGGGGCAGCGCACCGAACACGGCCCGTTCGAGTGCGAGTACTTCGCGGTCAACCACTCGATCCCCGACGCCATCGCCGTCGCGATCCGGACCGACGCCGGCGTCGTGCTGCACACCGGCGACATCAAACTCGACCAGCTGCCGCTCGACGGCAGGCTCACCGACCTCGCCGGCTTCTCCCGCCTAGGCGACGAGGGTGTCGACCTGTTCCTCGTCGACTCCACCAACGCCGAGGTGCCGGGATTCGTCACCCCCGAACGTGAGATCGGGGGAGTGCTCGACAACGTCATCGGCAAGGCCAGACAGCGCGTGATCGTGGCGTCCTTCGCCAGCCACGTGCACCGCATCCAGCAGGTCGTCGACGTCGCACACCGGTACAACCGGCGGGTCGCGTTCGTGGGCCGGTCGATGGTCCGCAACATGCAGATCGCGCAGGACCTCGGATACCTGAGCGTCCCGGACGGTCTGGTCGTCGACATCGACACCGCGGCCAACCTGCCCGACGACCGGCTCGTCCTCATCTCCACCGGTTCGCAGGGTGAACCGTTGTCGGCGCTGTCGCGGATGGCCCGCGGTGAACACCGGCAGATCAACATCCGGGCCAACGACCTCGTCGTGCTGGCCTCGTCGTTGATCCCCGGCAACGAGAACTCCGTGTTCGCCGTCGTCAACGGCCTCGCCAAGCGCGGCGCCACCGTCGTCACCCAGCAGAGCGCAAAGGTGCACGTCTCCGGTCACGCCTCGGCGGGCGAGCTTCTGTACCTGTACAACGCGGTCCGGCCCACCAACGCGATGCCGGTCCACGGCGAATGGCGTCACCTGCGCGCCAACGCCGCCCTCGCGAAGGCCACCGGTGTGCCGGAGGAGCGGATCGTGCTCGCCGAGGACGGTGTGGTGGTCGACATGGTCGACGGTCTCGCCGAGATCGTCGGGCAGGTTCCCGTCGGGCACGTCTACGTCGACGGTCTGTCCGTCGGTGACGTCGGCGACTCCACGCTGTCGGACCGGCTGGTTCTCGGTGAGGGCGGGTTCATCGCGATCAACGTCGTCATCGACGACCACACGGGCCGTGCGGTCAGCACTCCCGAGGTGTCCGGTCGCGGATTCTCCGACGACCCGACTGCCCTCAAGGACGCGGCGCAGCTGGTCGAGGCGGAGCTGCTGCGCCTGGCCACCGAAGGCATCAACGACGCTCACCGCATCGCCCAGGCGATCCGGCGCGTCGTCGGCCGATGGGTCGCCGACAAGTACCGTCGCCGGCCGATGATCGTCCCGACCGTCATCGCGGTGCCGTCGGCGGAGGGCAAGTAGTTCTCCGACAGGTACATTCGGTCGGGTGACCTTCGCCCGAGATGAACGCCTCGCCCTCGTCGACTCGATGTCCGAATTCGGTCCCGACGCCCCGACCCTCTGCGGGACGTGGACCAACCGGGATCTGGCCGCCCACCTGATCGTGCGCGAACGACGCCTCGACGCTGCCCCGGGCATCGTCGTGGGCCTGCTCGCCGGGTACACCGAACGTGTCCAGAACGAGACGGCGACGCGTCCGTGGAGCCGGCTGCTGGACGACGTCCGGTCGGGTCCGCCGAGGTGGTCGCCGATGTACTGGGTGGACGCGCAGGTGAACCTGGGGGAGATGTTCGTCCACCACGAGGACGTGCGCCGCGCCCACGACGGATGGGAGCCGCGCGTGCTGCCCGGCGAGCGTCAGGACGCGCTGTGGGGTCTGGCGCGCAAGGTCGGCAAACTCGGCTACCGGCACGCCCCGGTGACGGTGGTGCTCGAGCGGCCGTCCGGGGAGCAGGCCACCGTCCGCACCGCCGGCACCGGGCGGGTGGTCCTGCGGGGGGAACCGTCGGAACTCGCCCTGCATGCGTTCGGCCGGAATCAGGTGCGGATCGAGACCGAGGGTGAGGCCGCCGACATCGAGGCCGTGACCTCCCTCGACCGAGGGTTCTGAGGCCATTTCGACGCAGCTCCATCGCTGTTACGGGTGTTGCGGATGGTCCGGAAGGTGCCGTAGCGACTAATCTGAGAGCCATGGCAGGTAAGGCGAGCGCCCGCGGTTCGAGCACTACGTCCACGGCGAGGACGGGCGTGCGAGGCGGCTCGGCCACGTCGTCCAAGCCCAAGTCCCGCACGACCCGCACGGTCAGCGCTCCGCGAGATTCCAAGTCGCCGCGTGGCGGCGGCTCCCGCGGCGGAGCCCGGAGGCCCGCCGCGGAGAAGGCGTCCGCATCCGTTCCGCTGAAGTCGGTAGGCCGGGGGATCGGCGCCGGCTGGTCGCTCGTGGCGAAGGGCGTCGGGGCCACCACCCGCACCGTAGGAAAGGCGGCCGAGATCGAGCAGGGCCATCGGCGCGACGGCATCGCCCTCGGACTGATCGCGATCAGCGTCGTCGTCGCCGGCGGAATCTGGTTCTCCGCGGGAGGTCCGGTGGGCGAATGGATCGAGACCGGTGTCCGCGCCGTGTTCGGCGGGGCGTCCGCCGTCCTGCCCCTGATCGGTGTCGCCGTCGCGGTGATCCTGATGCGGACCGAGCCGAAACCCGAGATCCGGCCGCGGCTGGTGCTGGGGTCGCTGCTTGTCGGTCTGCCGGTTCTCGGCCTGTGGCACATCGCGACCGGTTCGCCCACCGACGCCGACGGCAGGGCCCGCGGCGCCGGTTTCGTCGGGTATGCGGCGGGCGGTCCGCTGACCGACGGCATCACCGTGTGGCTCGCCGCGCCGCTGCTGCTGATGGCGGCGCTGTTCGGCGTCCTGCTCCTGACCGGAACCACGATCCGCGAGGTGCCCGGCAAACTGCAGTCGTACTTCGGAACGTCGTTCGGCCGCGACCACTACGCCGACTACGACAGCGAGTACTACGAGGACGGCGAGTACGACCCCACTCTGTTCGACGCCGACGGCTACCCCGTCGACGACTACAAGAGCGGGGTCCGGGGTGCCCCGGCCGACAACTATCCCACCGACGAGTACGACGTCGGCGACACCGCGAAGACGGAGGTGCTCAGGCTGTGGGAGACCGAGCCCGCCGCGGAACCCGTCCCAGCCCCGGCGCCCGCCCCGAAACCGGCGCGCGCCAAAGCCAAGCCCGTCGTCGCCCCGAAGCCGGAACCCGAACCGGAACCGCTGCCCGACGTCGACAAGTTCGTCACCGACCGGGTGGTCGAGGGCGACTACACACTGCCGCCGACGTCCCTGCTCATCGATGGCGATCCGCCGAAGATGCGCAGTTCGGCCAATGACGCGATGATCGAGGCCATCACCGAGGTCCTCGAACAGTTCAAGATCGACGCCGCCGTCACCGGATTCACCCGCGGCCCGACCGTCACCCGCTACGAGGTGGAGCTCGGCCCGGGTGTGAAGGTAGAGAAGATCACCGCGCTCGCCCGCAACATCGCGTACGCCGTCGCCACCGACAACGTGCGCCTGCTCGCGCCGATTCCTGGCAAGTCCGCCGTCGGTATCGAGGTCCCCAACTCCGACCGCGAGATGGTGCGCCTCGCCGACGTGCTCACCGCCCCGAGCACCCGCAAGGACCACCATCCGCTGGTGATCGGTCTCGGCAAGGACATCGAGGGCCACTTCGTCAGCGCCAATCTCGCGAAGATGCCGCACCTGCTGGTGGCCGGTTCCACCGGTTCCGGTAAGTCGAGCTTCGTGAACTCGATGCTGGTGTCGCTGCTGTCCCGCGCCACACCCGACGAGGTGCGGATGATCCTCATCGACCCCAAGATGGTGGAGTTGACGCCGTACGAGGGCATTCCGCACCTCATCACGCCCATCATCACCCAGCCGAAGAAGGCCGCCGCCGCGCTGGCCTGGCTGGTGGAGGAGATGGAACAGCGCTACCAGGACATGCAGGCCAACCGGGTGCGTCACATCGACGACTTCAACTCCAAGGTGAAGTCGGGTGAGATCACGGCGCCGCTCGGCAGCGAACGGGTCTACCGGCCGTACCCGTACATCCTCGCCATCGTCGACGAACTCGCGGACCTCATGATGACCGCACCGCGCGACGTCGAAGACGCGATCGTCCGCATCACCCAGAAGGCCCGCGCCGCCGGCATCCACCTCGTGCTGGCCACCCAGAGGCCCTCGGTGGACGTCGTGACGGGTCTGATCAAGACCAACGTGCCGTCCCGGCTGGCCTTCGCGACGTCGTCCCTGACCGACTCCCGGGTCATCCTGGACCAGCCCGGCGCCGAGAAGCTGATCGGTATGGGTGACGGGCTGTTCCTGCCGATGGGCGCGGGCAAGCCGACCCGCCTGCAGGGTGCGTTCATCACCGACGAAGAGATTTCTGCCGTCGTCGATTTCAGCAAGAACCAGGCGGAGCCGGAGTACACCGACGGCGTCACCGCAGCGAAGGTCGGGGAGAAGAAGGACGTCGACCCCGACATCGGCGACGACATGGACGTGCTGTTGCAGGCGGTGGAACTCGTCGTCTCCAGCCAGTTCGGATCCACGTCGATGCTGCAGCGCAAGCTGCGGGTCGGATTCGCGAAGGCGGGCCGCCTGATGGACCTGATGGAGACCAGGGGAGTGGTGGGCCCCAGCGAGGGCTCGAAGGCCCGCGAGGTCCTCATCAAGCCCGAGGAACTGGACGGCCTGCTGTGGTCGATCCGCGGCGGAGACCCGGACGAGGCGCCGCCCGACCAGGAATGACACCCGGTGCGCGTGTCCGAAATGTGCGGTTCGCGCGCACTGTGGTTGAATGGTGACCGAATTGGAGGGGAGTATCCCCACCTCTGTGACAGCATCGTCAACACGATCGGCACCATTGCCGATCCGGGGCTGTCAGTCGCTCGGACAGTGATTCCGGTGCGGCGGGAGAGACCTCCGGTACCCACTAGGTCTACCGGAGGTCTGTGTAAATGCATGTGTCACCGCTGGTCTGGGTCATCACCTGTGTGGTGATTCTCGGACTGTTCGTGTTCGACTTCTTCGCTCACGTGCGCACCCCGCACGCCCCCACGTTCCGTGAGTCGGCGTTCTGGTCGTCGGTCTATATCGGCGTCGCCATCCTCTTCGGCCTGATCGTGATGTGGCTGTGGGGAAGTCAGTACGGCGGCGAGTATTTCGCCGGCTACGTCACCGAGAAGGCGTTGTCGGTCGACAACCTCTTCGTGTTCGTCATCATCATGGGCACGTTCGCGGTGCCACGGGAGTACCAGCAGAAGGTGCTGCTGATCGGCATCGTGATGGCGCTGGTGATGCGCGGAATCTTCATCGGCGTCGGCGCCGCGGCGATCAACGCCTACAGCTGGGTGTTCTACCTGTTCGGCGCGTTCCTCATCTACACCGCGTACACGCTGGTGCGAGATCACGGGCACGAGAAGGAAGTGGAGGAGGAACGCGACAGCAAGATCGTCGCCATCGCGAAGAAGATCCTCCCCACCACGGACACCTACGACGGCGACAAGCTCGTCACGCGGATCAACGGCAAGCGCGTCGTGACGCCGCTGCTGCTCGCGCTGGTCGCCATCGGATTCACCGACGTGCTGTTCGCGCTCGACTCGATCCCCGCGATCTACGGGCTCACCCAGGAGCCGTACCTGGTGTTCACGGCTAATGCGTTCGCGCTGATGGGTCTGCGTCAGCTGTACTTCCTGATCGGCGGCCTGCTGGATCGCCTGGTGTACCTGTCGTACGGCCTGTCGATCATCCTGGCGTTCATCGGCGTCAAGCTGGTTCTGCACGCACTGCACGAGAACACGCTGGGCTTCATCAACGGCGGGGAGCACGTGGCCGTGCCGGAGGTGTCGACGGTGTTCTCGCTCGCCGTCATCATCGGCGTGCTGGCAGTGACGACCGTCGCCAGCCTCCTCAAGACGCGGAACGCGACGCCGGCGAAGTAGCTCCGCCGGGCGTCGTGCTCGAGGGTGTCCGGTGCTCGGCGGTTCAGGAGCTGAATGCGCCGAGTACCGGAACCCATTCGACGATCCGGGTGGCCGTCACCAGGCCGTTACGGGCGAACGGGTCGTTGGTGAAGAGCTGTTCCACGGCCGCCACGTCGGCGGCGTCGACGAGGATGAACGCGCCGCTGCCGTCGGCGAACGGGCCGGACGACACGACGGTCTTCTGCTCGGCCAGTTCACCGAGCCACTCCCGGTGGGCGGGGCGATGCTCGTCGCGTCCGGCGACGGTATCGGCCGAATACGTGTACTCCACTACGAACAGGGACATGTTCTCGCTCTCTCGGGACGGGTACATCTGACAAAAAATGGGATCAGGGCCCATCTGTCTCACTTACTGGGATTTCAGAGGGTGAGAAGCATTCGGGTGTTGCCGAGGGTGTTCGGCTTGACGTAGCTCAGGTCGAGGAACTCGGCGACACCGGTGTCATACGACCGGCACATCTCCGCGTACACCTCGGCGGTGACGGGTGTGCCGTCGATCTCGACGAATCCGTGCTTGCCGAAGAAGTCGACCTCGAACGTGAGAACGAACAGACGCTCGAGTTCGAGTTCCCGCGCGACCTCGATCAACTTGGCCACCACGTGATGGCCGGCTCCCTGGCCCTTGGCCGACGGATCGACCGCGATCGTGCGTACCTCGCCGAGGTCCCCCCACAGCACGTGCATTGCGCCACAACCGATCACGTTGCCGTCGCGTTCGGCCACCCAGAACTCCTGAACGGATTCGTACAGGGTCACGAGGTTCTTCTCGAGCAGGATCTTGCCGGAGTAGATGTCGATCAGGCGCTTGATCTCGGGAACGTCGGAGGTTCGTGCTCGCCGCACGATCAGCTGATTGTCGGCGGTGTCCGGCGTCCGAGAAGTCATGTCGTGAACATTAGCCAACGGCCGTACCGATATTCTTAGGCACGTGCCGGTACGACCTACGAATCCCTCCCACTCCCCGCCGCGTCCCGGGGTGCAGTTCGACGCTGCGGTGCTCCGATGAGCGCGCAGCGCGAGGATTGGACGGCCGCCGACAACCCGGCGGTCCCGGATCCGACGGTCGAGCCCGCGAGTGAGACGGCCGTACCACTGCTGAACATCGCGAACATCCTGACGATCCTCCGGATCCTGCTGGTCCCCGTCTTCCTGGTCGTGCTGTTCGTCGGCGACGGACACTCGACGACGTGGCGCCTGATCGCCACCGGCGTGTTCGCCGTCGCCGCCATCACCGACCGGATCGACGGTCAACTCGCCCGCAAGTACGGCCTCGTCACCGATTTCGGCAAGCTCGCCGACCCCATCGCGGACAAGGCGCTGATCGGTGCCGCCCTCGTGGGTCTGTCGATTCTCGGCGACCTGCCCTGGTGGGTGACCGCGGTGATCGCGGTCCGGGAACTGGGCATCACCCTGCTCCGGTTCGCGGTCCTGCGGCACGCCGTCATTCCCGCCGGCCGGGGCGGCAAGCTCAAGACCCTCGTCCAGACGATCGCGATCGGGTTCTACCTGCTGCCGCTGCCGGACGGATTCGACGTCCTCGGATGGGTGCTGATGGGTGCGGCCGTGCTGCTGACGGTGGTCACCGGGCTGGACTACGTCGTACAGGCCGCCCGCCTGCGGGCCGGGGTGCACAAGGTCGAGGCGAACGCGAGCACCGGGGCGTGACCGACCCGTTGGTGGACGGCACGCGGGCCGCCGACCTCGTCGCCGTGCTCACGGCCCGCGGCGAGACCGTCGCCACCGCGGAATCGCTCACCGCGGGACTGCTCACCGCGACCATCGCCGGTGTGCCCGGCGCGAGCAACGTGCTCCGCGGCGGACTCGTCGTCTACGCCACCGACCTGAAGGCCACCCTCGCCGGGGTGGATCCCACCCGGCTGTCGGAGGACGGGCCGGTGGCGGCGTCCACGGCACACGCGCTGGCGAACGGTGCCCGCGCCCGCTGCGGCGCCGACTGGGGCGTCGGTCTGACCGGTGTCGCGGGCCCCGACACGCAGGACGGACATCCGGTCGGCACGGTGTTCCTGAGCATTTCCGGGGCGGCCGGAACGTCGGTCCTCGAGCTCGGATTGTCCGGCGACCGGTGGCAGATCCGGAAATCTGCGGTTTCCGCCGCCGTGTCGGGACTCCTCGATCGTGTGCAGGAAACATCCGCAGGCTAAGGTCGGGAACCAATCGGTCCTGTTCGCGCGTTGAGATAGGCGAGACAGGTGACGGATGAAGGAGGAGCGAGATGGCGCTGCTATTGCGTGAGGCAATCGGTGACAGTCTTCGGCGTACGCGCGTTTCGCAGAGCCGGACCCTGCGTGAGGTCTCCAACAGTGCTCGTGTGAGCCTCGGGTACTTGTCCGAGGTCGAGCGAGGGCGCAAGGAAGCCTCGAGTGAGCTCCTGGCGGCGATCTGCGACGCGCTGGCGGTCCCACTGTCCGACGTGCTCGTCGACGTCAGCGAATCGCTGTCCGACGGGTCGACGGCCAAGCGTCCGGACACCGAGGGACACGCAGTCGAATCCGCGCCCGCAGAGGCCCCCGCCGCGAGCGCACGACCGGGTTCGACGACCATCGCTCGCGACACCCGGGTGGTCATCCCTGCACCCGCGCAGGCGCTGGCTGCCGCATAGCAACACCCGGGCCGAACCGATAGATTTCAGTCAACCGCCGATCTTGTCGGCGGGTGAGCCAGGTAGTCGGGGCGCAGCCCTTGTTCCGGTGCGTGACGGTCGCGTGTCGGGTCGCGCATCGCGCGGCGCAACAGATGGAGGCAGGATCAAACCCATGGCTAATCCTTTCGTCAAGGGATGGAAGTACCTGATGGCGCTCTTCAATTCCAAGATCGATGAGAAGGCTGACCCCAAGGTTCAGATTCAGCAGGCGATCGAGGATGCGCAGCGTCAGCACCAGGCCCTGTCGCAGCAGGCCGCGTCTGTCATCGGCAACCAGCGCCAGCTCGAGATGAAGCTCAGCCGACAGCTCGACGAGGTGGAGAAGCTCAACGCCAACGCCCGTCAGGCCGTCAACCTGGCCGACCAGGCGCAGACCGCGGGCGACACCGAGAAGGCGATCCAGTACACCAACGCCGCCGAGGCGTTCGCCGCTCAGCTCGTCACCGCCGAGCAGGGCGTCGAGGACCTCAAGGCACTGCACGACCAGTCGCTGCAGGCAGCTGCCCAGGCGAAGAAGGCCGTGGAGCAGAACGCGATGGCCCTGCAGGCCAAGGTCGCGGAGCGCACCAAGCTGCTCAGCCAGCTCGAGCAGGCCAAGATGCAGGAACGGGTCAGTGAGTCGCTGCGCTCGATGGACAGCACCCTCTCCGCTCCCGGCAACACACCCAGCCTCGATGCCGTGCGCGACAAGATCGAGCGGCGCTACGCCGATGCCCTCGGTTCTGCAGAGCTGGCACAGAACTCGGTGTCGGGCCGCATGATGGAAGTGCAGCAGGCGAGCATCCAGATGGCCGGACACAGCCGGCTCGAGCAGATCCGGGCCTCCATGAAGGGCGATGCTCTGCCCTCCGGCGGTGCCGCAGGCGCACCGGCGACCCCCGCCGCCAACCCGAACCTCGACAAGCAGCCGCCTGCCGCGGGCCAGACCGGCACGGCGCAGTAACCGAATCGCCTGTGAGCATGAGTTCCACCCGACGTGGCCGACCTGGACGTGCAGTCCGGTCGGCCACTGTCGTGTCCGGGCTCGCCGGGATCCAGGGCGCACTGCGCGAGGCCGGTGAGTCCGTCGCGGACGCGGCGCAGCGGTGGCGCGACCCTCGTGAACGACTCCTGCGGAAGAAGCGGCGGGCCCGGCGACGCGCGAAGCGCTACGGCATCGTGTCCGGATCCTCGGCCACCGGCGCCGCCGGTCTCGCCCTGATGGCTGCGCCGGAGTGGTCGATGCTGATGGCCGGTGGGGGCGCAGTCGTGTTCGCGGTTCCCGCGGTGCTGGCCGTCAGCCGCTACCGCAAGCTCGACGCCGTGACCCTGCCGCCGGGTCTGCCTGCCCGCCGGGTGCTTCCGGCGCCGTCCTCGGCCGCCCGCGAGCCGATGGAGCGACTCGTGCACAGCGAACGAGCACTGCACGGCATCCTCGGAGTGCTGTCCCGGTCCGGGACCATCAGCGCCGAGGACATCGAGGACACCCATGCCACGGCCCGCTCCGCGGCAGCCGCGTTGCAGGCGGTGGCCCTCGACATCACGTCCATGGAGGACGCCGCCCGGGGGAGCCGGGCCGCGGCGGCGCCGCTTCACCGGGCGACCGCCTCGGCCGCCGGGCAACTCGCCGACGGCGTCGAACAGTTCGAGGAACTGGTGGCCGCTGCCGCCGAGGTCGCCGTGCCCGGAACGGCGAGCGCCGTCGGCGAACTCGCCTACGAACGCGCGGAACTCGTGTCGGCGACCGAGAAGCTCGCCGGCCTCGCGGCGGCCCTCGGCGAGATCGACGACATCGTTCGCCGCTACCGCTGACGTCGTCGATCGACGGAACGCCCCTGGGGACCTCGTGTGGGTGAGAACCCTGATCTTTCCCTGATCTTTACGTTGACCTGGTGATTTACCCGAGCCGGCGTGCCAGGCTGGTGTGCGTACCCGATACATGGGGTCGACCGGACGTCGGGCGCAGAAATCGATCGGGGAGACGTGAGTGGAGGAAATCATGTTCTGGAAGATTGTTCTGGCTGTCGCGGCGATCTGGATCGCCCTCGCAGTGATCGGTGCCCTCGTCAAGGGCCTGTTCTGGATTCTCGTCGTCAGCGCAGTCGTATTCGGTGTGTACCTGTTGATCAAGGCGATGTCGGGATCCGGCGAGAAATCGGACATCACCCGTAGCTGACGGGCATGCTCTACCCATGGAACCGGTACCGGAGGACTGGCATCGTGGGCTCGTCGTGGTCGCGCACCCCGACGACATCGAATACGGCGCAGCGGCCGCGGTGGCGCGCTGGACCGGGCAGGGCAAGGACATCCGCTACGTGCTCGCCACCAGCGGAGAGGCTGGGATCGCGGGCCTGCACCCGACGGTGTCGGGCCCGCTGCGGGAGGCGGAGGAACGACGCTCCGCGGCCGTGGTGGGAGTGACCGATGTCGAGTTCCTCGGTTACCCCGACGGCACTCTCGTCGAGAGTCTCGCGCTCCGACGTGACCTCGCCACGGCGATCCGTCGTCATCGCCCGGATCTCGTGGTGACGGCGAACTTCGGGGACACCTGGGGGCCAAGGCAGCTGAACAGTGCGGACCACCGCGCTCTCGGGCGAGCCGTCCTCGACGCCACCGCGGACGCCGCGAACGAATGGATCTTCCCCGAACTGGGGGAGTCGGGATTGCCGCCGTGGCGCGGAGTCCGGTGGGTAGCGGTCCACACGATGACCCCCACCCACGCCGTGGACGTCACCCACACGGTGGATCGGGCGGTGCTCTCCCTGGCCGAGCACGTCCACTACCTGGAAGCGCTCAGCGACGTGCCGGTGGGGCAGCAGGCACGGGCTCAGGTCGAGATGGTGACCGGACCGGAACCGGGATTCGACGCCGAACGCGCGGTGGGATTCGAGCTCTACTACTTCGGCTGAGTTCGCGAAGCGATCGCAACGATGCGTGGGTCTTGCGAATGGGCGAGGGCTCGAGGCGTCCGGCCTCGGCCGTCGGCGACGCGATTCAGATGCCGGTGACGTGCCGGCGGGGGATTCATGCGTTACGGTGTTACATACAATGTCTATTCGTAATCCACCGTCGCGTGACGACACCTCAGCGAGCGTCGAAGACTCCATTCTCGACGCCGCACGCTCGTGCATCCTCGACTTCGGACTGCGCCGCACCACCCTGGCGGAGGTCGCGCGGAGGGCCGGGGTCAGCAGGCCGACCGTCTACCGGCGCTGGTCGGACACCAGGGCGGTGGTCGCCGACCTCATGACCCGCGAGATCGCTGCCGTGATGCCCGAATTCTCCGCCGAGGAATCGGTTCACCGTCAACTGGTCGACGCCGTGGTCCGCGTGTCCACCGAGGTGCGTGACCATCCGCTGTTCGTGAAGATCCTGCGATCGGATCAGGAACTGTTCACCACCTACATCCTCGAGCGGCTCGGTACCAGCCAGCGGGCGATCATCGACCAGGTCTCGGTCGCGGTGTCGGCGGGGCAGGACCAGGGCACGATCCGCGCGGGGGACAGCCGTCAGATCGCCACCATGGTGCTGCTGATCGCGCAATCCGCGGTCCAGTCGGCCGTGATGGTCGCCGAGGAACTTCCCGGCGACGCCCTGACCGAACAACTCCGGCACGCCGTCGGCGCCTATCTGGCGCCCGCCGCAGCCGACACCCACCCGACAGATCGAGGAGACCGGTGACCCACTCCAGTACGCCGCCCGTGAGCCGCTCGTCGGCGCTGAACGCCGCGCGCCGGACACGCGAACTCGACCAGTTGTCGGACGGCGCACGCGTCGACGTCCTGGTGATCGGTGGCGGCGTGACCGGCGCCGGCGTCGCGCTCGACGCGGCGTCACGCGGCCTCGACGTCGTGCTCGTGGAGAAGCGGGACCTCGCCTTCGGGACCAGCCGGTGGAGTTCGAAACTGGCCCACGGCGGGTTGCGGTACCTGGCGTCGGGCAACGTCGGCATCGCCCGCGAGAGCGCGGTCGAACGCGGAATCCTGATGACCCGCACCGCGCCCCACCTCGTCCGGGCACTGCCACAGCTCGTCCCCCTGCTCGATTCCACGACGCTGTTCGGGAAGTCGCTCGTCCGCACGGGATTCCTCGCCGGCGACCTGCTGCGTGCGAGCGCTCGCACACCGTCGGCGGTCCTGCCGCGATCGCGGACGGTCCGGGCCGACCGGGTGGTCGAACTGGCCCCCGCGGTGCGCCGGGACGGTCTTCGGGGCGGTCTGATGGCATTCGACGGCCAACTCGTCGACGACGCCAGGCTCGTGGTGTCCCTCGCGCGCACCGCCGCGCTCCACGGCGCGAAGGTGCTCACCCGGACGGGCGCCTACGACGTGACCGGGACGTCCGCGACCCTGCGCGACGAACTGACCGGCGCGGAACTGTCGATCACGGCGCGCGCCGTGATCAACGCGGCAGGCGTGTGGTCGGGTGAGATCGATCCGTCGATCACGTTGCGGCCCAGTCGCGGCACACATCTGGTCCTCCCGGCCGAGCGGCTCGGGAACCCGGCCGCGGCGCTCACGGTTCCGATTCCGGGGGAGACCAATCGCTTCGTCTTCGCGCTGCCCGCGCAGCTCGGCCGCGTGTACCTCGGCCTGACCGACGAGGCGGCGCCGGGACCCGTCCCCGATGTCCCGGAAGCGTCGGAGCAGGAGATCGACTTCCTGCTCGACACGGTCAACACCGCACTCGAGGTGCCGTTGCAGCGTTCGGACGTCCTCGGCACGTTCGCCGGACTGCGACCGCTGCTCGACACCGGCGACGGATCGACGGCCGACCTTTCGCGCAACCACGCCGTCCTCCGCTCGGACACCGGTCTGGTCAGTGTGGTGGGCGGCAAGCTGACCACGTACCGGAAGATGGCGGAGGACGCCGTCGACGCGGCGGTGGCGGCGGCGGGACTGGACGCGCGCCCGTGCCGGACCCGCGCCCTCCCGCTCGTCGGCGCCGCGACTCCCGAAGCGCTGCGCCAGGTTTCGGCCCCGCCGGCGCTGCTCGCCCGCTACGGAACGGAGGCGGCGCTGATCGCCGCCGCCGACCCGGAACTGCTGGCTCCGATCGCCGAGGGTGTGGACGTGAGCCGCGCCGAGTTCGACTTCGCGGTGACCCACGAGGGGGCACTCGACGTCGACGACCTCCTCGACCGGCGCACCCGGATCGGACTCGTCCCCGCCGACCGTGCGCGGTCCCTCGCCGCCGCCGAAGCCGTGTTCGAGAAACGGTGACGCCGGCCGTGTGACACCCTGTGCTTCGTGCGAGTCGCCGTGGTCGCCGGGCCTGATGCCGGACATGCCTTTCCCGCCTTGGCGTTGTGCCTCGCGTTCATCGGGGCCGGGGACGAACCGGTCCTGTTCACCGGCACCCGGTGGGTCGAGCCCGCGCGGGCGGCCGGTGTGCCTGCCGAGTTGCTGAAAGGTCTCGCGCCCCGCCCGACGGACGACGACCTCGATGCGGGCGCGCGCATCCACGCCCGCGCCGCGCACATCTCCACCGAGTTGCTCCCCGACCTGCGCGCGATGGGACCCGACCTCGTGGTCTCGGACATCCTCACCGCAGGCGGCGGCATGGCCGCGGAGCGGCTGGGGATCCCGTGGGTCGAGTTGTCCCCGCACCCGCTGTACGCGGCGTCCAGGGGATTGCCGCCCATCGGAAGCGGGTTGGCTCCGGGGGTGGGAATTCGCGGTCGGGCACGCGACACGCTCATGCGGGCGGCGACGGCGCGGTCGATCCGGCAGGGTCAGCGGCAGCGTTCCGGGGCCCGGGTCGGCGTCGGGCTGCCGGCGAAGGATCCTGGACCGGTGCGCCGGCTGATCGCGACGCTCCCCGCGCTCGAGGTGCCGAGACCGGACTGGCCCGCGGAGGCGCACGTGGTCGGGCCGCTGCTGTGGGAACCGACGACCGAGGTGCTCGAGCCGCCGGGCGGCACCGATCCGCTGGTCATGGTGGCTCCGTCGACCGCGTTCACCGGTGCCGAGGGCATGCTCGAGACGACGCTCGCCGGGCTCGACGGGGCCGGCGTCCGCGTGATCGCGTCGATACTGGACGGATCTTCGGCCGCGGTTCCGCCCTGGGTGCGAGCGGGTCTCGGACGTCAGGACGCGATGCTCCGCGAGGCTTCCGTCGTCGTCTGCGGCGGGGGGCACGGAATGCTGGCGAAGGCCCTGCTGGCGGGTGTCCCGGCGGTGGTGGTCCCCGGCGGCGGCGATCAGTGGGAACTCGCGAATCGCGCCGCGCGACAGGGGAGTGCCGTCGTGGTGCGTCCCCCGAGCGCCGAGGCGCTCCGTGCGGCGGTCGACCGGGTGCTCTCGAACGGGGCCCACGCGGAGGCCGCGAAGCGGGCCGCGCAGAGCGTCGCGGACGTGGCGGATCCGGTGGAGGTGTGCCGCGACGCGCTGCGGTGAGAGCGCCTCCCGGGGTTCGGCTAGCGTGGAAGCGTGCGACTGACTGAATTTCACGAACTCGTCCGCGAAGAGTTCGGGCAGATGCGCGGCGACGCACTACTCGTCGACCACGTGCTGCTCAGCCTCGGGGGCAAGACCGCCGCCGAGGCCATCGAGGACGGCCGGGAACCCCGCGAGGTGTGGCGTGAACTGTGCGCCGAGTTCGACGTCCCACCGCAGCGCCGGTAGAAATCCGGCGTGTCGAACGGACCGATCTCGCCAATCGAACACACGTTCCCCTATGCTGGAGATGTTCGGTGGTCACGGTTCTTGTCGGTACCTGGATCTAACCTGACCGCAGATCACTGATGAGACTCGAGAATGGGGACGACGATGGCACCACAGGCACACGATCGAGACAAGGCGCTCGACCTCGCGCTGGCGCAGATCGACAAGAACTTCGGCAAGGGCTCGGTGATGCGCCTGGGTGAAGGTGTCCGTCAGCCCATCGCCGTCATCCCGACCGGCTCCATCGCGCTGGACGTCGCCCTCGGCATCGGCGGGCTGCCCCGCGGCCGTGTCGTCGAGATCTACGGCCCGGAATCCTCGGGTAAGACCACCGTTGCTCTGCACGCAGTCGCCAACGCGCAGGCTGCCGGCGGCATCGCGGCGTTCATCGACGCCGAGCACGCGCTCGACCCCGACTACGCCCAGAAGCTCGGCGTCGACACCGACGCACTGCTGGTGTCGCAGCCCGACACCGGTGAGCAGGCGCTCGAGATCGCAGACATGCTGATCCGCTCCGGCGCCCTCGACATCCTCGTCGTCGACTCCGTGGCCGCTCTCGTCCCGCGCGCCGAGATCGAGGGCGAGATGGGCGACAGCCACGTGGGTCTGCAGGCGCGTCTGATGAGCCAGGCGCTCCGTAAGATGACCGGCGCGCTCAGCAACTCCGGCACCACCGCGATCTTCATCAACCAGCTGCGCGAGAAGATCGGCGTCATGTTCGGTTCCCCCGAGACCACCACCGGTGGTAAGGCGTTGAAGTTCTACTCGTCCGTGCGCCTCGACGTGCGGCGGATCGAGACCCTGAAGGACGGCACCGACGCGGTGGGCAACCGTACCCGCGTCAAGGTGGTCAAGAACAAGGTCGCCCCGCCGTTCAAGCAGGCCGAGTTCGACATTCTCTACGGCCAGGGAATCAGCAAGGAAGGCTCGCTGATCGACATGGGTGTCGAGCACGGGTTCATTCGCAAGTCGGGTTCCTGGTACACCTACGAAGGCGACCAGCTGGGGCAGGGCAAGGAGAACGCCCGCAAGTTCCTGTTGGAGAACACCGACATCCGGGACGAGATCGAGAAGAAGATCAAGGAAAAGCTCGGAATCGGCGCCGACGTCACTGCTGCTGCTACGGACGACGCCGCTCCGGTCGAATTCTAGGCGCTGCCGTGCGTCCCACGGGCGAAGGTGGAACGGAGACGCAGGCCAAGGATTTGTGCCTGCGTCTCCTCACGGACCGTGCCCGGAGTCGAGCGGAGTTGTCCGACCGTCTGGCGAAGAAGGGTTACTCGGCCGACATCGCCGAGCGCGTACTGGATCGGCTCACCGAGGTCGGGCTGGTCAACGATGCCGACTTCGCCCAGCAGTGGGTGCATTCGCGGCACACGTACTCCGGCAAGGGAAAACGTGCGCTCGCACTGGAATTGCGCCGTAAGGGCATTGGTCAGGAAGACGCCACCGAGGCGCTCGCTCAGATCGCTACCGAAGACGAACGAGCGCGAGCCACCGAACTGGTCGCGAAGAAACTGCGCACCGTGTCGGCGGACGACCGTGACCGGGCGGTCCGCCGGCTGGTGTCCATGCTGGCGCGCCGCGGGTTCCCCCAGGGCATGGCGTTCGAGGTGGTCAAGGAGCAACTCGACCGTGCCGGCGCGGAGACCGACGGCCTGTTCGACGAGACCTGACTCGGACACAGCCTGACCACGATCACAACCTGACTACGCCACAACGACCAACAGCACTGCGGTCGGACGGGAACCGAGTTCCCATCCGACCGCAGTTGCCGTCTCAGGCGCAGTGCTGTTCGTGTCAGAAGCAGTGCCGGGTCACAGCCGCTTGTCGGTGATGTCCATGCCCGGGACCGATACCGCGGGAAGTTCGGGAACGGCGCCCTTGGGGCCTCCGCCCTTCCGGGCGGCGCGGAGCCGCTTCTCCACCTTGGTCGCCACCACGGTGAGCGTGTAGTTGAGGACGATCATGATGATCGCCACCACGATCAGGGCGGGCAGGTAGTTGCCGTAGAACGCACCGAGTTGCTGCCCGGACCGCACCACTTCGACGTAGCCGATGAGGTAACCGAGCGCGGAGTCCTTCAGGGCGACCACCATCTGCGAGATGATCGCGGGCAGCATCGCCGTGACGGCCTGCGGCAGCAGGATGGTGCGCATCACCTGGCTCTTGCGCATGCCCAGTGCCATGGCGGCCTCGCTCTGTCCCTTGGGGAGCGAGTTGATGCCGGCCCTGACGATTTCGGCGATCACCGAGCCGTTGTACAGCGTGAGGCCCACGATGACCGCGGCGAGCGCCAGGTATTTCGATTTGAACACCTCGTACTCGGCGAACAGCTGGTACGAGAAGATCATCAGGATCAGCACCGGGATGGCGCGGAACAGTTCGACGATCCCGCCCGCCACCCATCGCACCGGGCGGTGGTCCGACAGGCGTCCGATGCCGAGGATCGCGCCGAGGATCAACGCGAACACGATCGACACGGCGGCCGCGACGAGGGTGCCGCGGATACCGGGAATGAGATATGTGGTCCACGAGGTCGATTCGGTGAACGGTTCCCATTTCGCCGCGGTCAGCTGACCCTTGTCGTCGAGTGCGGCGTAGACGAGGTAGCCGATTCCCAGCAGCGCGAGGGCGACGGCGACGGAGATCAGGCGGTAGACGTTCTTCGCCTTCGGGCCCGGCGCGTCGTAGAGGACGGTGGCGGCATTGCTCATCGTGCAACCTCGAATCGCTTGCTCAGGTATCCGAAGAGAAGCCCCATCGGCAGGGTCAGGATCACGAATCCGAGTGCGAAGATGCCACCGACGACGAAGATGGCGGCCTCGTTCTCGATCATTTCCTTCATCAGGAGCGACGCCTCCGCCACACCGATCACCGAGGCGATGGTCGTGTTCTTCGTCAGGGCGATCAGCACGCTGCCGAGAGGCGCGGTGACCGCGCGGAACGCCTGCGGCAGCACGATGAGCCGCAGATTCTGGGAGAACGTGAGGCCCAGCGACCGGCCCGCCTCCGCCTGGCCGACGTGCACGGTGTTGATACCGGACCGCAACGACTCGCAGACGAAGGCCGCGGTGTAGATGCTGAGGCCGAGCACGGCGAGCCGGAAGTTGTTCTGCTCGAAAAAGGTCGGAGACTGCTCGGGGGCGAGCTTGACGCCCATCGTCTGGAAGAGCCCGAACGAGCAGAAGATGATGATCAGCGTCAGGGGAGTGTTCCGGAAGATCGTCACGTACGCCGCGCCGACACCGCGCGCGACCGGGATCGGAGACACCCGCATGGCCGCGAGGATGGTGCCGAGTATCAGAGCACCGACAGCCGAGAACGCGGTCAGCTGCACCGTCGTCCAGAACGCGTCGATCAGCTGATCGCTGTACTTGCTCAGTAGGTCCACTTACCGTCTCCCGAGGTCACCGGTGGTTGGTGTCGAACCGGGCCGGACGACTCCACGAAAGGGGAGTCGCCCGACCCGGATGAGTGAGTTGCTCAGTACCGATCGACGGTCGGCGGTGCGGGGATCGGGTAGCCCGACGCGCCGACGGTCTCGTTGAACGCACGTGCCCACGAACCGTCCGCGATCATCGCCTCGATGGCGTCGTTGATCTTGGCCCGGGTCTCGTCGTCACCCTTGGCCAGGCCGACCCCGTAGCGCTCCTGGGTGAACGGCGCGCCGACCACCTTCAGCTCGCCCGGATACTGCGCCGCGTAACCGGCGAGGATGATGTCGTCCGTGGTGACGGCGTCGACTGCGCCGTTCCGCAACGCCTCGACGCAGGCGGAGTACGTGTCGAACTCCTGCAGTTGCACGTCCTGCGCGTACTGGTCCTTGACCTTCTGCGCCGGGGTGGAGCCGGTGACGGAGCACAGCTTCTTGCCGCCGTTGAGCGACTCGGGGCCGGTGATGTCGGTGTTGTCGGACTTCACCAGGAGAGACTGTCCGGCGATGAAGTACGGCCCGGCGAAGTCGACCTTCTCCTTGCGGGCGTCGGTGATCGAGTAGGTGGCGACGACGTAGTCGACCTCACCGTTCTGGATCAGCGTCTCGCGCTGAGCCGACGGGGACTCCTTGAACTCGATGTTCTCGGGTGCGACACCCAGTTTGCCCGCGACGTACTCGGCCACCTCGACGTCGAAACCGCTGAAGGAACCATCGGGGTTGCGCAGTCCGAGGCCGGGCTGGTCGTACTTGATGCCGACCGTGAGCTTGCCCTCCGACGCGCTCTGGGAGGCGCTCTTCTCTTCACCTCCGCCACAGGCAGATGCGACGACGGCGAGCGCCATGACGCCGATTCCCACACGAATCGAGCGATTGATCCTCATCGAGTTCCTCCAATTGAAAATGACGGGTATTGCCTGTGGAGCACGATCGACCGAGAGGGCACCGCAGCGGCGCCCCCTCCGATCAGTGGCTGAGAATTTTGCCGAGGAAGTCCTTCGCGCGCTCGGATTTGGGAGCGGTGAAGAACGTGGCGGGCTCGGAGTCCTCGACGATCTGGCCGTCGGCCATGAAGAGGACACGGTCGCCGGCCTTGCGAGCGAACCCCATCTCGTGGGTCACCACGAGCATGGTCATGCCTTCCTTGGCGAGTGAGGTCATGACGTCGAGGACCTCGTTGACCATTTCCGGGTCGAGTGCGGACGTCGGCTCGTCGAACAGCATGACCTTGGGGTTCATGGCGAGTGCGCGGGCGATCGCGACACGCTGCTGCTGACCGCCCGACAACTGCGCCGGGTACTTGTCCGCCTGGTTGGCGATGCCGACCCGCTCGAGAAGTTCGTAGGCCGTCTTCTTCGCGTCGGCGCTACTCTTCTTCCGCACCTTGACCGGTGCGAGCATCACGTTCTCGAGGATCGTCTTGTGGGCGAACAGGTTGAACGACTGGAACACCATCCCCACGTCGGCGCGCAGCGCGGCCAGGGCCTTGCCCTCGGCAGGCAGCACCTTGCCGTCCACGGCGATCTCACCGGAGTCGATGGGCTCGAGGCGGTTGATGGTCCGGCACAGCGTCGACTTCCCGGACCCGGACGGTCCCAGGACGATCACGACCTGTCCCCGAGGAACTTCGAGGTCGATCTCCTGCAGGACGTGGAGGGCGCCGAAGTGTTTGTTCACCGATTTCATCGAGATCATGGACGGGGCCGCGCCCGTGGTGGGTGTCGGCGTCGCGTCGTCGGCTTGCGTCATAGTCGATGACCCTATGTGTTGTGAACGGGAGCACCTGTCATTTGCTCCGAGAATCCTCGGGATGTCACGGAAACTTTACTGTCCGGCTTCGGTCGTGTGTCCTGGCGCACACCGGCCGCGACGAGGCGATTTGGCGCGGGCCGTACCCTGGCATACGTGGACACGATCGACCAGACCCCTCACCGCAGCTACGAGGTGCGCACGTACGGCTGCCAGATGAACGTGCACGACTCCGAGCGGTTGTCGGGGCTCCTCGAGGACGCCGGCTACACGAAGGCGGCGGCCGGGCAGTCGCCGGACCTCGTCGTCTTCAACACCTGCGCGGTGCGGGAGAACGCCGACAACAAGTTGTACGGCAACCTGAGCCATCTGGCGCCGGCGAAGGAACTGAATCCCGACATGCAGATCGCGGTCGGCGGGTGCCTGGCGCAGAAGGACCGCGACGTCGTCGTGAAGAAGGCGCCGTGGGTGGACGTCGTGTTCGGCACCCACAACATCGGTTCGCTCCCGGCACTGCTGGACCGGGCCCGCCACAATCAGCGGGCCGAGGTCGAGATCCTCGACGCACTCGAGGCGTTTCCGTCGACGCTGCCCGCCAAGCGGGAGTCGGCGTACGCCGGCTGGGTGTCCATCTCGGTGGGATGCAACAACACGTGCACGTTCTGCATCGTGCCCGCGCTGCGCGGCAAGGAGGTCGACCGGCGTCCCGGCGACATCCTGGCCGAGGTGCAGGCCCTGGTGAACGAGGGCGTCGTGGAGGTCACGCTGCTCGGGCAGAACGTCAACGCGTACGGCGTCTCCTTCGCCGACCCCGACCAGCCCCGCGACCGCGGCGCGTTCGCCGCGCTGCTGCGCGCGTGCGGAGAGATCGACGGGCTCGAGCGCGTCCGCTTCACGTCCCCGCACCCGGCCGAGTTCACCGACGACGTCATCGAGGCGATGGCCGAGACCCCCAACGTGTGCCCCCAGCTGCACATGCCGCTGCAATCCGGTTCGGACCGCGTCCTGAAGGCGATGCGCCGCTCCTACCGGAAGTCGCGGTTCCTGGGGATCATCGAGAAGGTCCGCACCGCGATGCCGCACGCGGCGATCACCACCGACATCATCGTGGGCTTCCCGGGCGAGACGGAGGAAGACTTCCAGGACACGCTCGACGTCGTCCGGCAGGCGCGCTTCACCAGCGCGTACACGTTCCAGTACTCCAAGCGGCCCGGCACCCCGGCAGCGGACATGGACGACCAGCTGCCCAAGGCCGTCGTGCAGGAACGGTACGAACGTCTCATCGCGTTGCAGGAACAGATCACGCTCGAGGAGAACCAGAAGCTCGTCGGCGCCGAGGTGGAACTGCTCGTCGCCGCCGGGGAGGGCCGCAAGAACGCGGAGACCGCGCGGATGAGCGGGCGCGCCCGCGACGGCCGGCTCGTCCACTTCCGGCCGGAGGGAAACCTCGACGGCAACGTCCGGCCCGGCGATGTCGTCACCATCGTGATCAGCGCCGCCGCCCCGCACCACCTCGTCGCGGACACCCCGGTCCTGACCCACCGCCGCACCCGCGCAGGCGACTCCTTCGAGAAGGGAGTCACCCCGAAGACCCCGCCGATCGGCGTGGGACTCGGACTGCCGCAGATCGGTGCGCCCGCACCACTACCCGCTCAGATGGGATGCAACGCATGACCCCGCAGTTCGACGACCAGCGCCACGACGACCCGAGTGACGCGAACGAGCCGATCGAGAGCTACCTGAAGGATTTCGACGCCGCCGAGAAGAAGGTGGCCGGCGAGATCGACCCCGGGGCGCGTGCGCTCGTCGTCGCCGTCGCGGTGGTCGTGCTCCTCGGCTCGCTGACGTTGCCGCACTCCGGCATCGCCAACGGCTGGGAAGTGCTGGTGTACGGGGACGACGCCCTCGCGGAGACGATCAAGCTGCCGTCGCGACTGTTCGTGTGGTTCGAGGTGGTGTTCGGGGTCGTCGTGTCGATGCTGGCGCTCGTCACCCGCCGTTGGGCGCTCGCGTGGGTGGCCCTCGCGGGAACCGCCGTGTCCATCGTGTTCGGCATGCTCGCCATCTGGTCGCGGCAGACACCGGCGCCCGGCGTCGAGGCGGCCGGACCGGGCATCGGGCTGATCATCGGCTGGCTCACCGTCATCGTGCTGACGTTCCACTGGCTGAAGGTGGTCTGGAGCCGGACCGCGCTGCAACTGGCCGCGGAAGAGGAACGCCGCGCCGCTGCCGCCGAAGCGGAGCGACGCGGCGACTGGAACGTCGGCTGATCGTGCCTACTGGCCGCTGACGGCGCCCTCTGCAGCCTCGGCCCATTCGCGCCACTGCTGGGCCTGCGCGAGGGCGCTCTCGGCGTCCTTCGTCTTGCCCGCCGCGGTGGCCTTGGCCGCCTGCTCCTCGAACTGCGTGACCCGCTCACGGAACTGCGCGGCCCGGGCGAGCGCCTCAGGGTCGGTGCGGCGCCATTCCTCGTCGGCGGCGTCGCGGACCCGCTTCTCGATGGCCCGCAGCTTGCCCTCGAGGTCGTGCATCCGCTCGCGGGGCACCTTGCCGATGGCGTCCCACTTCTCCTGCAGGTCGCGGAGTGCTGCCCTCGCCCCGTCGATGTCCTTGGACGGATCGATGTGGCCGGCGTTCTTCAGCAACTCCTCCTTGGCGACCGCGTTCTCCTCGAACTCGGCGTCGCGTTCGGAGGACGCGGCGTTGCGGGCGGCGAAGAAAACGTCCTGGGCGCCCTTGAAACGCTTCCACAAGTTGTCGTCGGCTTCCCGTGGTGCGCGTCCGGCGGCCTTCCATTCGGCGAGCAGATCGCGGAATGCTCCTGCCGTGGGACCCCAGTCGGTGGAGTCGGACAGTGCCTCCGCCCGCTCGACGAGTTCTTCCTTCTTGGTCTTGGCGGCGGCGCGCTCACGGTCGAGTTCGGCGAAATGCGCGCCGCGGCGCCGGTTGAACGCCTCCCGCGCCTTGGAATACCGCTTCCACAGGGCGTCGTCGACCTTCCGGTCGATCCCGCGGATCGTCTTCCACTCGTCCAGGATCTCGCGCAACCGGTCGCCGGCGGCTTTCCACTGCGTGGACTCCGCACCGATCTGTTCCGCCTCGGCGGCCAGTTCTTCCTTGCGTTCGGTGTGCGCCTGCCGCGACAGTTCCTTCTCGTGCTTGGCGTGGGCGGCCGCCTCGTCGGATCCGGCGATGATGACGTCGAGTCGCGCCGCGAGCGAGTCGATGTCGCCGATCACCGCGGCGGTCGGGAGGGATTCGGCGAGAGCGATCGCGGCCGTCTTCGTCTTCTTCGCGTCGCCCGCACCGGAATTGAGCCGGGCCTCGAGGAGGGCCACTTCGGTGGCGAGATCGTCGAAGCGCCGACCGAAGTGCGCCAGGCCTTCCGCCGCGTCTCCGGCCTGCCACGACCCGATCTGGCGTTCGCCGTCCGCGGTCTTCACCCAGGCGGTGCCGTCGTCGTCGACGCGGCCGAACTCGCTCGGATCACTGTGGGCGGGGGCGGCGACGGCGGGGGCGGAGAGGGCGTGCGTCGGTGTGGGGTGGGGCTTGGGTGCACCCGGTTTCGCGGCGGCACCCGGCTTCGGGACGCTGGGCTTCGGTGTGTCGTGCTGCTGAGCGGCAGGCTCCACGGCGGGCTTCGCGTCGCTGCTGTCGGTCATCGGTTCCTCATCTCTGCCGCGCGTCACGGCTGCCTGAACGCAATACTGGCTCCATACGACCCGGGACGGGTGCTGGCTCCATTCAACCCGGTACGGGCCCTGTGGACTATTGAATCAGGTCGGACGGTCCGTGTTGGTACCGATTGACGGCAGTGCCCGAATCGGATGTCGGGTCCGTGCCTGCGGTCGACTAGCGTGACTGTGTGTTCACCGCTGCCATCCTCGTGCCGTCCCCACCGTTGCTGGTACCCGAACTGACCGGGGCGGCCGCTGCGGAGACGGCGCCGCTGCGGGACGCGGTCCAGGAGGCGGCGAAGGCATTGTCCGCGATCGCCACCGAATGGGTGGCGGTCGGCGCGGCGCCCACCGCGGCGGAAGTGCGGGCCGACGCGCAGGGCACCTACCGCGGCTACGGCGTCGACGTGCGGGTCACACTGCGGCCCGGTCCAGTCGGCGAGCCCAACCCGGACCTGCCGCTCGCGGCGCTGACGGCCGGGTGGATCCGGGGAACGTGCGCGCCGGACGCCGTCGTCGACGCGCGGATCCTCGCCGCCGACCTGTCGCCGCAGCAGTGCGCCGCGTACGGCGCGGAACTGCGCGCATTTCTCGACCGGGACCCCGAGCCGCGCGGGCTGGTGATCGTCGCGGACGGGGCGAACACCCTCACGGCGAAGGCGCCGGGCGCGTTCGACCCCCGTGCGGAAGGCGTACAGGCCCGGGTCGACGCGGCCCTCGACACCGGCGACCGGGATGCGCTGCTCGCCCTCGACCCCGCCGAGTGCGCCGCCCTCGGCATCGGCGGGCGCGTCCCGTGGCAGGTGCTCGCCGGAGTGTTCGACGCGGCGCCCGCCTCCTGCCGGACGCTGTACAGCGCCGCGCCCTACGGAGTCGGCTACCACGTGGGGGAGTGGCGTCCGTGACCTCACCCGTGCCGATCGCCGTCGTCGGACCGACCGCCACCGGGAAGTCGGATCTCGCGCTGGACCTGGCCGAGCGCCTCGGCGGCGAAATCGTCAACATCGACGCCATGCAGCTGTACCGGGGCATGGACATCGGCACCGCCAAACTCGCTCCGGCCGAACGCCGCGGAATACCGCATCACCAACTCGACGTGCTCGACGTGACGCAGACGGCCACCGTCGCGAACTATCAGCAGGCCGCGGTCCGCGACGTGGAGGCGATCGCCGCCCGCGGCGCCGTGCCGGTCATCGTCGGCGGATCGATGATGTACGTGCAATCGCTGCTCGACGACTGGAGCTTCCCCGCCACCGATGCGTCGGTACGGGCGCGATGGGAAACCGTCCTCGCCGAGCAGGGCGTCGCGGCCGTCCACGCCGAACTGAGCCGGGTGGATCCCGACGCCGCCGCATCGATCCTCCCCACCGACGGCAGGCGTCTGGTCCGGGCCCTCGAAGTCGTCGAGATCACCGGCAGGCCGTTCGCGGCGTCCGCACCGCGCATCGGCGAACCACGCTGGGGTGCACACATCGTCGGCGTCGACCGCGACACGGCCGAACTCGACGACCGGATCCGGCTCCGCACCCGGCTGATGTTCGAACAGGGACTCGTCGACGAGGTGCGCGGGCTGATCGACGTGGGACTGCGCGAGGGCGTCACCGCACCCCGGGCCATCGGCTACGCACAGGTCCTCGCGTGGCTCGACGGCGAATACGACCTGGCCGAGGCGGAGGAACGCACCTCCATCGGCACCCGGCGCTACGTGCGCAGACAACGGTCCTGGTTCCGCCGCGACCCCCGCATCCACTGGGCCGACGGAAACACCCCCGACCTCGCGGACGCCACGATCCGCACCCTCGACGAGACGCGAACACTGGGAGAACGATGAGCCGAACACCGTCCGCGCGGCACCGTCCGGCCTCGTCCGTGCTGGTGACCACCCGCAACGCCCGCTTCCAGCAGTGGCAGTCGTACCTCACCAACCGTGCCAAGCGGACGAAGGCGGGACGCTTCCTGATCCAGGGCGTGCGCCCCCTCAACCTCGCCCTGGAACACGACTGGCCGATCGAAGCGCTGCTGCACCGTATCGACGGCCCGCCGCTGTCCGACTGGGCGCGGGAACTGCTCGCGACCCGATCCGTCGAACAGATCGGTGTCAGCGCCGAACTGATGACCGAACTCGGCGAGAAGACCGACACCGCGCCGGAACTGATCGCGGTCGCGAAGACCCGTGCCCCGCGACTGAAGGATCTGCGACTGCAGTCCGTCCCCCTCATCGTCGTGTTCGACCGGCCCACCTCGCCCGGAAACCTGGGCACCCTCGTCCGCTCCGCCAACGCGTTCGGCGCCGACGCGGTCGTCGTGGTCGGCCACGGCGCCGACCCGTTCGACCCCCGGAGCGTCCGCGCGTCCACCGGGTCGCTCTTCGCGATGCCGGTTGTCACCGTGTCGTCCGTCGACGAGATCCTCGCCTTCCGCGAAGCCCGGAAAGCGTCCGGAACCGAACTGCACATCGTCGGGACGGACGAGACCGGTTCCGTCACCATCGACGCCCACGACTTCGGTGGCGGCACAGTGCTCGTGATCGGCAACGAGACCCGCGGGATGAGCGCCGCGTGGCGAAATGCCTGCGACACGGTCGTCAACATCCCGATCGGGGGCGCGGCCAGTTCCCTCGGCGCGCCCTCCGCCGGCGCCGTCGCCCTCTACGAAATCGCCCGGCAGCGTAGATGAACCGCTCCGCGGCAGCGTAGATGAACCGCGCCCTCTCGGCCGTTGGTTAGAGTGGTGCGCATGGATTTCAGCAAGGGACACGGCACCGAGAACGACTTCGTGGTCCTCCCCGATCCCGACGTCCGCATCGATCTGTCCGCCCCGCGGGTGGCGGCGCTGTGCGATCGCAGGCGCGGACTCGGCGCCGACGGAATCCTGCGCGTCGCCAAGGCCGGGGCGCTGGCCGCTGCCGGTGTGCTCGCCGAACTCCCGGACGGCACGTCCGAGGACGACTGGTTCATGGACTACCGCAACGCCGACGGGTCGATCGCGGAAATGTGCGGCAACGGTGTCCGCGTCTTCGCCCACTACCTGCGCTCGACCGGTCTCGAGACGCGCGACGAGTTCGTCGTCGGCAGCCGGGCCGGCGGCAAACCGGTGATCGTGCACTCGGCCGACGGCTCCGTCGGCGAGGTCACCGTCGACATGGGTGTGGTGCGCGATCTCGGGACGAGCGCAGCCACCATCGACGGCAAGGTGTTCAACGGCATCGGCATCGACGTCGGCAATCCGCACCTGGCGTGTGTCGACGCGCACCTCACGGCGGCGTCCCTGTCGGCCCTCGACCTGACGGCCGCGCCCGGCTTCGATCCCGGTTTCTTCCCGCACGGCGTCAACGTGGAGATCCTCACCCGCATCGATTCGGGCGCCGTGGACATGCGGGTACACGAGCGTGGGGTCGGCGAGACCCGGTCGTGCGGCACCGGCACGGTGGCCGCGGCCACCGCCGCACTGCGCTTCGACGGCGCCGATTCCGGTGAGGTGAATGTCCGCATTCCCGGAGGTCAGGTCACGGTGGCGCTGTCCGGCGGACGGGCGACGTTGCGCGGACCATCGGTCCTGGTGGCGTCCGGGAACCTCGACGACAAGTGGTGGAACGGCCTCGCCTGATCGCCCTGCGCGAAATGCACGTGCACGCCCTCGACATTCCGTGGGATCATGAGGGTGTATGACGAAATCACATCGCACAGAAGAATCGCCGATCTCCGACTCCACCGAGTTCGCCTACGACGACGGGCGCCCTTCGGTCGGCGAGATGCAACTCGAGGACCGCAGCGCGCTGCGCCGAGTTGCCGGGCTCTCCACCGAGCTCACAGACGTCACCGAGGTCGAATACCGGCAGCTGCGCCTCGAACGCGTGGTGCTCGTCGGTGTCTGGACCCAGGGAACCGCGGCGCAGGCCGAATCCAGCATGGCCGAACTCGCGGCGCTGGCCGAGACCGCCGGATCCGAGGTCCTCGAGGGCCTCGTCCAGCGGCGGGACAAACCTGACGCGGCTACCTACATCGGGTCCGGCAAGGCCGAGGAACTCCGCGAGGTCGTGCTCTCGACCGGCGCCGACACCGTCATCTGCGACGGTGAACTCACTCCTGCGCAGCTGACCGCGCTGGAGAAGGTCGTCAAGGTCAAGGTCATCGACCGGACCGCCCTCATCCTCGACATCTTCGCCCAGCACGCCACGTCCAGGGAGGGTAAGGCGCAGGTGGCGCTGGCCCAGATGGAATACATGCTGCCCCGACTGCGCGGCTGGGGTGAATCGATGTCCCGGCAGGCGGGTGGTCGCGCCGGCAGCAACGGCGGCGTGGGTCTGCGCGGTCCCGGTGAGACCAAGATCGAGACGGACCGCCGTCGTATCCGTGAGCGGATGGCGAAACTGCGTCGCGAGATCAAGGGCATGAAGGCCGCCCGCGACACCAAACGCACCAGGCGTCTGCGCAGCGAGACCCCGTCCATCGCGATCGTCGGGTACACGAACGCCGGCAAGTCGAGCCTGCTCAACGCGTTGACCGGGTCCGGGGTGCTGGTGCAGAACGCACTGTTCGCCACCCTCGATCCCACCACCCGGCGGGCGGCGCTGGACGACGGCCGCGAATACGTCCTCACCGACACCGTCGGGTTCGTGCGGCACCTGCCGACACAGCTGATCGAGGCGTTCCGCTCGACGCTCGAGGAAGTGACGGACGCGGATCTGCTGCTGCACGTCGTCGACGGTTCCGATCCGCTGCCCACGGATCAGATCAAGGCGGTCCACGAGGTGATCACCGAGGTGATCCGGGAGAACGACGCCGCGGCACCGCCCGAGCTCATCGTGGTGAACAAGATCGACGACGCCGACCCGGTGACATTGACCCAGCTGCGTAGCCTGCTGCCCGGCGCGTCGTTCGTTTCCGCCCGGACCGGCGAGGGCATCGCCGAGTTGCGGGCCCATCTCAGCGACGTCCTGGTCCGCCCGGAGATCGAGGTCAGCGTTCTCCTCCCGTACAACCGGGGCGATCTGATGGCCCGGATTCACTCGGACGGTCAGATCCTCGACTCCTCCCACGAGGAGGACGGCACACGCGTCCACGCGCGGGTGCCCGAAGCGCTGGCGTCGGCACTGGTCGAGTACAGCGGCAGTGCCTGACCGCTCACGGTGGTCCGCCCGCGTGGCGGTCGCCGTGCTCGCGGCGTGCGCACCGCTCGCCGCGGCGGGAGTGGGGTCCGCTGAGCCGTTCTTCCGCGACCAGACCGCGGTCGACGCGTCGGAGTTCGGTCCGCTGTGCACTCCCGACGATTCGGCGGTCGGTGCCCCGGACGAGGCCTCGCTCGAGGAGCTGTCGGGCCTCGTGTCGGCTGGGGGGCTGCTCTACGCGGTCGGCGACAGCGGGTCCGATCGCGCGGTCGCGGTGATGGACGGGAACTGCGCCGTGCAGCGCTGGCTTCCGCTGCCGGTCGATCCGTACGACGTCGAGGACCTGGCGTCCGGCCCCGACGGCCGGCTGTGGCTGGCCGACACCGGCGACAACGGACGCAGGCGCGAGACGGTGGCGTTGATCGCGATGGACCGTGACACGGGCGCGGGAGAGCTGCATCGGCTGACGTATCCGGACGGCCCCCACGACGCCGAGACCGTCCTCGTCCAGCAAGACGGCACCCCGCTGATCGTCACGAAGGAAGTGTTCGGGGCGGGCAACGTGTACCGGCCCGTCGGCGGTGTCGCCGTGGGCGACCTCGCGAGCCCCGGCCCGACCCCGCTGGAGAAGGTCGGAACGCTGGACGTCGCGGCGACGAACGGCGCCGACGACGCGACCACCGGCAGCGGCACCACGGCCCCGGCCGTGCATTCGACGATGTTCACCGGCGGGGCCGTGTCCGCAGACGGGACCGTCGCCGCCGTGCGCAGCTATTCCGACGTGTTCCTGTTCTCCGCGCCGGACGGCGACCTGGCGGCGGCGTTCGCGGCCGGGCCGGTCGTGCGCGCACACGTGCCGGAGCAGCCGCAGGGGGAGTCGATCGCGTTCACCGAGAACGGCGACCTGCTGATCGCCTCCGAGGCCAGGGAGGGGCCCGTTCCACCGATTCGGGTGCTGCCCGGGGCGGTGTCGAGGGTGCAGGAGCAGGCCCGTGTCCAGGCCGTCTCGGACGAGACGTCGACGCAGTCGCCGGGAACGCTGTGGGGGATCGGGGTCGCGGGCGGCGCAGTAGTGCTCGTCGTGGTCGCCGGCTATCTCGTCCGCCGTCGTGCCCGATAGGTCTGATTTGCGAGAAATGTTGCGAGCCTGATTCTTTCGGTGGGTGACACGGTGTGAATACTGGGCGCTGTGCACGCCCACGAGTTGTTGTCGCGTATCGCCCACCTGTCGCTCGAGCACGGTCGCGCCCGGTTCGCGTTGACGGCGGCCGTGCTGGGAGGCCTCGTCGTGTTGCTCGCGGTGACTCGTTCGGTCAGGCTGCGGGTCGTCGGCGCCGCGGCGGTCGCGGTGCCCGTGACCGCCGTGATCGGAGGCGTCGTGTGGGCGGCGTACCGTCCGCTGCCCAATCAGATACCGCTCACCGGGTACGCCTGGATCTGGCTCGCCGTCGGCGTCCTCGTCCTCGCCGGGGCGCTGCTGCTCCGGAAACCCGGCGTCCGGCGGGCCGGAGTGATCGGTGTGGCGGCCGCCGTGGTCGCGGCCGCGGCGGTGGGCCAGGTCAACGCGGAGGTCGGGGTCTTCCCGACCGCAGGCTCGCTGGTGGGGCACCGTCCACCGGCCACTGTTCAGCCGGTGGCGTTCGGTGACGTCTCCGGGTTCGAGGACTCGGTGCAGTCGGGGACCCCGATGGACTCGGCGTGGACACGTCCGGTGCGTACACCCGGCTCCGGTGTGGTGACCGAAGTGGAGATCCCGGGCACCGAATCCGGATTCGCGGCCCGGCCGGCCGTGCTGTACCTGCCGCCGGCGTACCTGACGTCACCCCGGGCGCTGCTCCCCGTCCTGGTGATGATCGCGGGACAGCCGGGGCGGCCCCAGGACTGGTTCAGCAGCGGACGACTGGGGTCTACGGTGGACGCGTATGCCGCACGGCACGACGGACTCGCACCGGTCGTCGTGGTGGTCGACGCGCTGGGGTCGCAGGACGCGAATCCGCTGTGCCTCGACTCGGCGCTCGGCAACGCCGCCACCTACGTGGCTCGCGACGTCCCCGCCTGGATCGAGACGTCCCTGCAGGTGTCGCACGATGCGGCGCAGTGGGCGATCGGCGGATTCTCCTACGGCGGAACCTGCTCGATCCAGCTGGCGGTGAACTATCCGCGGACCTTCCCGACGTTTCTCGATTTCCTCGGTCAGGACGAGCCCTCGCTCGGCGATCACGCGGGGACGGTCGCGGCGACGTTCGGCGGCGACGAGCGCGCGTTCGCGGCGGTCAATCCGGCCGACGTGCTGAAGACACGGCAGTTCCCGGAGTTGACCGGGGTGTTCGTGGCCGGTGCCGCCGACGACGAGTACCGCCCGCAGCAGCAGCGAATGTTCGCTGCCGCGCGGGCGGCCGGTCTGAACGTGCGGTACTACGAGCTTCCCGGTGGCCACGAGGGCGCCACCTGGAGTGCGGCCCTCGAGCGCGAGATGGACTGGACCGGCCGTCGGCTGGGGCTCACCAGCTGACGGCCGGGTACCGGTCAGGCGTCGAGGTCGGCCGCCACCAGCTGCGCGACCTTCTCGACGGCGTCGGCGTCGTCGCTGGTGACCGTGACGTCGGTGCCCTTGGTGGCGCCGAGCGTCATGATGAGCAGTGCGGAACCGGCGTCCACGGGTTCGCTGTCCGCCACGGCCAGCGTGACGGGCACCCCGGCGGCGGCAACCGCTTCGGCGATGACGGCGGCGGGACGGGCGTGCAGGCCGATGGACGAACCGACGGCGACTGTGGTGCTGGGCATGGACTCTCTCCTCTGTCGGTGGGGTTGGTGCGGGCCGAGCGGGTCGATCTGTTTCTCTTACGCTGCGACTGTCGCAACGTCGGGGTCGAGTTCGGCGTCGGACGCGCCGGGCTTGATGAATTCCTTCGCGCCGACGACGCACAGTGCGGAGACGACGACACCGGCGGCCAGTGAGACGAGGAACCACAGCAGGTTGCCGATGGCGAAGAAGACGAAGATTCCGCCGTGCGGTGCGCTGAGCGTGACGTTGAACGCCATGATCAGGGCGCCGGTGACGGCGCCGCCGGCCATCATCGAGGGGATGACGCGCAGCGGGTCGGCGGCGGCGAACGGAATGGCGCCTTCGGAGATGAACGCCGAGCCGAGGAGCCAGGCTGCCTTGCCGTTCTCCCGTTCCGCCTCGCTGAACAGGCTGGGACGGAGGACGGTCGACGCCAGGGCCATGGCCAGCGGCGGGACCATGCCCGCAGCCATCACGGCCGCCATGATCCGCAGCGACGCGGTGTCGTTGACGTTGAGGCCGGCCACCGCGAACGCGTATGCGGCCTTGTTGACCGGGCCACCGAGGTCGAAGCACATCATCAGCCCGAGGATGATGCCGAGGAAGATGACGGAGCTACCGGACAGGCCGTTGAGCCAGTCCGTCATGCCCGTCGTGATCGCGGCCAGCGGTCGGCCCAGGACCAGGAACATGAGTGCGCCGACGATCAGCGTCGCGAACAGCGGGATGATCACCACAGGCATCAGGCCGCGCAACCACTGGGGCACCGGGATCCGGCTGATCCACAGCGCGACGCCACCGGCGATCAGACCGCCGACGAGGCCTCCGATGAATCCGCCGCCGACGAAGACCGCCACCGCACCGGCGGTGAAGCCCGGCGCCAGACCGGGCCGGTCGGCGATCGCGAAGGCGATGTAACCGGCCAGCGCGGGGACGAGGAAGCTGAACGCGAGCGAACCCAGCTGGAACAGCACCGCGCCCAGGTATGTCGTCAGGCCACCGTCGGGGAGTTGGCCGAGGGAATTATTGAGGACGATGTCCTCCGCGGGACCGGAGATCTCGTAGCCGCCGAGCAGGAACCCGAGGGCGATCAGCAGACCACCCGCGGCGACGAACGGGATCATGTAACTGACACCGGTGAGCAGCACCTGACGCAGGTGGGTGCCCCAGCCGATCGATCCGGCCGGCTCGTCCGCGGCGCTGCCCGCGCTACCCGCGTCGACGGTCGCCGCGGACGGGTTCATGCCCGCACGCAGCGCCTCGGTGATCATGGTGTCGGGCTCGTTGATCGCGCGCTTGACTCCCGACGCGACCACCGGCTTGCCTGCGAAACGCTCCTTGCCCTTCACCCCGACGTCGGTGGCGAAGATGACGGCGGATGCGCCCGCGATCACCCCGGCTGCGAGCGGTGTGCTGCCGCTCGAACCCTGCGTCTCCACGTGGACGACGACGCCTGCGCGTTCGCCGGCGGCGACGAGGGAGTCGGCGGCCATGTAGGTGTGAGCGATGCCGGTCGGGCAGGCCGTGACCGCGACGATGTGCTTCGGCCCCGCCTCGGGCTCCGGTTCCTTTTCCGGGGCGACCGGTTCGGGCTTCGTTGCCGGAGCCGCGGCCGCAGCGGCGGGTGCAGCAGCGGCCGTCGCGGTAGCAGCGGGTGCAGCGGCGGCGGGTGCGGGTGCCAGGACGTCGTTCACCAGGGTGACGATCTCGGCGGGGGTCTTCGCATCACGCAGCGCGCCGACGAACGCCGGGCGGACCAGCGCCCGGGCGAGCGAGGAGAGCAGCTTCATGTGCTCCGCGCCCGCACCCTCGGGTGCGGCGATGAGGAATACCAGATCGGCGGGTCCGTCGGGGGCGCCGAAGTCGACCTTCGGGGCGAGCCGGGCGAATCCGAGAGATGCCGCGACGACGGCCTCCGAACGGCAGTGCGGGATCGCGATCCCACCGGGAAGTCCTGTCGCCGATTGTGATTCACGCGCCAGCGCGGCGTCGCGGAGAGCATCCGCCTCCGTGGCGCGACCGGCGTCCGCCAGACGCTGGGAGAGCGCGGAGATCACGTCCTCCTTGGTGACTCCGAGGTCGGTGTCCAGGGAGATCAGATCTTCGCTGATGATCTGCGGCCCCGAATCGCGGTCGGGTGTCGAGTGAGACATGGTGTTTCCTTCTGGTTCAGGCCGGATCGGGGGCGGGGGAGCTGAGGGCGGTGACGGTGACGGCGTCGATGTCGACGTGTTCGGGGGTCGGCAGGGTGGTGCCCGGGAGGGCGGCCGCCGCGCTGCCGTAGGCGACGGCGGATCGGAGGCAGTCCGCAGGCGACGCGCCGGACAGGTGCGCTGCCAGATAGCCGGCCAGCGACGAGTCGCCTGCGCCGACGGTGCTGCGGGCCACGATCGGTGGTGGCGTGGCCCACCAGGCGCCGGCCTCCGTCACGAGAACGGCGCCCGCGGCGCCGAGCGTGGCGAGGACGGCTTCGACCCCACGGTCCACGAGTTGCCTGCCCGCGTGGGCGGTGGCCGTCGGGTCCCCGCGCAGCGCCGACTCCTCGAGCAGGTGCCCGTCGGCGCCGGTGAGTTGCGCGAGTTCCTCGCTGTTCGGTTTCACGAGGTCGGGGCAGCCCGCCGGGAACCGGTCCGCGAGGGCGAGCAGTGGTGCGTCCGACGTGTCGACGGCGACCCGGCACGACGCCGAACGCAGTGCCTCGACGAGTGTGGCGTACCAGTCGGTGGGAATGCCCGGGGGAAGGGAACCGGACAGCACCACCCATTCGGCCCGGGACCCGCGTTCGATGATCTCCGACTGCAGGTCGGCGAGGGACCCGGCCGACATCGTGACACCGGGTTCGTTGATCTTGGTGGTGGTGCCGTCGGGTTCGGTGATGGTGATGTTGGTGCGTGCCGACCCGGACGTCGCCACGGTCACGTGCTCGATCCCGTGCTCGGACAACGCGGTGAGCAGGGGGTCGCCGGCGTTGCCGGGCAGCACCGCCACAGCGTCGACACCGGCGGACGTGAGCGCGCGGGCGACGTTGACGCCCTTGCCTCCGGGGTCGCTGTGGGTCGCGGCTGCGCGCAGGACGGTGCCCCGTTCGAGGCGCCCGAGCAGGTTGACGGTGCGGTCGATGCTCGGATTGGCGGTCAGCGTGACGATCATGCGATCACCACCTCGATTCCCTGGTCGTGGAAATGGGCTCGGTCTGCGGAACTGATTTCGGCGTCGGTGACGAGGATGTCGACGCTGTGGATGGGGGCGAAGCTGACGAGGTGCTCCCGGCCGACCTTCGACGAGTCGGCGACCACGACGACGTGGTTGGCGCACCGGACCATCGCGCGCTTGACCGCGGCCTCCTCGGTGTCCGGTGTGGACAGGCCGTGGCCGACGCTGAGCGCATTGGTGCCGATGAACGCGACGTCGACGCGAAGCACGTCGAGGATGCGCAGCGCCTCTTCGCCGACGGCGGCCTGCGTGATTCCGCGCACCCGGCCGCCGAGCATGTGCAGGGTCACCGAGTTGAGTCCCGCGAGCCGGGCTGCGATCGGCACCGAGTTGGTGATCACGGTGAGGTCCAGATCGGACGGGAGTTCCGGGATGATGCGCCCGGTGGTGGTTCCCGCGTCGAACAGCACGCTGCCACCGGACGGCGGCAGGTAGGCGGCGGCGCGCTTGGCGATCCGGTCCTTCTGCTCGGCGCGGGTGTGATCGCGCTCCGTCATGCCGGGCTCGGTGACGGTGAGGGAACCCGCGGGCACCGCGCCGCCGTGCACGCGGCGGACGTGGCCGAGGCGTTCGAGCAGCGCGAGGTCGCGGCGCACGGTCTCGGTGGTGACGCCGAAGGTGTCGGAGAGGTCGGCGACGGACATGCGCCCCCGCTGCGAGATCAGCGTGGTGACCGCTTGCTGGCGTTCTTCCGGATACACCGTGACCCCGTTCCTGTTCTCGTCGATGAAGTGTTCGGTGACGTGATCCGTTATGGTCTGCATCACACGAAATGTTGTGTCATGTTGTTTTACGCCCGACTGTGTTGACATGTCAAGAGTTGAGAGTAATCTCCGTCACATAGTCGATTCGCATTTCCGACTGCGTGACGACAGAACGAGCCGGCCAGGAGGACCCGATGACCGAAGACCGTGAAATCGTGCGAGGTACGCCGGTGGTACCGGGCATTGCCTACGCGCCGGTGATCTGGCCGGCCCCGCGACCGGAGGTCGCACCCGGATCCGCCCGGATCGACGAGGCGTCGCGCGACGCGGAGAAGGTCCGCTTCGAGGAAGCGGCCGCCGTGGTGTCGCAGCGACTCCGCGACCGCGCGGCGAGCGTCTCCGGCGCCGCGGCAGAGGTGCTGCAGGCGAACGCGGCGATGGCCGCCGACCGCGGCTGGCTCGGTGCCGCGCAGAAGCTGATCGCCGGCGGAACCCCGGCCGGGGAGGCGGCAGCGGAGGCCACCGAGCAGTTCGCCACCCTGTTCACCAAGATGGGTGGGCTGATGGCCGAACGCGTGACCGACCTGCGCGACATCCGCGACCGCGTCGTCTCCGAACTCCTCGGTCTGCCCGAGCCCGGCATCCCTGTGCCCACGACCCCGTCGATCCTCTGCGCCCAGGATCTTGCGCCTGCCGACACCGCCGGTCTCGATCCCGAACTGATCGTCGGCCTCGTAACCGTTCTCGGCGGCCCCACGAGCCACACCGCGATCATCTCGCGGCAGTTGGGCATCCCGTGCGTCGTCGCGGTGCGCGATCTCGAATCCGTCGTCTCGGGCACCCCGGTCCTCCTCGACGGCTCGGCGGGTGAACTCGTGATGGAACCGGACCCGGTCGAGGCCCGCGCCGCCGTCGAACACGGCCGCGCCGAACGGCTCCGCATCCAGTCGTGGGAGGGGCCCGGCCGCACCAGCGACGGACACGCCGTGTCGATCCTCGCCAACGTGCAGGACGGGGCCGGCGCGCGGTCGGCGTCCGGGACCGCCGCCGAGGGCGTCGGACTGTTCCGCACCGAGTTGTGCTTCCTGGACCGCGATTCCGAGCCCGGAGTCGACGAGCAGGCCGAGATCTACGGCGAGGTGCTCGACGCGTTCGCGGGCCGGAAAGTGGTGATCCGGACCCTCGACGCGGGATCGGACAAACCGCTGCGCTTCGCCAATCACGCCGACGAGGCGAACCCCGCGCTCGGCGTTCGCGGTATCCGCATCGCCGAACAGAACCCGGGCATCCTCAGCAGGCAACTCGACGCCGTCGCCGCCGCGGCCAAGCAGACGCAGTCGCAGCCGTGGGTGATGGCACCGATGATTTCGACTCCCGCCGAAGCCGAATCCTTCGCCGCCGAAGTCCGCGCCCGCGGCCTCGTGCCCGGTGTGATGGTCGAGGTGCCTGCCGCGGCGCTGCTGGCGGACCGCCTCCTGCGCCACGTCGACTTCCTGTCCATCGGCACGAACGACCTCGCGCAGTACACGATGGCCGCCGACCGGATGTCCTCCGACCTGGCCTCGCTCACCGACCCCTGGCAGCCGGCCGTTCTCGCGCTCGTCGCGCGCACGGCCGAGGCCGGCGTCGCGGCAGGCAAACCGGTCGGCGTCTGCGGCGAGGCCGCCGCCGACCCGCTGCTCGCCTGCGTACTGATCGGACTCGGCGTCACGTCGCTGTCCTGCGCGGGTGCCGCCGTCTCCGGAGTGGGGGCGAAGGTGGGATCGGTCACGCTCGACGACTGCCGCCGGGCCGCCGAGGACGTGCTCGCCACGAGCGATCCCGCGGAAGCGCGCGCCGCGGCGGTGCGGGTGCTCGGCACGTAGTCCCGGTTCCCGGCACGATTTTCGGCGGGATTCGGTCCCGAGGGCGCGAAACTCGCAGATCGTGCCTACGATTGGCCAACTGTGACGAAACGAGAAACCGGCGCACCCGGCACCCCCGACGGTCCGGTCGGCGGCTCTGCCGAGGTGTCCGCCCCCACAAGGGCCTTCGGGTGGACACTGCACGGCGACGGCAGGCGGATCGGCGAAGGCGAGGTGGTCGCTCCCGGCGAGCGCCTCACCTGGCCGCGCACGGTCGGAATCGGGATGCAGCACGTCATCGCGATGTTCGGCGCCACCCTCCTGGTGCCGACCATCACCGGGTTCCCGGTCACCACGACGCTGCTGTTCTCGGGGATCGGGACCGTCCTGTTCCTGCTCATCACCCGCGGCCGCATCCCCAGCTACCTGGGGTCGTCGTTCGCATTCATCGCGCCGCTGACGGCGTCGCAGAGTTCTGGTCCCGCAGCGCAACTCGGCGGCGTCGCGGCCGCGGGTCTGCTGCTGCTCGTCATCGGTGTCGCGGTGAAACTGGCCGGGTCGCAGGTCATCGACGCGGTGATGCCGCCAGTCGTCACCGGTGCCGTGGTGGCGCTGATCGGGCTCAATCTCGCACCCACCGCGGTGGATTCGTTCGAGTCGCAACCGCTGATCGCCGGGGTCACCCTGCTCGCGATCCTGCTCGTGACCGTCCTCGGCCCGGGGTTGCTGGGCCGACTCGGCATCCTCGTCGGCGTCGTCGTCGGCTGGGTGTTCGCCGCGGTGACCGGCGGTCTCGCGGAAGAGCGGGTGACGGCGTTGCGGGACGCGGCCTGGTTCGGTGTGCCCGAACTGCGGGGACCGACGTTCGAATGGTCCGTGATCGCACTGACCCTGCCGGTGGTCATCGTCCTGATCGCCGAGAACGTCGGCCACGTCAAGGCAGTGTCGGCCATGACGGGTCGCTCCCTCGACGACGTCGCCGGCAACGCCCTCGTCGCGGACGGACTTGCCACCACCCTCGCCGGGTTCGGCGGAGGGTCCGGAACCACCACCTACGCCGAGAACATCGGCGTGATGGCCGCGACGCGGGTGTACTCCACCGCTGCCTACTGGGTCGCGGCCGCCACGGCCGTGGTGCTCGCGTTCTCACCGAAGTTCGGGGCCCTCGTCTTCACCGTGCCGAACGGTGTCATCGGCGGCGCCACCCTCGTGCTGTACGGCCTGATCGGCGTCCTCGGCGTGCGGATCTGGATGGACGCCGAGGTCGACTTCACCGACCCCGTCAACCTCACCGTGGTCGCCGCGGCGCTCGTCGCCGGCATCGGCGACCTGACCTTGACGGTCGGATCGGTGGAACTCGGCGGCATCGCCTGGGGTTCGGTGGGCATCCTCGTCGCCTACCCGGTGATGCGCCGGCTCGCGCGGTTCCGCAAACCCTGACACGGTGACCGGATGGGTCACGAATCCCGATCACCTGGGTCATTCACCCCGTAGGTCCTCGCCTCTACCGTCGAACGAGACGTATCTCGAACGAGACGTAACAGACAGTTGATACGAGGAGTCGGCGTGGAGCGCACCCTGTTCGAACCGGAGCACGAACTGTTCCGGGAGTCGTACCGCAAGTTTCTCGCACAGCACGCCGAGCCGAACCACGCCAAGTGGGAAGAGCAGAACATCGTCGACCGCAGCCTCTGGGTCGAGGCCGGAAAGCAGGGCTTCCTCGGCATGGCCGTGCCGGAGGAATTCGGCGGCGGCGGCGTGCGCGACTTCCGGTACAACGCGATCATCACCGAGGAGACCACCCGCGGCGGGTACAGCGGCATCGGCTTCACGCTCCACAACGACGTCGTCGCGCCGTACCTGCTCGAACTGAGCAACGACGAGCAGAAGCAGCGGTGGCTGCCCGGCTTCGCGTCCGGTGAGCTGATCACGGCGATCGCTATGACCGAACCGGGAACCGGCAGCGACCTGCAGGGCATCAAGACGCGCGCCGTGCGCGACGGCGACGACTGGGTCCTCAACGGTTCCAAGACGTTCATCACCAACGGCATCAACGCCGACCTCGTGATCGTCGTCGCATGTACCGATCCCGACAAGGGAGCGCAGGGATTCAGCCTCCTCGTGGTCGAACGGGACATGCCGGGCTTCGAACGCGGCCGCAACCTCGACAAGATCGGGATGAAAGCCCAGGACACCGCTGAGTTGAGCTTCACCGACGTCCGCGTCCCTGCCGCCAACCTCCTCGGTGAGGAAGGCATGGGATTCCTCTATCTGATGAAGAACCTCCCGCAGGAGCGGTTGTCGATCGCCGTGGTGGCCGCCGCCGCTATGGAATCGGCGCTGGACATGACGATCCAGTACTGCCGCGACCGGAAGGCCTTCGGAAAGTCGATCGGCAGCTTCCAGAACACGCGCTTCGTGCTCGCCGAACTCGCCACGGAGGCGACGGCCGTCCGGGTCCTCGTCGACAAGTTCATCGAACTGCTCAACGACGAGAAGCTGTCGGTGCAGGAAGCGGCGATGGCCAAGTGGTGGACCACCGAGGCGCAGGTCCGGCTGATCGACCGGTGCCTGCAGCTGCACGGCGGCTACGGCTACATGAAGGAGTATCCGATTGCGAAGGCGTACATGGATTCTCGGGTCCAGACCATCTACGGCGGGACCACCGAGATCATGAAGGAAATCATCGGTCGCGGACTCAATCTCTGACGCCGCACGACCTGCGTATCTGCAGGCGAACTTCGGCCTCCGGCCGTACCCGGATGGATGCGAGTGGGGCCCCACGGCGATCGCCGTGGGGCCCCACTCGTGTCTGCCGACGGCAGGATTGGATACGGCAGGTCTAGATCTTGCGCATGACGGTGACGACCTTGCCGAGAATGGCGGCGTCGTTGCCGGGGATCGGATCGAACAGCGGATTGTGCGGCATCAGCCACACCTCGTTGTCGGTGCGCTTGAACGTCTTGACGGTGGCTTCGCCGTCGATCATCGCTGCCACGATGTCGCCGTTGTCCGCCACGTTCTGCTGCCGGACCACCACCCAGTCGCCGTCACAGATCGCGGCGTCGATCATCGATTCGCCGACGACCTTGAGCAGGAACAGCGAACCCTGGCCCACGAGTTCACGGGGGAGAGGGAAGACGTCCTCGACGGCTTCCTCGGCGAGGATCGGGCCACCTGCGGCGATCCGGCCGAGGACGGGTACGAACGTGGGCTCCGGCAGGGTTGTGCTGTCGGTCCCGGACTTGACCGTGGCCAACCCGGCCGCGGCGCCGGCGTTCGCAGCGGCGCCCGCCGCGACCTCGTCGAGACCGCGCACGTCGACGGCGCGCGGACGGTTCGGGTCCCGGCGCAGGAAGCCCTTCCGCTCCAGCGTCCGCAACTGATGGGCGACGGACGACGTGGAGGTGAGCCCCACCGCGTCGCCGATCTCGCGGATGCTCGGCGGGTAACCGCGCTCGTTGACCGACGTGCGGATCACCTCGAGGACACGGCGCTGCCGGTCGGTCAACCCGGCGGCGGAGCCACCGCTCACACGTGGAGTCGAACCGTCGGTCGAGCTGTCGTCCTTCATGGCGAGGTGCCTCCGTCTGTGTGTCGATCTTCTCGGTATGGGTCGCATGTGACTGCTGTGCCGCGTGACACGAATCTATCCCGCTTTCCTCGGAGTTTCAAACATCTGTTCGACACGTGTCGCGAGAAGTAGAGACTTTGTCGGAGGGTCGTGGTAGAAATCGAACATGTGTTCTTTCGAACGCGTGATCGAACACTTGTCCCGGATCGAATCGACATCAAAGTTCGCCATCAATAGTCCGACATCAAAGTCCGACACGGATACGAGCAGCGGAGGTACCGATGAGCAACGCAGTTCTCCATCGGCAGGCAGTGCTGAACCGGCAGGCACTCGAGCGGGGTGTCGTCCGTTCCGGCGCCACGCGGTCGTACCGCACCGAACCGGGGCGCCGGCGCACCGACGGGGAGTTGCGCCGTCCGTCGTCCGGCGCCGTCGCGTACCGGCCCACCCACACCGGCATCTCCCGCGCCGACCACGAACGCGGAGCGAACGACGTGAGCTGGCGGACGGTGCTCGCCGGTGTCGTGATCACCGCCGGTGTGTTGTGCGGGCTGGCCGGAGTAGCGCAGCTCGCGACCGGCGGCAGTGTGAGCAATTCGGCGGCCACCGAGGTCGTGCAGGTGCAGCAGGGCGAGAGTCTGGCCGCGGTCGCTGCGCGGATCGCACCGGAAATGCCGGTGGCGCAGGTGATCGAGCGGATCATGGAGCTCAATGCCATGTCCAATTCGGCGCTGCACCCGGGCCAGAATCTGATCGTCCCGTCGTCCGCGACCCGATGACGGGGGTGGCTCTGCATGACTGTCCCGCCGGACGGCCGAGTAGTCTCGGAGGCTGTCAGTCCCACCACCGCGTGTGGTCGCGTCGAGATCGTGCATCCGCTGCGTGAATCCGTTTTCGTCGGTTCGCCATCGGGGGAGGCGAACAGTTGCGGCCACGACGGCTACGACGAAGGAATCGCCATGCACTGCCCGTTCTGCCGGCACCCCGATTCACGTGTGGTCGATTCGCGCGAAGCCGACGAGGGACAGGCCATCCGCCGTCGCCGCTCGTGCCCCGAGTGTGGTCGACGGTTCACCACCGTCGAGACCGCCGTCCTGTCGGTCGTCAAGCGCAGTGGGGTCACCGAACCGTTCAGCCGGGAGAAGGTGGTGCGGGGTGTCCGTCGCGCCTGCCAGGGCCGGCAGGTCGACAACGACGCACTGAATCTCCTTGCCCAGCAGGTCGAGGACGCGGTCCGCGCGTCGGGTTCCGCGGAGATCCCGAGCAACGAGGTGGGTCTCGCCATCCTCGGTCCGCTTCGTGACCTCGACGAGGTCGCGTATCTGCGTTTCGCGTCCGTGTACCGGTCGTTCAGCTCCGCAGAGGACTTCGCGCGCGAAATCAAAGAGCTACGCGAACACCGCGAATCCCGCGACGACGCCTGAGCCTGCGCGTCCGCGCATTTCTTGCTTCGCCCGCGCGTCAGCGCACCTTCTGCATAGCGCTCAGTACCCGCTTCTCGGACACCGGGACCGGTGTTCCGAGTGTTTGAGCGAACAGGCTGACGCGCAGTTCCTCGATCATCCAGTGGATCGCGTCGACCTCGGGTGAGTGCTGCCGTTCTTCCGGCAGGCCGGCGAGCATCCGTTCGTAGCCGGCGTACACCCGGTCGAGGGCATCCATCCCCTTCTGGTCGCGCGGTGCGCTCCCGGGCAGGGCTTCGAGTCGTGCGACGGCGGCCGCGAGGTAGCGGGGCAGTTCGCGGAGGCGGGTGGCGCCGATGTCGGCGACGAATCCGGGAAACAGCAGCGACTGCCGTTGTTCCCGCACGTCGTCGGCGGCCTCACCGGTGGCGCGTTCCAGCACGACTGCGAGCCGGTGGTCCGCTTCGAGGACCGGCGACACCAGTCGCACGAGTACCGCCACGTTCCGTGCCATCTCCGCACGCGCCTTCACCACCAGGGCGTCGAATTCCTGCGGTGTGCGCACGGGGGTGCCGTGGGCGGCGATCAACTGGTTCGCGGCGGCGGTGCGACAGTCGTCGATCAACGCGTCGAGGCTGCCGTCGGGGTTCTGCCCGAGCGCCAGCCGCTGTGCGTTGCCCAGACCGGACGTCACCGTCTTCGCCTGGGTGGGAACGGCGGCCAGCAGCAGCCGGCGCGTTCCGTCGCGCATCGCGGTTCGCTGGGCGGCGGCGGTGCTGAGGACGCGGACGGCGACACCGTCACCCTCCGGGACCAGGGCGGGGTAACCGGTGACCTTCTGCCCGCCGAGTTCGCGGGTGACGGTGGCCTCGAGGGAACCGAGGGTGGCGGGGGTCCACGTGAGTGCGGGCGGTCGCTCCGAGTTCGACGCCGCCTTCGCCACTTCCACCTGGACGCGGGGAGCGAGCGACTTGCGCAGCGACGCGAGGTCCTTGTCCCGGCCGAGGACGGCGCCCTTCTCGTCCACGGCGACGAACGTCATGCGCAGGTGGTCGGGAAGTGCGGTGACGTCGAAGTCCTTCGGGTCGATGCGGCAGGCACCGAGCCGCGACAGTTCGCGCGCCATCGCCGTGGTGAGCGGTTCGGAGCGGGGTTTCACCGCGGCCAGTGCGGCGGCCGCGAAGTCCGGTGCCGGAACCACCTGTCGGCGAAGGGTCTTCGGGAGCGTCTTGATCAGTGCGGTGACCAGTTCGACGCGCATGCCGGGGACCAGCCAGTCGAAGCCGACGGCGCGCAGCCCTGCGAGCAGCGCGATCGGGATGCGGGCGGAGACGCCGTCGTCTTCGTTCCCGGGCTCGAACTGGTAGGTGAGCGGGACCTGCATGTCGCCCTGACGCCACGCATCGGGGTATTCGCCGCCGAGTACCGCGGCCGAATCGGCGTTGACGACCGTCGACTGCGTGAACGTGAGCAGGTCCGGATTCGTGCGGCGGGCGACCTTCCACCACGAGTCGAAATGCCGGGCGGAGACCGCCTCCGGGCCGACGCGCTGGTCGTAGAAGTCGTAGAGAGTGTCGTCGTCGACGAGGATGTCGCGCCTGCGGGCGCGGTGCTCGAGTTCCTCGACGTCTTCGAGGAGTGCGCGGTTGGCGTGGAAGAACTTGTGCTGCGTCTGCCATTCGCCCTGCACCAGGGCATGGCGGATGAACAGGTCCCGGGACGTCTCGGGGTCGATGGTGCTGTAGGTCACCGCACGCCGGGCGACGAGGGGGATCCCGTACAGCGTCACGCGTTCGTAGGCCATGGCGGCGCCGCGTTTCGACGACCAGTGCGGTTCGGAGTACGTGCGTTTCACGAGGTGCGGCGCCAGCTTCTCGGCCCATTCGGGTTCGATCCTCGCCGACATCCGCGCCCACAGCCGGGACGTCTCGACCAGTTCGGCGGCCATCACCCATCGCGGCGGCTTCTTGAACAGGCTCGAACCGGGGAACACCGCGAATCGGCTTCCGCGGGCGCCGAGGAAGTCTCGTTTGTCACCCTCGCGCAGCCCGATGTGTGACAGCAGTCCGGCGAGCAGGGACTGGTGGATCGCCGCCTCGCCCGCCGGGGTGCCGGTGGTGTCCCAGCCGAGGCCCCGGGTGATCTGGCGGAGCTGACCGTGCAGGTCCTGCCATTCGCGGATCCGCAGCCAGTGCAGGAACTCGTTTCGGCACATCTTGCGGAACTGGTTGGACGACAACTCGTTCCGCTGCTCGCGCAGGTACTTCCACAGTTCGAGGTAGGCGAGGAAGTCGGAATTCTCCACGGCGAACCGGGCGTGCTTCTCGTCGGCCGCCTGCTGGTACTCGGCGGGACGTTCCCGCACGTCCTGGATGGAGAGGGCGGCGACGATCACGAGCACCTCGGACAGGCAGCCGTTCCGGTGTGCCTCGACGAGCATCCGCGCCATGCGCGGATCGACGGGGATCTGCGCGAGTTCCCGTCCGACCGGGGTGAGGACGGGCTGCTCGTTCTGGGCCTTCCGTTCGATCGCGCCGAGTTCCTCGAGCAGGCCGATGCCGTCGCGGACGGCCCGCGGGTCCGGCGGCTGCACGAACGGGAACGCGGCGACGTCGCCGAGGCCGAGCGCCGTCATCTGCAGGATGACGGACGCGAGGTTGGTGCGCAGGATCTCCGGCTCGGTGAACGCGGGCCTCGACTCGAAGTCCTCCTCGGAGTACAGGCGGATGCAGATGCCCTCGGCGACACGGCCGCAACGACCGGACCGCTGGCGGGCGGACGCCTGCGAGATCGGTTCGATCGGCAGGCGTTGCACCTTGGTGCGCACCGAGTAGCGGGAGATGCGGGCGGTGCCCGGGTCCACGACGTACCGGATGCCGGGCACGGTGAGCGAGGTCTCCGCGACGTTCGTCGACAGCACGACCCGCCGCCCGGTGTGCGGGGTGAACACCTTGTGCTGTTCCGCTGCCGACAGTCGCGCGTACAGGGGCACGATCTCGGTGCTTCGCAGTCTGCGGTCGCGGAGGGCGTCGGCGGTGTCGCGGATCTCCCGTTCGCCGGAGAGGAAGACGAGGATGTCGCCGTCGCCCTCGCCGGAGAGCTCTTCGACCGCCTCGCACACCGCGTCGACGGGGTCGCGGTCGAACGTCTGCTCGCCGACGTCCACCGTGAGCGGTCGATACCGCATCTCGACGGGGAACGTGCGCCCGGACACCTCGACGATCGGCGCGGGCACGCCGTCGGCGGCGAAGTGTTCCGCGAAGCGTTCCGGGTCGATCGTCGCCGACGTGATGATCACCTTCAGATCGGGCCTGCGGGGGAGCAGCTGGCGCAGGTATCCGAGGATGAAGTCGATGTTGAGGCTGCGTTCGTGCGCCTCGTCGATGATGAGGGTGTCGTACCGGCGGAGCATCCGGTCGCGCTGGATCTCGGCGAGCAGGATTCCGTCGGTCATCAGCTTCACCAGCGTGCCGTCCGACACCTGGTCGGTGAATCGCACGGTGTAGCCGACGGTCTCACCGAGTTCGCTGTGGAGTTCCTCGGCGATGCGCTCGGCGACCGTCCGCGCCGCGAGACGGCGGGGCTGGGTGTGTCCGATGAGACCGCGGACGCCGCGGCCGAGTTCGAGGCAGATCTTCGGGATCTGCGTCGTCTTGCCGGACCCCGTCTCGCCGGCCACGATGACGACCTGATTCTCGGCGATCGCCTTCGCGATGTCGTCGCGGCGCCGGCTGACCGGCAGTGCGTCGGGGTACTCGATGGCGGGAACGCTGTCGAGTCTCCGGGTGATGCGGCCGCGTGCGGCGTCGATCTCGTCGGACAGGGAGGCGAGGGCGTCGGGGGTGCGGGCACGGTCGAGTCGCCGGCGGAGCCGGTGTTCGTCGCGCAGAGTGAGTTCGCCGAGGCTGTTCTTCAGTTCCCGCCGGCTGGGTGCTGTGGTGGACATGCTGGACCCCAGCCTAGCCAACCCGGTGGATCACCCGGTGCCGCGCCCGCCCGTGTGCGAATATCGGCGGATGGACGCCGCCGTCGTCACGGAGCTGCGCGGTCGGAGGATCGTTCGGGTTCTGCGGGCGGTGTTCGCGGTCTACGGGCTGATCGCGTTGCTGTGGATTCCCCTCCGCAACGTCGGCAGCGACGACTTCTCGACGGCCGACTACCTCAGCTAGTTCACCATCGAGAGCAACATCCTCGCCGTCGTCGTCCTCCTGATCGGCGCGATCCGGGATCCGCAGTCGCGGCGCTGGTATCCGTTCCTGGACCCCCGCGATCAGGGGTACCTTCAGCTGGCCGTCACCGCGGTCGTGTTGTAGCCTCGCGCAGCCGATTCGTAGGCCGCGCTATCCTCCACACGACAGGCGTCCACGCGATCATCCGTGACTTCGGCAACGTCTGGGAGACTATGTTCGACGAGTTCGCAGGGGAGACCTTCGACCTGCTCACCCGCGACCGCGGCAGTGTCGTCGCCGCCGACGACGGGGTGCCCCTCGCGGTGCGCGAGGTGGGTCCGGCGTTCGCGCCGTTGACCGTGGTGTTCGTCCACGGATTCTGCAACCGGATGACGGGCTGGCACTTCCAGCGGGTTCAGCTCGAGGAGGCGTGGGGCTCGACGATCCGCATGGTGTTCTTCGACCTGCGGGGGCACGGCAACTCCGGAGTGCCGCGGCGGGACACGTGCACGATCCCGCATCTCGCGCAGGACATCGACGCAGTGATCCGGGCGCTGGTGCCGGAGGGGCCGATCGTGCTGGTCGGCCACTCGATGGGCGGTATGGCAGTCCTCTCGTACATCGGCCGGAATCCCGATCTGATCGGTTCCCGCATCGTCGGGGTGGGTCTGATCGCCACCGCTGCGGAGAAACTGGGTGACGTGGGGCTCGCGCGCACCCTCAACACGCCCGTCGTCGCCGGATTCAGCACCGCGGCCCGTCACCTGCCCCGGGTGGTCCAGAGCGGTCGCGGCGCGAGCAAGCGGGTGCTGGCGCCGATCCTGAGGTCGGCGTCGTTCGGTGACCGCACCATCAGCCCGGCGATCATGTGGCACTCCGAGCAGATGATCAACGACACATCCCTCAAGACGCTCGTCGACTTCCTGCCGTCGTTCAAGAATCACGACGAGACGGCCGCGGTGCCATTGCTCGCGCCGATCGAGACGCTCGTGGTGTGCGGCGACCGCGACCTGCTGACCCCGTTCCGGTATTCGAAGGCCATCGCCGGTCATCTGCCGGACGTAGAACTGGTGAAGGTGCCCGGCGCGGGACACATGGTGCAGCTGGAGCGCGCGCAGCTGGTCACGGACGCGATCGATCGTCTCCTGATCCGTTCCGTCGAAACCCTGCCCACACCGAGCGCCTGGAGCGAGTGGGTGCGGGTGGCCACGGACTACGTCGACCACGTGCGGCACTGGGTCGCCCACGGCGGGCCCGCCGCCTGGTGGCGGGGGCTACGCGGTGGTCCCGTCGCTGGACCCACGTTGCGGTAGCACGCAGAATTCGTTGTCCTCGGGGTCGGCGAGGACCACCCACGGCACCTTCGGGTCGTCGCCGAGCCTCCGGGCGCCGAGGGCGAGGAGCCGCTGCACCTCCTCGTCCCGGGTTCCGGACGACGGTGCGATGTCGAGGTGCAGGCGGTTCTTCCCGGTCTTCCGGTCGTCGACCGGCTGGAACACCAGGGTCGTGGACCCCGGCGCGCCCGCTTCGACGTACTCGCGCCCGTACGCGTCCGACCACCGGCGGGTCGACGGATAGCCCAGGGCCTCGCACCAGAATCGTGCCAGTGCCTCCGCGTCCCGGCAGTCGACGGCGATGGCGATGATTCGGCTGGTCATGGGTTGCGGATACCCGGGCGACGCGCAGCCGAGGCCCGCCGTCACGGCGCCGGCGGGCCTCGGCTGCGCGTCCGTAAATGGCAAACTCGCGACAACACGTGCCACTCGGGACACAATGAGGGAACGCGAAAACCGGCCCGAGGAGGCGGGATCTATGGCATCGGCGAATTCTTCAGACGAGCAGGAAACCCTCCCACCAGGTGTTCTCCGGCGCGCGATCGCGGCGTCGGCGATGGGCAACGCCACCGAATGGTTCGACTACGGCGTGTACGCGTTCACGGTGTCGTACATCTCGGCCGCGTTCTTCCCCGGCGACACCGGTTCGGCCACCCTCTACGCGCTGCTCGTGTTCGCGGTGTCCTTCGTTGTGCGACCGCTCGGCGGCCTGGTGTGGGGTCCGCTGGGTGACCGGCTCGGACGCCGTCAGGTTCTGGCGCTGACGATCATCCTGATGGCGGGCGCGACGTTCTGCGTCGGCCTCGTGCCGAGCTACGACGCCATCGGTTTCTGGGCGCCCCTGCTGCTGGTGCTGCTGCGCATGATCCAGGGCTTCTCGACCGGCGGCGAATACGGCGGCGCGGCAACGTTCATGGCCGAGTACTCGCCGGACCGCAAGCGCGGCTTCTGCGGAAGTTTCCTCGAGTTCGGCACCCTCGGCGGGTACGCGCTCGGCGCGATCGTGGTTCTGGTGGTGGAGTTGTTCTCCAGCGATCCTTTCATGTCCACCTGGGGCTGGCGTATCCCGTTCCTGATCGCCGGGCCGATGGGCTTGATCGGCCTCTACCTGCGGACCAAGCTCGAGGAGACACCCGTCTTCCGGGAACTGGATGCGGAAGGCGCGGTGGAGTCGGGGACGACCCACGAGTTCAAGGACCTGATCACCGAGTACTGGAAGCCGCTGCTGCTCCTCGGCGGACTCGTCATCGCGTTGAACGTCACCAACTACACCCTGCTCAGTTACATGCCGACGTATCTGGAGACACAGATCGGGCTGACGTCCACCGCGTCGCTGACCTTGTTCATCGTCGGGCAGATCGTGATGATGGCGGTCATTCCGTTCGCGGGCGGGTTGTCGGACCGGGTGGGCCGCAAGCCGTTGTGGTACGGCTCGCTGGTGGGTCTGATCGTGCTCGCCGTCCCCATGTACCTGCTGATGCGTCAGGGTTTCGGATGGGCGATCGTCGCCTTCGCGGTGCTCGGGTTGCTGTACGTCCTGCAGCTGTCCACGATCTCGGCGACGTTCCCGGCGATGTTCCCGACACACGTGCGGTTCGCGGGGTTCGCCATCGCGTACAACGTGTCGACGTCGCTGTTCGGTGGCACGGCCCCCGCCGTGAACGAACTGCTCATCGAATGGACCGGCAACACTCTCATGCCGGCGTTCTACATGATGGCCGCGTGCGGGATCGGTCTCGTCGCGCTGTACTTCGTGGCGGAGACCGCCGGCGCGTCCATCCGCGGTCGCGGGATCCCGGGCGTCGACACGGAGGCTCACCCCACCGCCCTCGCGCACAAGTGATGCGCCACGATCCTTCCCGGCGCTCCGTGGCATAGTCGGCTCGGGCGGGGTTTCACGAAGGGATCAGCATGGCGTCGGCACTGTGGCACGGATTCGCGGACATGGGCGCGGTGGAACAGAAGGGCGCCTTCGTGGTGTCCCGCGGCGAGGGCGCGTACATCTGGGACGATCGCGGCAACCGTTATCTCGACGCGACGGCGGGCCTGTGGTTCACCAACGTGGGGCACGGCCGCGCGGAGATCGCGGACGCCGTCGCGGAACAGTTGCGGACCGTGGCCCATTTCTCGAACTTCGGTGACTTCGTTCCCGAGACCACCGCGACGCTGGCCGATCGGCTCGCGACCATCGCCCCGGTGCCGGGCAGCAAGATCTTTCTCACCTCGGGTGGTTCGGACTCCGTGGACACGGCGGCCAAGCTCGCCCGCCGCTACTGGCACGAAATGGGTAAGCCGTCCAAGACGATCGTGGTCGGCCGTCAGAAGGCCTACCACGGGATGCACGTGGCGGGCACTGCGCTGGCGGGAATCCCCGCCAACCGCGAGGGCTACGGCGAGTTGATGCCCGACAGCGCCACCGTCGCGTGGAACGACGCCAAGGGCCTGCTCGAGCTGATCGAGAAGGTCGGCGCCGACACGATCGCCGCGTTCTTCTGCGAACCGGTCATCGGTGCGGGCGGCGTGTATCTGCCCCCGGAGGGCTACCTCGCGGAGGTCCGCGACATTTGCCGCGAGCACGACATCCTGTTCGTGGTCGACGAAGTGGTCACGGGATTCGGCCGCATCGGCGGCGAGTGGTTCGCGTCCACGCGATTCGACCTGCAGCCCGACATGATGACGACCGCGAAGGGCCTCACCTCCGGGTACGTCCCGATGGGTGCGGTGTTCATCGCCCCGCGGGTGGCCGAGCCGTTCTTCGCCGGCGGGGTGTGGTGGCGGCACGGCTACACCTACGGTGGGCATGCGGGTGCCGCCGCGGCCGCGCTCGCCAACCTCGACATCATCGAGCGCGAGAACCTGCTGGCAGAGTCGAAGCGGCTCGAATCCTCGTTGCACGAGCACCTCGCGCCCCTCGCCGACCACCCGCGGGTCGAGGAGGTACGCAGCGGTCTCGGTGCGGTCGCCGCCGTGCAGTTGGCCGATCCGGCGGAAGCGCTCCCGTTCGTGAACACGTTGCGTGAGTTCGGCATCTCGGGCCGCGCCGCCGGTCAGGGCGCCATGCAGATCTCGCCGTCGTTCGTGATGACGGACGATCAGGTCGCTGAGCTCGCGGACGGGTTCCGCCGGGCGCTGGGCTGATCCGGGCCGGCGCCCCGCCCGCGGAGGCGGTGCAGGGCGCCGGTGACCCGGTCCCGCCACGTCGGCGCCGACAGCGCGATCTCCTGCTGCCCGTCGTGCGCGGCGTAGGCCCGGGTGTAGCGCTCGTGCAGACGGGCCCGCACCTCGTCGGGCGTGTACGCCTTGCGTTGCCGATCGGCGCGGACCGCGACGACCCCGGTCGCGGCGACACCCACCACACCGGCGAGTCCGAGAAGTTTCCACCATTGCCTGCCACGGGGTCGCATCCTTCTAGGCTAGGGCCCATGGACGCGCCACGGCACACGGACGCACGACGACACGGTTCCACCATCGACCTCGACACCGCGGTCGACGTCACCCGCACCGGCGACATCTGGATCTTCCGCGGAGAATCCCCGGCCGACAGGGCCATCCAGACGCTGACGAACAGTCCGGTCAACCACGTCGGCATGTCGGTGGTGCTCGAGGACCTTCCGCCGCTGATGTGGCACGCCGAGCTCGGTCATTCGTTGCAGGACATGTGGACGGGCCGCTTCCAGCGTGGTGTGCAACTCCACGACCTGCGCGCCGCGGTCCAGGTATGGGGTGCGCGGTACGGGCAGCGGGGATGGCTGCGTCAGCTCGCCGAACCGGCGACGCCGCAGCAGGAGGACGCGTTGCTGCGGGCGATCGCGCGGCTCGACGGCACGCCGTTCCCGTCCACCGCGAAACTCGCGTCGCGGTGGTTCGGCGGGCGCCTGCCCGGGTCGCGCCGTCGCCGGGAGCAGTCGGCGAGCCTCGAAAGCGCCTATTGCGCAGAGGTGGTCGCGCAGACGTACGAGGAGATGGGTCTGATCAGCGGTCGCAGGCGCACCAACTGGTACGACCCCGGCAAGTTCTGGAGCGGTGACCGGCTTCCCCTCGCGCCCGGTGTGACGCTGGGCTGGGAGATCGAGGTGAGCCTGAGCGAGGCCGACCTCGCCGCGGGCCGGGGCAGGCGCCCGTCGTCAGAGGGTGCGTGACTTCTCGGGGTGTACCCGTCCGCCGACCTCGATCCAGCCGGCGGGGTCGTACGTGGTGCGCAGTTCGGACCCTTTGCCCTGGGTGATCAGGAGGGCGTGCCGCAGGTGCGCGGTGATCCGGACGGCAGCGGCTCCGGTGGCCTCGTCCTCGGTGATGCCCATGTCGGGGGCGAACATTCGCGACCGGATCGAATGCTCGACCTTGTCGGTCCACGCCCACAGGTAGTGGTGCCCGGCACCGAACTTCTTCGGGTCGGCGGCCTGAACCTCGCGCACGCTGCCCATCGGGTACAGCGAGAACTCCGGCGCCCACTCGGGCCGGGCCCGCACCCAGGTGATCGCGCCGGAACGCCGGGTGGCGACGGGGCCCGCGGGGACGTCGAGAGTCTTGACGGCGGCGCCGCGCTCGTGCAACCACCAGGACAGTCCGACGGTGGGATGTCCGGCGAAGGGCAGTTCGGTGGTCGGGGTGAAGATCTGGGCGCGCGCGTGCTCGTCGCCGGGCCCGGGAATGTCGACGAAGATCGTCTCGCTGTATCCGAGCGTGCGGGCGACGGACTGCCGATCCTCCGGCGGGACGGCCGAGGAGTCGACGATGCCGAGCGGATTGCCGTGGCGTCCTTTGTCGTCGGTGAACACGCGTACGACGTCTACGTGGATGGGCATTGACGCACCCTATCGCCCCCGGCGTTCCTGCATTGTGCAGGAACCCGTCCGACAGGCCGAGGCGATGGACGGCATTAGGCTGATAGGCATGGCCGATCAGAGTTATCAACCCACACTGTCGCAGCTGCGTGCGTTCGTGGCAGTCGCGGAGTACCGCCACTTCGGCACGGCGGCAGCACGATTGAGTGTGAGCCAACCCACACTGTCGCAGTCGCTGGCCGCACTGGAGAACGGGCTCGGTGTGCAGCTCATCGAGCGCAGCACCCGGCGCGTCCTCGTCACCGCGGCGGGGGAGCGGCTCCTCGGTCAGGCCAAGGTCATCCTCGAGGCCGCGGACGGTTTCGTCGCGACGGCCGCGGGTGTCGGCGACCGGTTGGCCGGCCCCCTGCGGATCGGACTCATTCCCACCGTCGCCCCTTACGTGCTGCCTGCTCTGCTGCCGGCGCTGCGCGAGGAGATGCCCGCACTGGAGCCGCAGGTCATCGAGGACCAGACGGCGCGACTCCTCGAGGCACTGCGTGTGGGCTCACTCGACGTCGCGGTGCTGGCCCTGCCGAGCGGTGTCGGCGGTCTCGTCGACATCCCCTTGTACACAGAAGATTTCGTGATGGTCGTCCCGGAGGGGCACCCGCTGGCCGGTCGCACCGACATCTCCCCGCCCATGCTGGACGAGCTTCCCCTCCTGCTGCTCGACGAGGGACACTGCCTGCGCGACCAGACCCTCGATCTGTGTCGCTCGGTGGACGCGCATCCGGTGGCGGGCGACACCCGCGCCACGTCGCTGTCGACGGTGGTGCAGTGCGTCGCCGGCGGACTCGGCGTGACCCTGGTGCCGGAATCCGCCGTCCAGGTGGAGACCGGACGGGGGCCGCTCGCGACCGCCCGCTTCGCCGCCCCCGCGCCCGGTCGCACGATCGGCCTCGTGTTCCGGTCGTCCAGTGCCCGCGCGGACGACTACGGGCAACTCGCGCGCCTGTTCACGAAGACGGCGCCGGTGGGCACCCCCGCCTGACGGGCGGAGAGTGTCAGGACCGCCGACGCGGTTTGCCCTTCTTGCCGCCTTTCGGTTTGCCGCCCTTGGCACCGGTGCCGGACCGCGGCGTCCGCGCCCCCGCGGCCGGCTTCTGGCGTGCGGCCGCCGCGGCGGGACGCTTCTTCTTCGGCTCGGCCGCCGGGGTGCGGCCCCGGGAACTGTTGACGGTGCGACCCCGGACGATGCCGATGAACTCCTCCACCAGTTCGGTGGTCTCGTCCTCGGGCCACGACAGCGCGATCCGCGACTCCGGGCCGTCCGACACGGTCCGGTAGACGAGGTCCTTGCGGTGGTGGAGCCGGGCGAGGGACTGCGGGACGACGAGCAGCCCGACCCCCGCGGCGACCAGTTCGATCGCGTCGGCCGTCGTGGCCGGACGGTCCGCGGCGGGCAGTCCCGGCACGCGGTCCCACACGAGGACGTCGTCGAGGGGGTGCTGGATGATCTCGTCGGCCAGATCCGCGATCGACACCTCGTCGACCGCCGCCACGACGTGATCCTTCGGTGCCACGACCACCGGGATCTCGGTGTACAGGGGGATCGCACTGAGACCGGTCCGGTCGATCGGCAGCCGCACCAGGCCCACGTCCGCACTCCGGCCCCGCAGCTGATCGGGTGCGTCCGCGGCGGACACCGGGACGAGCGTGAGGGGGACGTCGGGAAGCCGTTCGGCCCAGATCCGAACCCACTTGGTGGGGGTCACGCCCGGGACATACGCGAGCCGGAAGGGAGGGGATGCATCCGCGTCTGTCACTCCGCCAGGCTACCGGGCGTGGTCAACGGCACCGCACACGCTCGTTACTCTTGACATCATGACGTCGCACAAGAGCCCTCAGACTATGAAGCCCGCCACCGCGGCGAAGAAGCTGGGTGTGTACCTCGAGGCCACCCCCGCGGAGTTCCAGGAGGGTGTCGTCTCCCGCGACGAGCTCGGCGCACTGCAGAGCGACCCGCCGGAGTGGCTGCTCGAGCTGCGCCGCAACGGCCCGCACCCGCGTCCCGTGGTCGCGGCGAAGCTGGGGGTGTCCATCGCGGGCCTCGCGCGCGGCGGCATCACCGACGCGCTCACCACCGAGCAGATCGACGCCCTCATGGCGGATCGCCCCGAGTGGCTGCAGCAGGAACGCGCCACCCAGGCCGAGGTCCGCAAGGAGACCGTGCGCATCAAGGAGAAGAACGCGGCCCGGCGTGATCAGCCCCGCCGGCCGCGTTCCTGACCGCTACCCCTCGACGATGCTGAGCTCGTCGAAGATCACTTCACCGGCCGCGTCGGACTCGGGGAGGTCCACCACCGCCGTCAACGCCCACCCGTGATCACCCTGCGGGTCCTCGAGGACCTGCCGGACCCGCCACAGCTCGGGCGCGGTCTCCACCTGGAACAACTGGGGGCCGCGCGCCGAGGGGCCGGTGCCGAGGGAGTCGTATTCGTCGAAGTACGGCTGGAGCTGGTCCTCCCACTCCTCCGCGTCGATGCCGTCGTCCAGCCCCTCCAGTTCGGCCCACCGCCGCCGCGACGCAAGGTCGATACGCCGGAACATGGCATTGCGCACCATCACCCGGAATGCCCGCGTGTTCGCGGAGATCGGGCGCGGCACGTCGGCGCCGAACGCGACCTGCTGGTCGTCACCCTCGGCGCCGGGGTCGGTGAGTGATTCCCATTCGTCGAGCAGGCTCGAATCGACCTGGCGGATCAGCTCACCCAGCCACTCGATGAGGTCGTCGAGTTCCTCCGTCCGGGCCTCGGTCGGAACGGTCTGGCGCAGTGCGCGATACGCGTCCGCGAGATACCGCAGGACGAGCCCTTCCGAACGGGCCAGACCGTAGTGGCTGACCATTTCGGCGAACGTCATGGCCCGCTCGACCATGTCCCGCACGACCGACTTGGGCGACAGCGCGAACTCCGTGATCCACGGATGCCCACCCCGGTACATCTCGAACGCCGGGAACAACAGGTCCGCGAGAGGCTTGGGCCAGGTGACCTCCTCGAGCAACTCCATACGTTCCTCGTATTCGATCCCGTCGGCCTTCATCTGCGAGACCGCCTCGCCGCGCGCGAAGTGCTGCTGCGCCATGAGCACCTGCCGCGGGTCGTCGAGGGTCGACTCGATCACCGACACCACATCCAGTGCATAGGAATCGGATTCGACGTCGAGGAGTTCGAGCGCGGCCAGCGCGAACGGCGACAGCGGCTGGTTGAGGGCGAAGTCACGCTGGAGTTCCATCGTGAGCCGGGCCATGCGGCCGTCGGCGTCGGGTTCGTCGAGTCGCTGCACCACGCCGGCGTCGATCAGCCCCCGATACAGCGAGAGCGCCTTGAGGATGTGCTTGCGCTGCGCCGGCCGCGGCTCGTGGTTGTCCTCGAGGAGGTGCCGCATGGACTCGAAGCAGTTGCCCGGTCGTGCGATGACGTTGAGCAGCATCGAGTTCGACACGGAGAACCTCGAGACGAGCGGCTCCGGCGATGCGGCGACGAGGCGATCGAACGTGGCCTCCCCCCACGACACGAATCCGTCCGGCGCCTTCTTGCGCTGCACCTTCCGGCGCTTCTTCGGATCGTCGCCCGCCTTGGCCAGTGCCCGCAGATTCTCGACCTCGTGCTCGGGGGCCTGCACCACCACGGTGCCCAGGGTGTCGTAGCCGGCGCGTCCCGCGCGGCCCGCGATCTGGTGGAACTCGCGGGCCCGCAGGTGCCGCGTGCGGGTGCCGTCGAACTTGGTCAGCCCGGTCAGCAGCACGGTGCGGATGGGAACGTTGATCCCCACGCCGAGCGTGTCGGTGCCGCAGATGACCTTCAGGAGACCGTCCTGCGCCAGTTTCTCGATGAGGCGCCGGTACTTCGGCAGCATGCCCGCGTGGTGGACGCCGATCCCGTGCCGGACCAGGCGCGAGAGCGTCTTGCCGAAACCGGTGGTGAACCGGAAACCGCCGATGGCGTCGGCGATGGCGTCCTTCTCCTCGCGCGAACAGAAGTTGACACTCGTCAGGGCCTGCGCGCGTTCCAGGGCGGCGGCCTGGGTGAAGTGGACGACGTACACCGGAGCCTGATTGGTGGTCACCAGTTCCTCGATCGTCTCGCTCACCGGTGTCGTCGCGTACGAGAACATCAGCGGAACGGGACGCTCGGTGCCCGCCACGACGGTGGTGGGCCGCCCGGTCCGGCGGGTGAGGTCGGTCGAGAAGAAGTCGACCTCCCCGAGGGTGGCCGACATGAGCAGGAACTGGGCGTGGGGGAGTTCGACGAGGGGGACCTGCCACGCCCAGCCGCGATCGGGTTCGGAGTAGAAGTGGAACTCGTCCATCACGACCTGGCCGATGTCGGAGTCGGGGCCCTCGCGCAGCGCGAGATTCGCGACGATCTCGGCGGTCGCGCAGATGATCGGTGCCCGCGAGTTGACGGCGGCGTCGCCGGTCATCATGCCGACGTTCTCGGCGCCGAACACCTCGCACAGGGCGAAGAACTTCTCGCTGACAAGGGCTTTGATCGGGGCCGTGTAGAAGGTGCGCTTGCCGGTGGCCATGGCGTAGAAGTGGGCGCCGACCGCCACCATCGACTTACCGGATCCGGTGGGCGTCGCCAGGATCACATTGGCCCCGGACACCAGCTCCATGACGGATTCTTCCTGGGCGGGATAGAGCGTCAGTCCCCGCTCTTCGGTCCAGGAGGTGAAGGCGTCGAAAACGGAATCGGAATCCGCGTTCTCGGGGAGCAGGTCGGAGAGAAGCACTGCTACAGGCTAGCCGGACGGCCGTGCGCCGTTGCCGGGCCTATGTCGCGCTACGTTCGTCCGATCCCATCGCGTCGAGAACCGCCATGCGGGTGGACGCGCTGCCGGTGATGGTGCTCTCACCGACGCCGGTGACGAGCATCTGCCGCCACTTCGCTTCGTCGAACTGCAGGGGATGGGTGCCGGACAGGAACTTCTCGATGGTGCGCAGGAACCGCATCGGGTCGTCGCGGAACGGGAAATGTCCTGCGCCGCGGAAGATCTCGAGGTGAGATCCGGGCATCGCCGCGTGCGCGAGGTGGGCGTGGCTCACCGGAATGACGGCGTCCTGATCGCCCCAGATGAGCTGCACCGGGAGGTTCTCGGTCAGATAACATCGGTCGAGCATCGTGACGACCTGCCCGCGCCAGTCGACGACCGCGCGGAGGGTACGCAGGTACGCCTCGTACGCGGTGGGGTCGTACAGCTCCGCGAGCACCCGCACCAGGTCGGGAGTGTCGTGGAGCATCGCCCCGGGGCGCAGGCGCGTGCCGTTCAGCTGACTCAGCACGTTCCCCACCAGTCGCACGGTGGGCATCGCGCCGGGAATGCGCAGCAGTTTCAGGGCCTCGTTGACCACCGGGACGGACGCGAGCCGCAGCAGCGGGTGGACGTCCTTGGTGACGCCGCCTGCCGATACCAGGACGAGGCGGTCGACCATCTGCGGGAACTGGTAGGAGAACTGCATGGCGACGCCGCCGCCGAGCGAGTGACCGACGACGGTGACCTTGTCGATGCCCAGGGTGGACAGCAGGTCGCGCATGCCGTTGGCGTACGCCGCGACCGAGTAGTCGGCCCGCGGCTTGTCGGAGCGTCCGTGCCCCAGCAGGTCGGGGGCGATGACGGTGTAGTTCTTGGCGAGATGCGGGATGATCTCGGTCCACGTGGACGAGTTGTCGCCGATGCCGTGGATCAGCAGCAGTGCCGGACCCTCACCCGCCATGCGGAACGCGCGACGGTAGCCGTGGATCGTGCGGAACATCATACGGGTTTCGGCGTTCGGAACAGGCCTGAGCTTACGAATGCGGTTGTCGCTCATGTCGCCTCCTGAACTAGGTGCATTTCCCGAATGTTGACAGCTCAATCATCCGCTTGGTCTCGACGCTATTGCACCGGTCCCGGCCGAACAACTGGACCGTGCGGTCGCACAGTGCCGAGAGGGCGACCGCACAACCGCTACCCGATCAGGCCCCGCTCTGTGATCCCCCCTCCTCCTCGGAGTTGCCGCCTTCACCGTCCTGCAGCGCCTGTTCGGCGAGGAAACGCTCGAATTCCGCACCGAGTTCGTCGCCACTCGGCAGGTCTTCCTCGCTGGCCAGGAGCGTGGACTGCTGCTCTTGAGCCGTTACGTAGGCATCGTACTGACGTTCCAGGGCGTGGACGACGGTTTGTACCTCGTCGTTACCTGCGATGTGCTCGTCGACCTGTTCGCGGACGCGGGCGGCGGCCTCGCCGAGCGCGGCCAGCGGCAGATCCAGGTCGGTGACGTCACTCACATTCTCCAGCAGGGTTTCCGCCGCCCCCGGATAGTCCGTCTGCGCCAGGTAGTGGGGAACGTGAACCGAGAATCCGACCGACTCGTGCCCGTGCTGCGCCATCCGCAACTCGATCAGCGAGGACGCGCTGCCCGGCACCTGCAATTCACCCGACCAGCGCTGGTGGTCCTTGATCAGGTCCTTGTTGGTGGAATGCGCGGTCACGCCGAGCGGACGGGTGTGCGGGATGGCCATCGGGATGGCGTTGATGCCCACGGTCCGGCGCACACCGAGCTGCTCGGCCAGCAGGCGCACCGCCGTCGTGAACCGCTCCCAGCGCAGATCGGGCTCCATGCCGGCCAGCAGCAGGAACGGGGTACCCGCCGTGTCCTTCAGCGCATACAGGTTCAGCTCGGGCTGGTCGTATTCCGAGAAGTGATCGGCCTTGAACGTCATCGTGGGCCGACGGGAGCGGTAGTCCACGAGCTCGTCGACCGCGAAGGACGCGACGAGTTCGCTCTCGAGACTCTCACGGAGATGCGTCGTGGCGAGTTTGACGGCGTGGCCTGCGTCGGAGAAGCCCTCGAGTCCATGGATCAGCACGGGTCCCTGCCCGTCCGCGGAGGACAGCTGCGGTGCCGGGAACTCCAGCTCGTACATCTTCGACTGTTCGTCCATTACAGACCTCTTCTCCTTCGTGCCTGGCCTCCAGTGTCCCCTATCGTCTCCGGCATCGATACGTCGGACTTTGCTCTCGGAGGCCCTGCTCTGGGGGAACACGCCACGCGCGACCGATAATTCCCGCCGGACCGCCTCCGGTGTTCGCCCACAGCGAGATCCCGCGCACGGTCTGTGGCAGTGTGAGGAACGGCACGATCCGAGACGGATGACCCTGGAGGTGCGCATGTCGACACGGGTGCGAGCGATACGGGTGCGAGCGATACGGCGATCGGAGGCCGGGTCGTGAGCGCGCGCATCGACCGGGTGGTCACGTCGGGCACCTTCAGTCTCGACGGCGGCACCTGGGACGTCGACAACAACGTGTGGATCGTCGGTGACGACGCCGAAGTCGTGGTGATCGACGCAGCTCATACCGCCGCCCCGATCGTCGAGGCCGTCGGCGGCAGGCGCGTCCGGGCGATCGTCTGCACACACGGTCACAACGACCACGTCACCGTGGCTCCCGAACTGTCCGCGGCACTGGACGCCCCGCTCTTCCTCCATGCCGCCGACGACGTGTTGTGGCAGCAGACGCACCCCGCCGTCGCCTACACGCCGATCGAGGACGGGCAGGAGATCGCGGTGGCCGGGACCGACCTCCGCGTGCTCCACACGCCCGGGCATTCTCCCGGTTCCTGCTGCCTGTATCTGCCCGAGGCGGGGGAGTTGTTCAGCGGCGACACCCTGTTCTCGGGCGGTCCGGGAGCCACCGGGCGCTCCTACTCGGACTTCCCGACGATCATCGGATCCATTCGCGATCGCCTGTTCGCGCTGCCGGCGTCGACGACGGTCCGCACCGGGCACGGCGACGGCACCACCATCGGCACCGAAGCCCCGCATCTGGAGGAATGGATCGCCCGCGGCAGCTGAGCCGCAGCCTCCCCGCCGTCGGTGCGTCGACGTGGCAGAGTGGCGGAAGGGCACATCCGACACGGGAGGACCACGGTGACATCTCGGCGCACAGCGGTACGGACAGCCGTCGCCCCGGTGGCCGCGCTGGCCGCAGCGGCGATTCTCGCCGGGTGTACCTCGACCGTCTCCGGTGAACCGCAGCCGAGCACCACCATCGCGGCGGGTGCGCCGTCCGGAAAGGGACTGTCGAAGCTCCTGCTCGATCCGGCCGACTTCCCCGCCCCGTACGAGGCGATCGTGCTGCCCGCCCAGGCCGTGTCGATGGCGGCGCCCGACCTGACGGGGGTTCCACAGGGCGCGGTGGTCGACCCCACGGACTGTGCGCCTCCTGCGCAGGACTACGGACCGACCGCCACGGTCATGGCGGTCGGTACCGACAATGCGAGCCGTTCGACGATCTCGGTCGAGCTCACCAGGACCGATACACCCCTCGACGACCTGGCGGAACAAACGAAGACGTGCGGTGAGGTCACCGTGACGGACAGCGGGGCCGAGTCCACCGTCATCACCGAGATCACTCCGCCCCCTCCCGTCCGGGCGGACGACACCCTCGCGCTCCGGCGGACCGTCAAATCCGGCACCGGGAGCGAACAGGTCACCCAGTCGATGGTGACGCTGATCGCGCAGGTGGGCGACGTGCGGGTGTCCGCGACCTTCATGTCGTTCGGCGAGGCGAAGGCCGATACCGTCGCACTCGACGAAGTGTTCACCGCCGCCGTGCAGAAGGTGCAGAACAGCTGAGCAGGCCCTAGCACAGGGCTCCGACGACTTCTCGGCCGAACGGCGCGTCCGCGCGGCGCGGCGGCCGGGTTGTCCACAACCCGTCGCCCATCCACAGCCCTCTGCGTTTCCCCAGTTCGCCCGCCGACCCCCGCGACGTCGACCCGACAGAGTCTGGGGCATGACGACACCCGCATTCCCCCACGGTTCCGGCTTCTCCGACGATCCCGGCGGGGAACCGCCCCCGCAGCAGCACACGGTCACGCTGTCCGCTCCGGACGACCTCCTCGCCTCGATTCCCGCACTGCTCGGATTCCGGCCGGCCCGGTCGATCGTGGCGGTGTGCCTGACCGGGAAGCGCAACTCGTCGGTCGGCGCCGTCATGAGACACGACCTGGTCCTCGGAGGAGCCGCAGGGCCGACCCCGACGATGTGCGCGGCGCTCGGCCAGTTCGCCACCGTCTGTGAGCGCGACCGCGCCGGCGGGGTGATCCTGGTTCTCGTCGACGACCGCTTCACCGGCCCGGCCGCGCTCTGCCTCGACGAAATGTCCGCGATCGTCGAAGAATTCGAGGAGCTCCTCGAATTCACGCCGACCGGCCTTCTCGACGTCTTCGTCACGGCGGAGATCGCCTCGGGCGGTGCATGGTTCAGCTTCTTCGGCGGCAATTACGGCATCCAGTCCGATCCGGCGGCGTCCCGCGTCGCGCTCGCACGGGTCCTCGAGGGCAAGCCCATCCGCGCCTCGCGCGAGGAGATGGAGGCCACGATCGAGGTGGGGCCGGTGCTCGAACGGATGCAGATTGCCGCCCTCATCGAACGTGGCCGCCCATCGTCGCTTCTGCGAAGGGAACTGGCCGAACGGTCGTCCATGCCGGAGCGCTGCCACCGGCTCGAGCTCGAACTGGTGCTGACACACGTGGCACGGGTGTCGTCCGGTGAGAGGCTCCTCGCGCCGGAGTACGCGGAACTCGCCCTCGCACTGGACAATGTCACCGTCCGGGACAGCGTTCTCGCGCTCGCCGTCGGCCCGTATGCCGACGATGCCGAGCAACTCTGGATTCTCCTGGCCCGCAACCTCCCCGACCCGGAACGCGCGAACCCGGCGGCGCTGCTCGGCTACAGCGCCTACCTGCGGGGAGACGGACCGTTCGCGGGCATCGCGCTGGCCGCCGCCCTGGACTCGGAGCCGGGGCACAGGCTGGCCACCCTGCTGGACGGTGCACTGCACAGCGGAATGCGGCCTGGCGAGGTGCGGGGACTGGCCGACGTCGGTTACGAACACGCGAGCGCGGTCGGTGTCGTGCTGCCCCCGCCCCTCGCCGGCTGAGCCGGCGTCAGCGACGTGCCGCGTGCGACCGGTCGCCCAACTCCTGCAGGTAGGCCCAGGCGTCGGCAACGATCTCGTCGAGGTCCGTGTGCTCCGGCCTCCACCCGAGTTCGGCGATCGCACGATCACTCGACGCGACGAGCACGGCGGGATCGCCGGCCCGGCGCGGTGCGTCCTCGACCGCGATGGGGAGCCCGGTGACCCGCGCGCACGCCGAGATGACTTCGCGCACACTGAAACCCGCGCCGCTTCCGAGGTTGTAGATGCGGTGCCTGCCCTCGATCGACGACTCCAGTGCCAGCACGTGTGCCTCGGCGAGGTCGAGTACATGGATGTAGTCGCGGATCGCCGTTCCGTCCGGAGTCGGCCAGTCGGTTCCGAAGATCGAGATCTTCTCCCGCTGGCCGAGCGCCACCTGGAGCACGAGAGGAATCAAATGCGTTTCGACGACCCGGTTCTCGCCGGCCGACTTGTACGCTCCCGCGACGTTGAAATACCGCAGGCTGGTCGCCGCAAACGAATGCGCCACCGAGTACGAGGTGATGGCATGGTCGATCGCGAGTTTCGTCGCCCCGTACGGATTGGTGGGACGCGTCGGATCGGCCTCCGTGATCGGCGAGTGCTCGGGCTCGCCGTACGTCGCGGCCGTCGACGAGAACACGAGTTTCTGCGTCCCCGAATGCCGCATTGCCTCCAGGAGTTCGAGCGTGGTGACGACGTTGCCGCGCCAGTACTTCTCCGGGTGCTCGACGGATTCGCCGACAAGCGACTGCGCCGCGAAGTGCAGGACCCCGTCGAACCGCGGAGTGCCGGTCGTGCCGAGCACGTCCGTCACCACCTCCGCGACGTCACCCTCGATGAACTCGGCGCCGAGCGGCACCGCGTCGGCATTACCCGTCGACAGGTCGTCGATGACGACGACCTCGTGTCCTCGTTCGAGCAGGACCGTACTGCAGACGCTGCCGACATAGCCGGCGCCGCCGGTGACCAGAAGTTTCATCGACTATCCCTGAACCTGCTTCACCTGGACGGCGTGCGCCATCTCCTCGGACAGATCGAACCCGGTGTGGCCGGGCACCGTGATCGTGACCGACCCGGGCTTCGTCTCGACGGTGACACGCGCGTCCGGTACGACGCCCGCCTCACGCAACTGCCCGATGACGTCCGGATCCGATTGCACGTGCTCGGCGAGACGGCGGACGACGACCGCGGTCGGCTTGCCGGGCGGCACGTCCGTGAGGCGGATAAGCGTCTCCGGGGGGTCGACCGGGCGATCGAGTCCGAGCAGCGCGAGTCCCGGAATCGGGTTTCCGTACGGCGAGGTGGTGGGGTTGTTGAGCACCTCCACCAGGCGCCGCTCCACTTCTTCGCTCATGACGTGCTCCCACCGGCACGCCTCCGCGTGAACATCTTCCCACCGGAGTCCGATGACGTCCACGAGGAGTCGTTCGGCCAGGCGGTGCTTCCGCATCACGGACACCGCGAGTTCGCGGCCCTTCTCCGTCAGTTCCAGGTGGCGGTCGCCAGCGACCAGGAGAAGGCCGTCCCGTTCCATCCGGGCGACGGTCTGGCTGACCGTCGGGCCGCTCTGCTCGAGTCGTTCGGCAATACGTGCTCGAAGTGGGACGACGCCCTCTTCTTCCAAGTCATAGATCGTCCGGAGGTACATCTCCGTGGTGTCGACCAGATCCTTCACACTCACACCCCTTCGTCTCGGTTGATTCTACCGGTGATTGCCCGGCACCGGCGCCGTCCGTCCCCGCCGCGCGTCGGTGACGGTCCGGCGGGGTCTGCTGACACCCTTCGCGGGGGACCAGTAGCGTGAGTCCATGACCGCGTCGTTCAGTTCCGGGGAGGATTCGGCTGCACTGGTATCGAACCGTGCAGTCGTGTGGAGTCCGGACTATCTCAGTTATCGGTGGAGTGCGGACCACCCGATGAATCCCACGCGGCTCGAGCTGACCATGTCGCTCGCGCGCAGCCTCGGGACTCTGGAGGGGGTCGAACTGTTGCGGCCCGCCGCCGCCTCGGACGCAGATCTGTTGCGGATCCACACTCCCGCGTACATCGAAGCGGTCAAACAGGCCGGTCACTCCGCGACGTCCGGTGTGCTCGGCGCGGAGGCACCGCACGGGCTCGGCACGGAGGACAATCCCGTCTTCCCCCAGATGCACGAGGCGAGCGCGATCCTCGCCGGCGGGTCCCTCGCCGCGGCGCAGGAGATCGCCGCGGGCCGCACCCGCCGCGCCGTGAGCATCGGCGGCGGCATGCACCACGCCATGCCCGACTGGGCCTCCGGCTTCTGTGTGTACAACGATGTTGCCATTGCCATCTCCTGGCTGCTGGACAACGGTTTCGACCGGATCGCCTACATCGACGTCGACGCGCACCACGGTGACGGGGTCCAGCACGCGTTCGCGCACGACCCGCGGGTCCTGACAGTCTCGCTGCACCAGCACCCGGCCACCCTCTGGCCCAACACGGGGTGGTCGAGCGAGGTCGGCGAGGGTTCGGCGGAGGGCACGGCGATCAACCTGCCCGTGCTGCCCGGCACCGTCGATGCGTTGTGGCTGCGCGGTTTCCACGCCGTCGTGCCCGGCGCCCTCGCCGCGTTCCGGCCGCAGATCGTGATCAGCCAGTGCGGTGTCGACAGCCACCGGGAGGACCCGCTCGCCGACCTCGCGCTGACGGTCGACGGCCAGCGGGCCGCGTTCCTGGCGATGCGCGACCTCGCCGACCGCTACGCCGAGGGGCGCTGGCTCGCCGTCGGCGGCGGCGGATACGGCCTCGTCCGGGTCGTCCCGCGCGCGTGGACCCACCTGATCGCCGCGGCGCTGGACCGCGAGATCGACACGGCCCGTGCCGTGCCCGAGGCCTGGCAGGAGCGGGCGCACGCCCTCGCACCCAGCGTCGACCTGCCGGACACGATGGGCGACGGCGGGGAGGTCGACTACCTGCCCTGGGACGGTCCCGGTGGCACACCGGAAACCGGGATTCCGTCGGTCGACCGCGCGTTGACGCGGATCGACTCCGCCGTCATCGCCACCCGCCGCGCCTGCTTCCCCCTACTCGGACTCGACCCGGAGGATCCCCGTGACTGAGCAGGCGGACGACAACGAATCGACCGGCGCCACGGAGTCCTCGGGCGGCACCGAGTCCTCGGGCCGCGCGGAGTCGTCGGGCGGCACGGAGAAGGCGGGTAGTGCCGGGGCGACGGGGAAACCCGACCCCGCGCACGACTACCCGCGGCACTGGGTAGCCGACGTGCTCGCGGCGGACGGAGGGGCGGTCGCGCTGCGGCCGATCGTGCCCGAGGATGCCGACAAACTCGTCGCGTTCCACTCCAAGCTGTCCGAACGCACCCGCTATCTGCGGTATTTCGGCCCCTACCCGACGATGTCGCAACGGGACGTCGTCCACTTCACCACGGTCGACCACCACGACCGGGTGGCGTTCGTGGTGCTGCTGGGGGACGAGATCATCGCCGTCGGCCGCTACGAGCGGCTCACCGGCGAAGGTGACGGCAAATCCGCGGAGGTGGCATTCGTCGTCGCCGACGCGCACCAGGGCCGCGGACTCGGGCCGATCCTGCTCGAGCACCTGGCCGCGGCGGCCGCGGAGAGCGGTCTGACGATGTTCGTCGCCGAGGTCCTCGCCGAGAACCGGAACATGGTGACCGTCTTCCGCGAGGCGGGATATCAGGTGAGTCGCAGCTTCGAGGGCGGCGTGCTCAGGCTCGAGTTCGCGATCGACCCCACCGAAGCGATGGTGTCCGTGCGCAATTCCCGCGAGCGGGCCGCCGAGGCGCGGAGCATGCGCAACGTGCTCAGTCCGCGTTCGGTCGCGGTGATCGGCGCGTCCACCGACCGGGCGAAGGTCGGCAACGCCGTCCTGACCAACCTGCTGCGAGCCGGATTCACCGGCCCGGTGTACCCGGTCAACGCCGAGCACCGTTCGGTCCACGGGGTGCGGGCGTACCCGACGGTCCGGGACATCCCCGACGAGGTGGACCTCGCGGTCGTCGCCGTCCCCGCCGAATCGATCAACGCCGTCCTCGACGACTGCCTGGACAAGGGAGTCAAAGCCCTCGTCGTCGTGTCCTCGGGATTCAGTGAAACCGGAATGGACGGACGGCAGTCCGAGCGTCGCCTCGTCCACGCCGCCCGCGCACACGGGATGCGGCTGATCGGTCCCAACGCGCTCGGCGTGGCCAACAACGACCGCGACGTGTCGTTGAACGCCACCCTGGCGCCGGTGCTGCCGAGCCCCGGCAACGTCGGCTTCTTCTGCCAGTCCGGCGCACTCGGCATCGCCATCCTCGACGAGGCCGCGCGGAGCCGAATCGGGTTGTCCGCGTTCGTCTCCGCAGGCAACCGCGCCGACGTCTCCGGCAACGACCTGCTGCAGTACTGGGATTCGGACCCGGCCACCGAGGTCGTGCTGCTGTACCTGGAGAGCTTCGGCAATCCCCGCAAGTTCTCGCGCATCGCGCGGAGGGTGGCGCGGAACAAGCCGATCGTCGCGGTCAAGAGCGGGCGGCACGCCGTCCCCCCCGCGCTGGCGGCCAGCGGGGGCGAGATGGACGATTCGATCGTGCGCGCCCTCTTCGAGCAGGCCGGGGTGGTGCAGGTCGGGTCGATCTCCCAGTTGTTCGACTGTGCGCTGCTGTTCGGGTACCAGCCGCTGCCCGCAGGCCCCCGGCTCGCCGTGGTCGGGAATTCCACCGCACTCGGTGTCCTCGCCGCCGACGCGGCCCGCAGCGAGGGTCTGCAGGTCGGCGACCCCGTCGACCTCGGCCCGCAGGCAGGTCCCGAGGAATTCGCGACGGCCGTGCGGACGGCACTCGCGTCCTCCGACGTCGATTCGGTGATCGCCGTGTTCGTTCCCCCGGTTGCCGTTCCCGTCGAACCCTTTGCCCAGGCGCTGCGGGAAGCGGTGCGGGAGGCCGACAAACCCGTCCTCACGACGTTCCTCGCGGCGGAGGGCGTGCCCGACGTCCTGGCGGTCCGCGGTGAGGACGGGCACCCGACGCGCGGTTCGGTGCCCTCCTATCCCGGTCCCGAACGCGCGGCGCTGGCGCTGGCGCGGGCCTGGCGGTACTCGGCCTGGAAGAGCAAGCCGTCCTCGAAAGTGGTGCGCCCCAACGGGATCGATCCGGAACGGGCGAAAGCGATGATCGACGGCTGGCTCTCGACGTCGTCCGGCCGCTGGCTGTCGGACTTCGAGGCGTCGCAACTCCTCGCGTGCTACGGCGTGGACGTCGTTGAATTCCGGTCCGCTACCACCGAGGAGGAGGCCGTGCAGGCCGCAGAGGAACTGGGATACCCGGTGGCGGTGAAGGCGACGGGGGAGCAGTGGCGGCACCGGCCCGACCTCGGCGGCGTCCGCCTCGACCTCGTCGGACCGGATTCGGTCCGCTTGGCGTACCGCGACCTCGCCGCCGCCTCCGGTGAACCTTTGCTCCAGGTGCAGCGGATGGCCACCAAGGGGATCGGCTGCGTCGTCGGCGTGCAGGACGACCCGTCGTTCGGTTCGCTCATCTCGTTCGGGCTCGCCGGCGTGATCTCCGACCTGCTCGGTGACCGCGCCTACCGGGTGCTGCCCCTCACCGAGGACGCCGCAGCGGAGCTGATCGACGCACCGAAGGCCGCGCCGCTGCTGTCCGGCTACCGCAGCGCGGTGCCGGTGAACAAGTCGGCCCTCGTCGACCTCGTGCAGCGGATCTCCGCGCTCGCCGACGATCTGCCGGAGGTGCGGGAGTTGGCCTGCGAACCGGTGCTCGCGTCCGCAGAGGGTGCGCTGGTCACCGATTCGCGCGTGCGGATCGGCCCGGAGCCCAGCGTCGCGGACCTCGGCCCCCGCCGGCTGCGCTGAGCGGTCGGCAGACCCAGACGGAACGGTCCCCGGACAGCACGGACCCCGGACAGCACAGCGCCGGTGCCGGTCGCGTACGACCGGCACCGGCGCTGATTCGGAGGGAGACCCGGGTCAGCTGGCGTAGGAGCGCAGCCGCTCGGCGCGGTCGCCCTGACGCAGCTTGCCCATCACCTCGCGCTCGATCTGACGGACACGCTCGCGGGAGAGCCCGAAGAGCTTGCCGATCTGGTCGAGGGTGCGCGGCTGACCGTCGTCGAGTCCGTAACGCAGGCGGATGACCTGCTGCTCACGTTCGTCGAGCGTGGCGAGCACGGTGCGCACGTCGCTGTGCAGGAGTCCCGCGATCACGGCGTTCTCCGCGGACGTGGCCTCGGAATCCTCGATGAAGTCGCCCAGCGGGGCTTCCTCGTCGTTGCCGACCGGCATGTCGAGGCTCACCGGGTCGCGGCTGTGGTCGAGCAGATCCGCGATCTTGTGCGCCGGGATTCCCGACTCCTCGGCGAGTTCGTCGTCGGTCGCCTCCCGCCCGAGTTGCTGATGCAGCTCACGCTTGATGCGGGCCAGCTTGTTGACCTGCTCGACGAGGTGCACTGGGAGCCGGATGGTGCGGCTCTGGTCGGCCATGCCGCGGGTGATCGCCTGACGAATCCACCAGGTGGCGTACGTCGAGAACTTGAACCCCTTCGCGTAGTCGAACTTCTCCATCGCGCGGATCAGGCCGAGGTTGCCCTCCTGGATGAGGTCCAGCAGGGGCATGCCGCGACCGGTGTACCGCTTCGCGAGCGACACGACGAGCCGCAGGTTGGCCTCGAGGAGGTGCGCGCGGGCGGACTGTCCTTCCCGGACGACCGTCGCGAGGTCGCGCTTCTTCGCGGGGGAGAGGCGCTTCCCGGTTTCCAGGATGTGCGCGGCGTACAGCCCAGCCTCGATTCGCTTGGACAGTTCCACCTCGTCTGCGGCCGTCAGCAGAGCTGTGCGGCCGATTCCGTTCAGGTAGACGCGGACCAGGTCGGCAGCGGGGCTCTGGGCGTCCAGATCGGCAGCGCTGGGGCGAATGCGAGTAGTGGTGCTGGGGCTTGTCATGACTTGCCTCCTCATCGGTGGTGTCTCATATGGATCAACGCACCGACGGCCCGGGAAAGTTCCCGGCCGGTAATTTACGAAGACGCTGTGACCTGCGGGTTCCTCGATTCGGTCCTGAGAAGTTGCTGAGAACACGTATAAGGGGGACGGATCGGGAACCCGGCGGCTACGCGGGGAGCACCAGTCCGTGCCGGACGAGGGCGTGCACGAGCGGCACCGCCGACTGTGCGAGTTCTTCCGCGTCGACCCCGTGCGCGGCGCCGAGGAGTTCGATCAGTTCGCCCAGCACGAGGCCGTCGCCGCGCATGCCCGCGACGAGCGAGGCGACGAGATCGTCGACCTCGTGCTGCCACGCCGGACCGTTCCCCCGGTGCAACCGGGCGACCACCTGCGTCCATCCCTCGTCGCCGGGCAGGAACACCCGCTCCAGGGCGGTGCTCTCCTCGACGCGGAACCGGGCGGTGAGCACGTCGTGGTCGCGAAGCCAGGCCACCCGCTCGAAGTACGCGAGCGCCTCCGCGCCGAGCGGATCGGTGAAGCCGTGGGTGAGGTCTTCCGCCATGAGGTCGGTGGGTGCGTCGGTCCGGCGCAGGTAGACGAACCCGAAACCGACTCCCTCCACGTCCGCGCTCGCGAGGTGATCGAGCCAGTCCTCGGCGATCGTCGCGGTGGCCGGGTCCCGGGTGTCGAGGCCGCCGTCCCGCATCCAGGTGCCGACGTACAGGGCCGGGTCCGCGACATCCCGCTGCACGACCCACGCGTCGATCCCGTGGGCGGGCAGCCAGGACGCCACCCGGGCACGCCAGTCCTCGCCCTCGACGTGGATCCACGACGCCAGCATGGCCGCCGTGCCGCCGGGCGCGAGATAGTCGGCCACGCGCGAGATCATCAGTTCGCTCGCGCCGTCGAGGTCGAGGCCGGAGTCGCGGTAGGTGTGGCCCACCGCGGCGCGGCTCACGACGAACGGCGGATTGGCCACGACCTGATCGAACGTGCGGCCCTCGACCGGCTCGAACCACGACCCGGCGAGCAGTTCCACCTCCTGCTCGTTGAGCGCCGCCGTGACGGCCGCCAGGTCCACGGCCCGGACGTTCAGGTCCGTCGCCGTGACCGAGTCGGCGTAGGAGGCGCCGTGCAGGGCCTGGATGCCGCACCCGGTCCCGATGTCGAGCAGCGTCCCGACCGGCGCGGTCGGGGTGGCCTGCAGCAGCGACAGCGACGCGTGCCCGACGCCGATGACGTGATCGACGGGGGTCTCGCGGGGGCGCAGGGAACCGTCGAGGTCGGAGAGCACCCAGCGGTTGCCCCCGCCGATGTCCAGAGGCCGCAGGTCGAGTGCGGCCCGGACGACGTCGCCGTCGGATTCGAGCAGGCCCGCGGCGACGGCGTCCTCGACAGCGAGCGGGGACAGCGCCGCGGCCACCTCGCCGGCGGGACAGTCGTCGGTGAGGAGGAACAGCCGGATCATGGTGCCGAGTTCGCCGCAGGACGCGCTGGCCCGGCGCACCGGGACCGGTTCGTTGCGGCTCAACGCCGCATGGACCTCGGGCCCCAGCGCATCGAGCAGGGTGTCCGTGTCGTACCGATTGCGGAGGAGGGCCGCACGCAGGGACGGGCAGATCGACAGCAGTTCGTCACGGTTCACCCGTGCATTGTTGCAGGACGCCCCGCGGCGTCATCCCTCGATCGTGTGGTGTGGCGGCGCGGGCAGGGCAGTGGACGGCGACTCGCGGTGGTCGTACCGGCTGGGCTCGTCCTTGGCGCGCGGCGGCCGGTCGTTCGCGATGAGGACCGCGATCCACGGCAACGGGATCGACACGCCGATGATCGCCATCGAGATCCACGGGTTCTCCCAGATGCCGTACGCCACCGCCGCGAAGATCAGCGCCGGGAAGCGGAACGACATGATGAGCAGATACTTGCGGACACGGGCACGGTGCTGATCCTCGATGGACCGCGCTGCCTCGGTGATGAGAACCGGATTATTCGGTGAGCCGGCGTCGTGGGACCCACCGAACCCTGCACTTCGTGCCATGACTCCACTGTTCCACTGTCGGGCGGCAAATGCACACGGGGGGTGGGATCACCGGCCGGTTGCGGCATTATTGAGGGGTGAGCACTCAAACCAAGGAACGGCCCGACGTCACCACCGACGAGTCGACCGATGACGACACTCCCAAGTTCTTCCATTACGTGAAGAAGAACAAGATCGCGGAGAGCGCCGTCATGGGCACTCACGTCGTCGCGTTGTGCGGCGAGGTGTTTCCGGTGACGAAATCGGCGAAGCCGGGATCGCCGGTCTGCCCCGACTGCAAGAAGATCTACGAAGGATTGCGCAAGGGCGACTGAGGCTTCGCCGGCGCTCGCCGCACACCCGGGGGCTCGGGAGATTCTCGTACCGGGCCGTCGGGCTTGTCGTCGTTCCCGGACCCCTGCCCGTCCGGATCGGGACGGGCGCGGTCGCCGACCACCTTGATCGGGCCGGTGGCGATGCGACGCGTGAGGCTGGTCACCGGACCCGCCGACGGTGAACTCTCGGCCTGCGCGGCGATCCAGTCCCGCATCTGGTCGATGCGGGTCGCCCTGGCCGGCCAGAACTCCTGCACGGTGGCGTTGAACTCGGCGCCGAGCACCACCGCGAAACCCAGGAAGAACGTGAACAGCAGGAACGCGATCGGCGTGGCCAGCGCCCCGTACGTGTAGCCGGTGCCCGCGACCCACGAGAGGTAGCGGCGCAGGCAGGTGCTCGCGCCGAGGAAGAACACTCCCGCGACGAGCGCGCCGCCGAGCATCCGGTGCCAGGGCAGCGACCGGGGGAGCGCCACCTTGTACAGCGTCGTCAGGCCGACGATGAGCAGCAGCCCCACCCCGGGGTAGTAGAACGTGTCGACGATCTCCGTCCCGATCGTGCGCCACGCCTCCGGCAGGACTCTCCCGACGAGCGTCGGCCCCAGCGCGACCAGCGGCAGGGTGAACACGGCGAGGATCAGGAACATCACGTAGAGCAGCAACGCGAACACCCGCTGCCACACGGGGTGCCGCGCCTCCTGCTGGCCGTGAGCCTCGACGATCGAGTCCACGAACGTGGAGATGGCCGACGAGCCCGCCCAGAGGGACAGCAGGAAGCTCAGGGACACGATCTCGGGGCGTCCCCGTTCGAGGACGTCCCCGACCGTCGGGCGGATGATCTGTTCGACGACGCTGTCGCTGAACACGGTCCCGCTGAAGTTGATGATCTTCGACTGGATGATGTCGACGGTGTCGGGTCCGAACCACCCGCCGACGTAGCCGAGCATTCCGAGCAGACCGAGCAGGAGCGGGGGCAGCGACAGCGTCTGCCAGAACGCCGCGGCCGCCGCCTTCCCGAAGATCGAATCGTCCCACGCCTTGCTCGCTGTGCGACCGATCACGCTCAGTGCGCGACGTAGCGGATGCCACCCGGACCGGGGTGGATCACCGCCACTGTGCGGTGTCGTCGAGGGTGTTTCGGTCATGATGTTTCCAGCATCCCTGACGACACGCCCGGTTGCCCACCGCTGCTGTCCTCGTGTCGCGACAAATCTGTCACTATCGGAACTCGCGAATGCGGTTCGCGTCGGATCCGGGCGCTAGGCTCCTTGACGGACAGCGCCTTCGGGTGTGGACCGGACGTGTCGATCGATACCGAGGAGTGCGAGCAAACAGTGCCATGCCAGCGGAGGGCAGCCCGTGAGTGCTGAGACAGTGGGCTCCCAGTCGGCGCCGAGAGTGGAGACCGAGGCCGCGCAGATCGTGGGCACCGAGGCCTACCTCGCACAGACCGAACCAGCCAGGCCCGCGGGATCGCTGCGCGCCTGGCAGCGTCGTGCGCTGACCAAGTATCTGTCCACCGGACCGCAGGATTTCCTCGCGGTCGCGACGCCGGGTGCCGGTAAGACCACCTTCGCGCTGCGGGTCGCGTCGGAACTGCTGCGCGACCGCACCGTCGACCAGGTGACGGTGGTCGCGCCGACCGAGCACCTCAAGCACCAGTGGGCGGAGTCCGCGGCGCGCAACGGCATCGCGCTGGACTCGTACTTCTCGAACTCGACCGGGCAGACGTCCAGCGACTACCAGGGTGTCGTGGTGACGTACGCGCAGGTCGCCTCCCACCCGTTCAAGCACCGGGTCCGCACCGAGAGCCGGCGCACGCTGGTCATCCTCGACGAGATCCACCACGGCGGCGACGCGAAGAGCTGGGGTGACGCCATCCGGGAGGCGTTCGGGGACGCAACCCGCCGTCTCGCTCTGACCGGTACGCCGTTCCGCAGCGACGACAGCGCGATCCCGTTCGTGACGTACGAACCCGACCGCGAGGGTCTGATGCGCTCGAAGGCGGATCACTCCTACGGGTACTCGGACGCGCTCGCGGACGGCGTCGTCCGGCCCGTCGTGTTCCTCGCGTACTCCGGCGAGGCACGCTGGCGGAACAACGCGGGCGAGGAGTTCTCCGCGCGGCTCGGCGAGCCGCTCAGCGCGGAACAGACGGCCCGCGCGTGGCGCACGGCCCTGGACCCGTCGGGCGACTGGATTCCCGCGGTCCTGCACGCCGCCGACACCCGCCTCGGCCAGTTGCGCACCGGCGGCATGCCCGACGCGGGCGGCCTGGTGATCGCGACCGACCAGACCGTCGCCCGCGCCTACGCGCAGACCCTGAAGGTGGTCACCGGCGAGGATCCGGTCGTGGTCCTCTCCGACGACCCGACGGCGTCCAAGCGGATCGCCGAGTTCGGCGCGAGTACCCAGAAGTGGATGGTCGCCGTCCGTATGGTGTCGGAAGGCGTGGACGTCCCCCGCCTGGCCGTCGGCGTGTACGCCACCAGTGCATCCACCCCGCTCTATTTCGCGCAGGCGATCGGTCGTTTCGTGCGGTCCCGCCGCAAGGGGGAGACCGCGAGCGTGTTCCTCCCGTCGGTGCCGGTGCTGCTCGACCTGGCCAGCCAGCTGGAGGCGCAGCGCGACCACGTGCTCGGCAAGCCGCACCGGGAGAAGGACGGCTTCGACGACGACCTGCTCGCCGACGCGAACAAGCAGAAGGACGAACTCGGCGAGGAGGAGAAGGCGTTCACCTCGCTCGGTGCCGATGCCGAGCTCGACCAGGTGATCTACGACGGCTCGTCTTTCGGGACGGCCACGTTCTCGGGATCCGACGAGGAGGCCGACTACCTGGGTCTGCCCGGTCTGCTCGACGCCGATCAGATGCGCGCCCTGCTGCGGCAGCGTCAGTCGGAGCAACTGGACAAGCAGGAGCCCGCCGCGCCCGTGCACACGCCGGTTCCGCAGGTCGCGGACCGGGTGGCTGCCGCCGGTCAGCTCGCGCAACTGCGCCGCGAACTGAACAGTCTCGTCGCGATGCACCACCACCGGACGGGCAAGCCGCACGGCACCATCCACGGCGAACTCCGGCGGGTCTGCGGGGGACCGCCCACGGCGATCGCCACCGTCGAGCAGCTCACCGAGCGGATCTCCACCCTGCGGCAGTGGTGACCGTCGTCGCCGCGTGACGCGAACGCAAACAAGAGACCGGCGAGTGCAGTGCACTCGCCGGTCTCTTGTTGCTGAAAGAGGTGAGCCTGGGACGGGTCACCCGGGCTGACGTATCAGATTGCAGCTTCGGCTTCGGACACGATCGTGGCGTTCATCTCGCGAAGACGGTCTGCGTGCTCGTTGGCGTGGTGACCGCAGAAGAGCAACTCTCCTCCGGTCGGAAGGACCGCGCGAACGCGGGCTCCCGCACCGCACCGGTCGCACCGGTCGGCTGCGGTCAACGGGGGGCTGGTCAGTGTTCCGGGCATGACTCCTCCGTACTGGCTTTTCGACTGATGCCGAGTGCCTGGGGCCTTGGTCCGCCGCGTCGGGGGTGGCGCGGTGGATCTACTCTGTCAGACGTTTGGGGTTTACGCGTTGTTCCCGACGGCGTTTCTCAGTGTTGCATCACACACGAAACCGGCCCGAAACGTGCGGACAGCGGCGTGACGAGCGCCGATGCGAACAGACCGATCGGTCCGAGTTCGCTGACAGCTGATTCGATTTCGGGCGTGACGCTAGTCTCGCCGTGTGAAATCCGAAGACCAGCTCGTTCACATCTGCAGCCGCGACGAATGGCGCACCGCCGAACGCGAAGGCGCTCGCGTGCCCGCCACGTACGCCGCGGACGGATTCGTGCACCTCTCCACCCCCGCCCAGGTGCACCTGCCCGCCAACCGGTTGTTCGCCGGCCGCACGGACCTCGTCCTGCTCAGACTCGACCCCGACGCGCTCGGTGCGCCGGTGAAGTGGGAGCCGGGCGTGCCGGCCGATCCGGCGTCGATGCTCTTCCCGCACCTGTACGGGCCGCTGCCCGTCACGGCGGTCACCGCCGTCGCGGAGTACCGCCCCGACGCGGACGGCACGTTCCCGGCCCGGCGCTGACGCGAGCCTTCCGCGGTTGGTCACCACCGTCGGACTACCGTGGAGGCATGAACGTTGAAGTGACGCCACTACCCGGTATCGGGGTGCGTAAGGACTTCGAACTCGCCGCCGGTCGCCGCATCGGTGTCATCACCCACCGCGACGGCCGCACGGACCTCATCGTGTCGAAGGCCGACGACCCCGACGCCTGCGCCGCGTCCGTGCCGCTCACCACCGAGGAAGCGGCCGTGCTCAGCAATCTGCTCGGAGCACCGCAACTGGTGGCGCAGCTGGAGGAGGAACACCGGGACCTGCCCGGCATCCGCACCAAGCAGCTGTACATCAAGGAAGATTCCCGGTTCGACGGCCGCCCGCTCGGCGACACCGCGATGCGCACGCGCACCGGGGTCTCGATCGTCGCGGTCATGCGGGCGGGTCAGGTGTACCCGTCACCGAAGCCCGACTTCTTGCTCACCTCCGGCGACCTGCTGGTCGCCGTCGGAACCACAGACGGACTGGACGCGTCAGCCAAGCTCCTGGCCAACGGCTGACAGACCCGTGAACACCACCACGCTCGCGCTCATCGAACTGGGCGCGGTGTTCTTCGCGCTCGGTCTGCTGGGCCGTCTGGCAGCTCAATTCGGGATGTCGCCGATCCCGTTCTATCTCCTCGGCGGTCTCTGTTTCGGCAGCGGCGGATTCGTCAACCTCGGCGACATCAGCGAGTTCAGCCACCTGGCGAGCGAGATCGGGGTGGTGCTCCTCCTGCTTCTGCTGGGGCTCGAGTACACCGCGTCGGAACTCGTCACCGGACTGCGACGGTCGTGGATGGCCGGTGTCGTGGACGCCGTCCTCAACGCCGCGCCCGGAGCGGTCGTCGCCCTGATGCTGGGGTGGGGTCCCACCGGTGCCGTCGTGATGGCCGGTGTCACCTACATCTCGTCCTCGGGCATCATCGCGAAGGTGCTGAGCGACCTGGGACGGCTCGGTAACCGCGAAACGCCGGTCGTGCTGTCGATCCTGGTGTTCGAGGACCTCGCGATGGCCGTGTACCTGCCCATCCTGACGGCCCTGCTCGCCGGCGTCAGTTTCGCCGGTGGACTCGAGGCGGTGGCCATCTCCCTCGTCGTGATCTCCGTCGTCCTCGTGATCGCGCTGCGGTACGGCCGCTACGTGTCCGCCCTGCTGGACAGCCCGGACAGCGAGACCCTGCTGCTGAAGCTGCTCGGTGCCGCGCTCCTCGTGGCGGGGATCAGCTCGGCGATGCAGGTCTCGGCCGCCGTCGGGGCGTTCCTGCTGGGGATCGCGATCTCCGGCACGACCGCCCACAACGCCAGCCGCGTCCTCGAGCCGCTCCGCGATCTGTTCGCGGCGATGTTCTTCGTGGTGTTCGGCCTCAACACCGATCCCCGGGCGATTCCGCCGGTCCTCGGTTGGGCCGTGCTGCTCGCCGTCGTCACCGCGCTGACCAAGATGATCACCGGTGCGTGGGCGGCGAAACAGCAGGGGGTCGGGCGACTGGGCCGGGCCCGCGCCGGGGTCGCGTTGATCGCGCGCGGCGAGTTCTCCATCGTCATCGCCGGCCTGGCGTTGTCGGCGGGCGCCGTGGAGAGCGAACTGGTGGCACTCGCCACCGCGTACGTGCTCCTGATGGCCGTCATCGGCCCGGTGGCGGCCCGGGTGGTCGAACCGGTGGCGGGCGCCTGGATCCGGGTTCGCACCACCGCCTGACGGGCGGCCGCCGGATGCCGCGGCCACGGACGACGATGCCCCCGGACTCGCTCGGAGTCCGGGGGCATCGCAGTCTGGGCGTCAGTCCAGGTAGTCGCGCAGTACCTGCGACCGCGACGGGTGGCGCAGCTTCGACATGGTCTTGGACTCGATCTGGCGGATGCGCTCACGCGTGACGCCGTAGACCTGTCCGATCTCGTCGAGCGTGCGGGGCTGTCCGTCGGTCAGGCCGAAGCGCAGGCGCACGACGCCCGCTTCACGCTCGGAGAGCGTCTCGAGCACCGACTGCAGCTGGTCCTGCAGCAGGGTGAAGGACACGGCGTCGACGGCCACGACGGCCTCGGAGTCCTCGATGAAGTCGCCGAGCTGGCTGTCGCCTTCGTCGCCGATGGTCTGGTCGAGGGAGATGGGCTCACGCGCGTACTGCTGGATCTCCAGCACCTTCTCGGGCGTGATGTCCATTTCCTTGGCGAGCTCTTCGGGCGTGGGCTCACGACCCAGGTCCTGCAGGAGTTCACGCTGGATGCGGCCGAGCTTGTTGATGACCTCCACCATGTGCACCGGGATGCGGATGGTGCGGGCCTGGTCGGCCATCGCGCGGGTGATGGCCTGACGGATCCACCACGTGGCGTACGTCGAGAACTTGTAGCCCTTGGTGTAGTCGAACTTCTCGACGGCACGGATGAGGCCCAGGTTGCCTTCCTGGATCAGGTCGAGGAACGCCATACCGCGGCCGGTGTAGCGCTTGGCCAGCGACACCACGAGGCGGAGGTTGGCCTCGAGGAGGTGGTTCTTGGCGCGGTTTCCGTCGCGGCAGATCCAGCTCATGTCCCGGCGCTGGGCGGCGGGGAGCTTCTCACCGGAGTCGGACAGCTCCTGCATGATCTGGGTCGCGTACAGCCCGGCCTCGATCCGCTTGGCGAGCTCGACCTCCTCTTCGGCGTTGAGGAGGGCGACCTTGCCGATCTGCTTGAGGTAGGCGCGGACGGAGTCTGCGGACGCGGTCAGCTCGGCGTCCTTGCGGGCCTGGCGGAGCGCCTCGGACTCCTCCTCGTCCCACACGAAGTCGCCGGACGCCTTGTCCTTCTCGGACGGCTCCTCGGTCTCCTCGTCCTCGCCGACTGCGACGACCTCCACGACGTCGGACTCGACCTCGGCGAGGTCGCCCTCGGTGATGTCGATGTCTTCCATGTCGGCGGAATCCTCGTCGAGGTCCTCGCCGTCCGCACCCTTACCGGCCGTGGCCTTCTTGCCGCCCGCCTTCTTCGCCGCCGCCTTCTTGGCGGGGGCCTTCTTCGCTGCTGCCTTCTTGGCGGGGGCCTTCTTCGCCGCTGCCTTCTTCGCGGGAGCTGCCTCGGCTGCCGGAGCGGTGCCGGTGGCTGCCGCTGCGACTGGTGCTTCCGGTCCTGACTCTGAAGTCGAATCAGCAGTCTGACGTGTATCGGTGGCTGCCACGTACGCCCTTTCGTGACGGTGTCGTGCGGCGTCACGCCAGAGTGGTCATCCGGCGGAGAGGTCTACTGGTTTCGCCGGCGCGCAGCCGGGCTCTTCCATTGTAACGACCCATCCGAAATAGTTACGGAGCGATGCCCGTTTCGACCGCGAGCGCAGCACCGACGATTCCCGCCGTGTTGAGCAGCGCAGCAGGTACGACGGGTGTCCTGTTGGTCAGATGGGGGATCCACTTCTCGTGTTTGCGGCTGATTCCGCCACCGGCGATGAACAGATCCGGCCACAGGAGGTCCTCGAACCGGGTGAGGACCCGGCTGACCTCGGCGGCCCACTCCTTGTACGAGAGATCCTTCTTCTCCTTCACCGAGGAGGCCGCCCGGTGTTCGGCCTCCTTGCCGTGCACCTCCATGTGCCCGAACTCGGTGTTGGGGAGCAGCACGCCGTCGTGGAGGATCGCCGAGCCGATGCCCGTGCCGAACGTGAGGAGGATGAGGACCCCCTTCGCGTCCCTGCCCGCGCCGAGCGCGTCCTCCGCTATCCCCGCCGCGTCGGCGTCGTTGAGGACGGTGACGCGCCTGCCGCCGAGTGCGCCCGAGAACAGCGCGCGCGCGTCCGTCCCGATCCACCCCTTGTCGATGTTCGCGGCGGATCGTGCGACTCCGCCGGTGACGACGCTCGGCAGAGTGATACCGACCGGTCCGTCCCATTCCGCCTGGCGGATGATCTCCGCGACGGTCTCCGCGACCGCCTCCGGGGTGGACGGCTGGGGGGTGAGGAGCTTGATGCGGTCGCCGATCAGCTCGCCGGTCTCGAGATCCACGACGCCACCCTTGACGCCGCTGCCTCCGACGTCGACACCGAACCCCGTTTTGGCCATGGCGTGTGCTCCTCCGTGTCGACGACGACGTGTTCTCGGGCGCGCTTCTGCTGCCCGTCACACTAGTGCGTCGAGGTGGGTTCGGTGGGTGATGACACTCGAGGACGCTGCGCCGCCGGAAGGGGACCGTGAACGTCAGCGGTGGTGTGAGGCAGTGAAAGTGTGTTCCGATGGGTGAGTGCATGCACCCCAGAGTTCAGACACCGCGCAAGGCCACGCCGGCATCGATCCCGGACGACTGCTCGAGGTCGCCGTCGCGGTGGCCGAGGAGGCCGCCGCCCACGTCCGGGCACGGCGGCCCGAGGTATTCGGAATCGTCGGGACGCGAGCGGAATCCGGTGACTCCGTGGCGTCGAAGAGCACTCCCACCGACCCGGTCACCGTCGTCGACACCGAGAGCGAGCAGGTCATCCGCGACCGCCTCGCGGAGCTTCGTCCAGAAGACGCGATCCTCGGCGAAGAAGGTGGGGGAGAGGGTGATTCCGTCGCGGGGGTGCGCTGGATCGTCGACCCGATCGACGGCACCGTCAACTTTCTGTACGGGGTGCCCGCGTACGCCGTCTCCGTGGCCGCCCAGATCGACGGAGTGTCCGTCGCCGGGGTCGTGGTCGACGTGGCGGCCCGGTCGACGTACGCGGCGGCACGCGGCGGCGGGGCGACCCTCACCGACGCCGACGGGCGGGTCAGCGCACTGAGGTGCAATCCCGTCACCGACGTGTCGATGGCGTTGCTCGCCACCGGATTCGGATACGGCGCGGCCCGGCGCAAGGTGCAGGGCGCCCTCATCGCCGACATCCTGCCGAGGGTGCGGGACATCCGCCGGATCGGTTCGGCGGCCCTCGACCTGTGCATGGTCGCGGCAGGCCGTGTCGACGCCCATTTCGAACACGGGCTGAGCCCGTGGGACTGGGCGGCGGGCTCGCTGATCGCGACCGAGGCAGGCGCCCGCGTGCGGATCCCGTCGCCGCACACGTCGAGTGCGGACGGTGAGGTGGTGGTCGCCGCTGCCCCCGGCATCGCCGACGCGCTGGACGCCCTGTTCACCGAGACCGGGGCGGACGCCCCGATCCCGGAGGGGTGACCGGCGGTCAGCAGCGGGCGGTGCGCGCCGCCTTCAGGAGGTCGATGTCGAGAGGTGCGGGCTGGGTCCCGGGCGGCGGGTCCTTCAGCGACCGCAGAACCTCCTCGGCGTCGGCGTTCGGCGAGATCTTGCGGAAATAGGTTCCGAGGGCGAGGTCGACCGTGTCGTCGGTGCGGGTGTCCTGGATGAGTTCGGCGCACGGTGCCACCAGCCAGAGCGCGCTCGCGGCGGCGGCGCCGTTCGGGCCGAACCGCAGCTGCCCCTGGCACTGCATGTTCTGGTCGACGTAGATCGGGTCGTTGCCGGCCTGGACGTCGGGTGCGCTCGCGAACCCGTAGTCGCTCAGCTGTGCGGCCACCTGCGCCGCCTGGCCGTGCTCGCCGTTGGCGTTGAAGACGCGCACCTTCGTGGCGGACAGCGCGGCGGGCTCCACGTCCCGCAACGTGGAACCGTCGACCCTCTCGCCCAGCGCCTGCGGCGGCGGGGCCGCGGGATCGACCGGTTGTGCGGCCGGCTGCGGAGAATTGCAGTCGACCGTTGCGGCCAGATCCTCGTCGTCGCCGAGGACGCCCATCCACACGACGGCTCCGAGCAGAGCGAGGACCGCGAACACCACGAGGATCGGCATCGCCCGCCGCCGCCGGAACGGACGACCCTTGTCGTCGAGCGGGCTGCCTTCGGTGATCAGTGAAACCACAGTGTGCCTCGACCTCTCCTACGAACTGCGCTTCGAACGTTTCGCCCGTCCAGCGCACCGATACAGGCCCCGGCCACACGTCGTGGCGCAGGTTCGGCACCTACCTTAGATCCCTACGGCGTCATAACCCCGAACCCGTCCCCGTTGTGGAATGTCACAGCTTGCTGTGGTGTTGGTGACGATTAGCAGACAATTTGCGCGATCGGCCGATTCGGTTACGTCTTTTGTACTTCCTTCGGCTACTGTCTGGCGGCCCCAGTCGTTCAAAGCATGCAGAACGAGGGTCGGCAGAAGATGACAAAAGAGGCGTAGATCATGTTTCCGGAGCCTGGTGTCCGGGCACGTATCCATCCGCTGCAGCGCCCTGCAGTCGCAGGGTGTGATCTGCGCCGAGGCGGTTTTTCGGGTGGACGGTCGACCGGCAATCGGTCCGACGTGCCGCACGGGCCGGGATACACGGAAGAAGATGAGGGGAAGGCGACATGGCAACTGACTACGACGCACCGCGGCGAACAGAGTCCGACGAGGTTTCGGAGGATTCGCTGGAGGAACTGAAGGCGCGACGCAACGAGGCTCAGTCGGCTGTCGTCGACGTCGACGAGTCCGACACCGCGGAGTCGTTCGAACTGCCCGGCGCGGATCTGTCCGGCGAAGAACTCTCGGTACGGGTCGTGCCGAAGCAGGCCGACGAATTCACGTGTTCGAGCTGTTTCCTGGTGCACCACCGCAGCCGGCTCGCCAGTGAGGCGGGCGGAGTGCTGGTGTGCAGGGACTGCGCAGCCTGAGCGGCGGCGAGTACGAGTGGCGGACGGTGGGAGGCCCACCGTCCGATCAGTCTCCGTCCGCCTGCGGGCGCGCACGATCGAGCGCGGCCAGCAACTCCGCAGGCCGACGCGTGCTGATCAACCAGTAGGGGGTCGGGTCCTCGGGGTCGTCGAGCACGATCAGTGCCATCGGCTTGACCCAGACCCGGTGTTGCACGAAGGCGGCGGGGTCGAGCTGACGGCCGAGAGCTGCACTCTTCGCCGAACCCGGAACCTCGGCGACCCGCGCGATGACGTCCACCGGCAGGTGCGCCTGTCCGACCCGGAGGTGGACGCCGCTCGGTTCCTCGACGACCTCGACGCGCAGGCGGCTGAGCCAGACGAGCCCCCACACGGGCAGCGGCAGCAGCAGGACGTACGGCAGCCACGCGCGCAGGCCGGGCGCACCCATGTGCACCTCCGCGGCGAGCAGCCCGGCGACGAACAGGCCCACTGCCCACCACCAGACGGGCACCCACAGGCGCTCGGAGTACAGCACGGGCGAGGCGTTATCGGTGGGCGCGACTTCGGGCCGGGACGTTTCTGACACCCGACCAGGATAGTCGGTGTCTGAGAGTAGGCTCGGTGCACGTGAGCGACCTATCTCCCGGCCATTCTCCCGCCGGAACCCCCACCATTCCGCCCGTCGCCCTCCAGCGGCTGGACCCGGGCATTCCGGTTCCGCAGCGTGCGCACGACGGCGACGCAGGTGTCGACCTCTGCAGCACCACCGATGTGACCATCGAGCCGGGGCGCCGCGTCCTCGTCGGAACCGGCATCGCGGTCGCGTTGCCCCTGGGCACCGTCGGACTGATCCACCCCCGCTCCGGGCTGGCCGCCAAATCGGGATTGTCGGTGGTCAACACCCCCGGCACCATCGATGCCGGGTACCGGGGCGAGATCAAGGTGTGCCTGATCAATCACGACCTCGACACCCCGATCGAGATCCGGCGGGGCGACCGGATCGCCCAACTGCTCGTGCAGCGGGTCGAACTCGTGTCGTTCGTCGAGGTCGAGTCACTCGACGGCACCACCCGCGGCAGCGACGGACACGGGTCGAGCGGAGGCCATGCCAGCCTCGTCGGCAATGCCAGTGAAGGAGCCTGATCATGTTCGGACGTCGTAAGAAGGCGGAAGCCGAGGCCGACCCGGCCGGTTTCTTCGAGGACGCCGAGGCGGATGACGCCGACGCCGACGCGGCGGACTACGAGGACGACTACGACGCCGTGACCGAGGTGGACGGCGGTCCGTACGACGCCGACGACCTCGAGTCGGGCGCCGACCTCACCGTCGGCGACGTCGGGACCCGCCTCGACCTCGGTTCGGTCCTCGTGCCGATGCCGCAGGGTGCGCAGTTACAGGTCGAGATGGCGCCCGACGGTTCGCCGCAGGCCGTGCACCTCGTCACCCAGCACGGACGCATCACGGTGGCCGCATATGCGGCCCCGAAGTCGCCCGGTCAGTGGCGTGAGGTCGCGGGCGACCTTGCCGAATCGTTGCGCAACGACAACGCGACGGTGAGCGTCGAGAGCGGACCGTGGGGACGTGAGGTATTCGCCGTCACCCCGAACGCCGACCTGCGTTTCATCGGCGCCGACGGTTACCGGTGGATGGTGCGCTGCGTGGTCGCGGGACCGAGCGGTGGCAACACGGCCGATTCGGAGTTGGTCGCGTCCGCCAGGGCGATCCTGCGCGACACCGTGGTGAAGCGGGGCAACGAGCCGAACCCGGTACGGACGCCGCTGCCGGTGGTGCTGCCCGAGGCCCTCGCGCAGCAGCTGGCCGCCGCCCACCAGCAGCAGCTGGCGCAGCAGCAGGGTGGCGCCCCGCAGCAGCCGGCACCTCAGCAACCGGCGCAGCAGCCGGAACCGGGTCCGCAGGGCGAGCAGCAGCCGCCGCAGGCGCAGGCCCCGGCCCAGCCGCAGCAGCGTCGCGGCGAATCGGGTTCGGCGATGCAGCAACTCGGTCGCTGAGCCCGCGTCCGGTGGGGATCGCGGGGGGATTCAGGCCGTGTGCAGGACCGAGTCCAGCGCGCTGAGGCACGTGTAGCCGAGAACCGCCGGGTCGGCGCCGATCTCGTCCAGTGTCACCGTGACGAGACCGGCGTGTGGTAGTCGTTCGGACCAGGTGCGGGCGACCTCGAGGGGATGCACGGCGTCGTCGGTGGCTGCGGCGATGCCCACCGGCGCCGTGATGCGCGCGAGGTCGTCGAGACCGGGCGCGTGGTACTCCGACGCCTCGTCCAGCGCCGCGGGGAGGTGCGGCCACTGGGATCGCCAGGATTTCGCCAGTTCCCGGCCCAGCCACGGCGGGCTGGAGGCGATCATGTCGGCGGTGACCTGTTCGAGGCCGTCCGCCCGCAGCCGGGCGGCGGTGAACCGGGCGCTGGCGGCGGCGGGGGCGTCCGCGGCGGTCCCGGTCCACGCGGGCAGCGCCGCGAGTACCCCCGCGACACGATCGGGGTGTGATCCTGCCCACTGCAACGCCACCGCAGCGCCGATGGAGACCCCGCCGACGAGGATTCTTCCGTGCTGCGCGGCGGCGCTCTCGAGCGCGTCGAGGTAGCTGCCGACGACCCGCCGGGGATCGGGTTCGACTGCGACCGTACGCACTCCACGGCTGGTCAGGGGCTCGGTGAAGGCACGGGCGACGAAGTCCGCATCGGACCCCGTACCGGGGAGCACGACGGCCACGGACGGCCGGTCATCAGAGGGCATGAGTCGATCCTGCCTGGTGTGTCACAGCGGCCTTCCGGTGGTGTGGTTGCGGGGAACCAATGGGTCTACAGTGGCGAATACACAGCCCTACGAGCGGCGCGAAGATCTCGCGTCGCACATGCTCCAGGAGCGCGCAATGGCACCCGCCACGGCAGGATATTTTCGTCGGCTGACTCGAAGGCTCACCGAGGACCTCGAGCAGCTGGACGCCGAGGAAATGGCCGAGACGTCTCAGGCGTCCGGCGCACAACGTGCCTGCGACTGCAGCCGCGGTGAAGAGGTCACCATGCTCGGACGGCTCCGCAGTGTCGAAGCCTGTCCCAAGTCCGGAAACGCCAGCATCGAGGCGGAATTCTTCGACGGCACGGAACAGATCAAGTTGGTGTGGATCGGGCGTCGGCGCATCCCGGGTATCGAGCCGGGCAAGACCCTGCTCGTGCGTGGACGCGTCGGTGAGCGCGACGGACAGAAGGTGATCTTCAACCCGTATTACGAGCTGCGCGGCGACTCGTAGGGTCCGTCTCGTGTGGCACTCTCGTTGAGTGACCGAAACGAAGCAGCAATCCATACTCGACCAGCTCGGTGGTATCAGCGGGCTGATCTATTCGACCCTGCCCATCCTGGTCTTCGTTCCGGTCAACGGTGTGTGGGGTCTGGGCCCGGCGATCTGGGCAGCCCTCGGCGTCGCCGTCGCCATTCTCGTCTGGCGTCTCATCCGCCACAGCCCCATCCAGCCCGCGGTGTCCGGGTTTTTCGGCGTCGGTATCTCCGCGTTCATCGCCTACCGTACGGGCGATGCCAAGGGGTACTTCCTGTTCGGCATCTACACCAGCCTCGCGTACGGGGCGGTTTTCGTGATCTCGATTCTGGTGCGCCGGCCGCTCGTCGGCCTGATCTGGGGCTTCCTCAACGGCCACGGCAACCTCTGGCGGCGCCATCGCGGCGCGGTACGTGCCTACGACGTGGCCACCGCCGCCTGGGCGCTGGTGTTCGCGGCGCGGTACCTCGTGCAGTCGCAACTCTACGATGCGGACCAGACCGGCTGGCTCGCGTTCGCCCGCATCGCGATGGGCTGGCCGTTGGCCGGATTGGCTCTGCTGGTGACGATCTGGGCCGTGCGCCGGGCCGACCGGATCGTCGAGCCGGGCCCGGCCGAGGACACGGGCGTACCGACGGACGACACGGAAGCGGGCGGCCCCCGAGAGGAACCCGACCGCCCCTGAGCGCGGCCCTCCGATCCGGGACCGCCTGAGGGCTGACCGGTTGCGGCGGAGACGAATTCGGCGCGGTCGCCGGCGGCTACGAGAGACCGACCGCCGCGCGCAGGTCGTCCTCGACGTCCACCGCGGCGACGAACAGCAGTTCGTCACCACCCTCGAGCGGATCGTCCTGCTGCGGCACGATGACTCGTCCACCGCGGAGGATGGTGACCAGAGCGGCGTCGCGGGGCAATTGCAGTTTGCGGACGGGTTTCCCGGCGAGGGGCGTGTTGTCGGGCAGCGTGACCTCGACGAGGTTGGCCTGCCCCTGGCGCAGCGTCATCAGCCGCACCAGATCGCCGACCGACACCGCCTCCTCCACCAGCGAGGCGAGCATGCGGGGGGTGGACACGGCGACGTCGACGCCCCAGGACTCGTCGAACAACCACTCGTTGCGCGGATCGTTGACGCGGGCGACGACGCGGCTGACCCCGAACTCGGTCTTCGCGAGGAGGCTGAGGACCAGGTTGGCCTTGTCGTCACCGGTGGCCGCGATCACGACCTCGTAGGTTTCCAGGGAGGCCGCCTCGAGGCTGCTCAGCTCGCACGCGTCGGCGTGGACCCAGGTCGCCTCGGGTACCGACTCCTGCTCGACGTGCTCGAGTTTGCGCTCGACCAGCATGACGTCGTGTTCGCTGCGGACAAGTTCGCGCGCGATCGAGCGTCCGACTGCGCCGGCTCCTGCGATTGCGACTCTCATCGATTGCTTCCGTTCGGGTGGTCGATCGTGAACATTCTCACTGCCGTCTCAGCTCGCTGCCGTCTCAATTGTCCGAAGGCGGGGGATTGCCCGCGAGTGCGACGGCCTCGGCCACCGTTCCCGACACGGCCGCGATGTACACCTGGTCGTCCGACTGGAAGACCGTCTTGCGGTCGGGCAGGACGCCGGTGCCGAAGCGGATGATGAACGCGACCCGTGAATTGGTCGCCGCCTCCAGTTCGGCGACGGGCCTGCCGATCCAATCCTCGTGCAGGGACAACTCGGTGACCGCGACCGTTCCGGACGGGTCGCGCCACTTGGCGGTCTGGCTGTCGCGGGTGAGGGTGTGCAGGAACCGGTCCGTCGACCACGGGACGGTGGCGACGGTGGGGATCCCCAGCCGCTCGTACACGGCGGCGCGCTTCGCGTCGTAGATCCGGGCGACGACGCGTTCCACACCGAACGTCTCGCGGGCGACCCGCGCGGAAATGATGTTGGAGTTGTCTCCGGACGACACGGCGGCGAACGCCTCCGCGCGCTCGATACCGGCCTTGACCAGCACGTCACGGTCGAAACCCATGCCGACGACGGTGTGTCCGGGGAAGTCGGGCTCGAGACGCAGGAACGCGGCGGGGTCGCGATCGATGACCGCGACCTCGTGGCCGATCCGGGTCAGCGAGCCGGCGAGGGATGAGCCGACCCGGCCGCATCCCATGATGACCACATACACCTTGTACTCCGTTTCTGGGCTCTGGTTTCACGTCTCGAGTACGTGCGTACCGAATCGAACCGTACAGTGCCCGGACGGAAGAGCAACCGGGACAGAGATCGCAATCCGGACACATTGGTGGGTGAGGGTCCAGGTTTTCTGCGGACGGCTTACGCTTTGGCAGTGTCAAAGCTCTCGACCGCCACAAAGCGGCTACTGCTAGGCAGACCCTTCCGGAGCGACAAGCTCGGGCACACGCTGCTTCCCAAGAGGATCGCCCTCCCCGTCTTCGCGTCCGACGCGATGTCGTCGGTCGCCTATGCGCCCGAGGAAATCTTCCTCGTGCTGTCGGTGGCGGGCATCTCCGCCTACGCCTACACCCCCTGGATCGGACTCGCCGTCGCCGCCGTGATGGCGGTGGTGGTCGCCAGCTACCGGCAGAACGTGCACGCCTACCCGTCGGGCGGCGGCGACTACGAGGTCGCGACCGTCAATCTCGGTCCCACCGCCGGTCTGACCGTCGGCAGCGCCCTGCTGGTGGACTACGTGCTGACGGTGGCCGTCTCCATCTCGTCGGCGGCGTCCAACATCGGTTCGGCGGTCCCGTTCGTGGCGCAGCACAAGGTGCTGTTCGCGGTCGCGGCCATCGTCCTGCTGACCGCCATCAACCTGCGGGGCATCCGCGAATCCGGTGCCGCCTTCGCAATCCCGACGTACGCGTTCATCGTCGGTATGGCGCTGATGCTGCTGTGGGGGTTCTTCCAGATCTACGTGCTGGGCAACGACCTGCATGCCGAATCGTCCGGTTTCCAGCTCGAGGCCGAGGATTCCCACCTGTACGGGATCGCGTTCGCGTTCCTGATCGCCCGGGCCTTCTCGTCCGGGTGTGCGGCACTGACCGGTGTCGAGGCGATCAGCAACGGTGTTCCCGCGTTCCAGAAGCCCAAGTCCCGCAATGCGGCGACCACGCTGCTGCTGCTCGGGTCTATTGCGATCGTGTTGCTGATGGGCATCATCATCCTGGCTCAGAAGATCGGGATCGTGTACGCGCACAGCCCGGCCGAGCAGCTGATCGGCGCCCCGGCCGGCTACCACCAGAAGACACTGATCGCGCAGATCGCCGAGACGGTGTTCGGCGGGTTCCCCATCGGGTTCTACTTCATCGCCATCGTGACCGCGCTGATCCTGGTGCTGGCCGCCAACACCGCGTTCAACGGATTTCCCGTGCTCGGCTCGATCCTCGCGCAGGACCGCTACCTGCCCCGTCAGCTGCACACCCGCGGCGATCGCCTGGCGTTCAGCAACGGCATCCTGTTCCTGTCCGGGGCGGCGATCGCGTTCGTCGTCCTGTTCGGCGCCGAGGTGACCAAGCTGATCCAGCTGTACATCGTCGGCGTGTTCGTCTCGTTCGTGCTCAGCCAGACGGGCATGATCCGGCACTGGACCCGGCACCTGAAGAACGAGAACGATCCCGCTTCGCGCCGGCGGATGCAGCGCTCCCGGGTGATCAACTCCATCGGCCTGGCCATGACCGGCGCCGTCCTGATCATTGTGCTCATCACGAAGTTCGCGGCGGGCGCCTGGATCGCGATCGTGGCCATGGTCGCGATCTTCGTCGTGATGAAGATGATCCGGAAGCATTACGACAGCGTCGCGCGGGAACTCGAGGAACAGGAATGGGACGGGGTGCTGCCCAGCCGCACGCACTCCATCGTCCTCGTCTCCAAGCTGCACATGCCGACGATGCGCGCGCTGGCCTACGCCCGGGCGACACGACCGGACACACTCGAGGCGATCACGGTCAACGTCGACGAACCCGACACCCGGGCGCTCGTGCGGCAATGGGAGAAGAGTGACATCGCGGTGCCGCTCAAGGTGATCGAGTCGCCGTACCGCGAGATCACCAAACCCGTGCTCGACTACGTGCGCCGCGTCCGCAAGGACTCGCCGCGGGACGTCGTCACCGTGTTCATTCCCGAGTACGTGGTGGGGCACTGGTGGGAGCAGATCCTGCACAACCAGAGTGCGCTGCGGCTCAAGAGCCGGCTGCTGTTCCAGCCGGGCGTGATGGTCACCAGTGTTCCGTGGCAGCTGAACTCGTCCGAGAAGGCGAAGACGCTGAACATCGAATACACGGCCGGGGCCTCGCGCCGCGGCTACGAACCCGACGACAAGTGACGGACGAGACGCGTTGAGTGAGAACTGGTCGGACCGCCACCTCGAACTGCGGTTGGGAAATCCCGGGCACGGCGGGTTCGTCGTCGCCCGCCACGAGGGACGGGTGGTCTTCGTCCGGCACGGGCTGCCGGGTGAGCGGGTGATCGCCCGGGTCACCGAGGACCGCGGCGGGTCCTACTGCCGGGCCGACGCGATCGAGATCCTCGACGCGTCCCCGGAGCGGGTCGCCCCGGTGTGCCCGGTGTCGGGTCCGGGCGGCGCGGGATGCTGCGACTTCTCGCACGCGAGCCTGCACCTGCAGCGGGACATGAAGTCGCAGGTCGTGTCGGAGCAGCTGGTGCGGCTCGCGCGGGTGCAGCGGGACGTGGACGTCGAGGAACTGCCCGGCACGAGTGACGGCACCGGCTGGCGCACCCGGGTGCGGCTGGCCGTGGACCCGGACGGCCGTCCCGGCTATCACCGGCACCGCAGTTCCGGGATCGTCACGGACCTCGCGTGCCCGCAGATCGAGGCCGCCGCCTACGACGGTGTGGGCGAACACGATTGGAAGCCCGGCAGCGAGGTGCAGATCGTTCTCGACGGCGCGGGGGAGCGGCACGTGGTCGAGATCGCGCCGCCGAAGGTGTCGCGGACCGGCCGCACGAGTCCCGGGCGGCGCGGTGCGATGGCGCGGCGGGCCGCAGGCGGTGCGCCGCGCGCGGAGCGGGTGGTAGTGGGATCGGGTCGCCCGGTGGAGCGGGTACGTGACCGGGAATGGGAACTGGCCGCCACCGGGTTCTGGCAGGCGCATCGCGGGGCCGCCGAGGCGTATTCGACGGTGGTCTCCGAATGGGCCGGGCTCACCGCAGGTGAGACGGCATGGGATCTGTACGGGGGAGTCGGGGTGTTCGCCGCCGCCCTGGCCGTGGGCGCCGGGTCGTCGGGGCACGTGGATTCCGTGGAGTCCGCGCGCCAGGCCGTGGCGGACGGGAAGTCCGCCCTCTCCGACCTCCCGCAGGTGCGTTTCCACGCAGACCGGGTCGAGCGCGCGATCGCCGGGTTGGCCTCCCCGCCACGGGTCGTGGTGCTCGATCCGCCGCGCGCGGGCGCGGGGCGTGAGGTGATCGAGGCGGTCGCCGCCGCGGGCGCGGAACGGGTGGTGCACGTGGGGTGCGACCCGGCGTCGTTCGCCCGCGATATCGGTCTGTACCTCGGGCAGGGATATCATGTCGACGAGTTGCGTGCGTTCGACGCGTTCCCTCTCACCCACCACGTGGAGTGCATCGCGTTGCTGACGCGGTGACGAAGTTCCTTACCGAACGCAACAATACGTATAGTCGAGCCCGCAAGTAGTGGGTGTTCGGGACGGGGACAGGATGTCGGTACAGGCAGATACGGCGCAGGCGCTCGTCGATGCGGTGTTCGCGCTCGGGCGGTCGTTGCGGGCGGTCGTCTCCGCGACCGGCGAGACCCCGATCGCGCCCGCACTGACGAGCGTGCTCTTCGTGCTCGCCGCGCGAGGGGAGTGCCGCCAGAACGAACTGGCCGCCGACCTGTGCGTGAGTCAGTCCTCACTGAGCAGGCAGATTTCCGAACTCGTCGACGCGGGATATGTTTCTCGCGCCGCGGATCCCCACGACAAGCGGGCCTCTCGGATCCGGGTGTCGCCGAACGGGATGGACATTCTCGCCGAGACGACCGCGCGCCGCGCCGAACGGCTGCGCGGCATGCTCGAGGACTGGTCGCAGGAACAGGCACTGGCGGCGGTGACGTCGTTGACTCAGCTCACCGACACGTTCGCCGCCTCGGTGCAGCAGCGCGGCCCCCGGCCCTAGACCAGCCGCCACCGCACGCGCACGTCCACCCGCGTCGGCTTCTCGCCGCGTTCGATCGCGATCGCGGAGTCGGCCGCCGCGAACGCCTTCGCGAGCGGGCGCGGGGACACGTCACCGACGTCGACCTCCGCGATGTCGAGGACCTCGCCGAGTGCGCGCCCCGACAGCGTGGCGTACTGCTCCGCCTTGGCGAGGGCATCGGCCCACGCCCCTTCCCGCGCGGTCGCCGTCAGCGCGGCCGGATCGGAGAAGTCGAATTCAAGTCCGCCGAGGCGGATGTCGTCACCACCCGCACCCACGCAGGCGGCGACCACCTGCGCCGGCGACGGGGCGGACGCCCCGGCCGCACGGACCGTGATCTGCAGCGTCGTCGCCGCGGTGTAGCCCGTCACCTCGCTGCCCCGGCCCTCGGCCCATGTGGTCTCGGAGTGCACGGACAGCCCCGTGGTCGCGAGGTCGGGCCCCGAGACGCCGTACCCGCGCAGGGTATCGGTGACGGCAGTGGTCGACCGGGCGACGGCCTCGAACGCATCGGCCACCGCGGGGCGCGTCGCCGTCACGGTGACGGCGGCGCGGACGAGATCCGGAACCGCGGAGACGATTCCCGATCCGCGCACGGTCACCGCCCGCTCGGCGGGATCGGACACCGGCACCGTCACGACTTGCGGTTGTACAGGCGCATCGTCAGCGGTCCGAAGATCACGATGAACCCGGCGCACCACCCGAACACGACGGCGAGGTCCGCCATCTCCACCGTCCCGGCCATGAGCCCGCGAATGGACGTCACCAGCTTGCTGATCGGGTTGACACCGACGAACGCCTGGAGCCAGCCCGGCATGGTCGCGGGGTCGACGAAGATGTTGCTGGCGAACGTCAGCGGGAACAGGATGAACATCGACACGCCCATGACCGCCTGCTCGGTGCGCATCAGCATCGCGAACATCGTCCAGATCCACGACAGGCTGAACGAGAACAGCAGCAGCAGTCCGATCGACGCCACCACACCGACGAGCCCGCCGTCCGGACGGAACCCCAGGACCAGCCCGAGGATCAGGACGATGATCGAGGCGATCGTGTAGCGGACGACGTCACCGAGCAGCGCGCCGACGAGAGGCGACGGACGCCAGATCGGGAGCGAGCGGAACCGGTCGAAGACACCCTTCTCGATGTCCTTGTTGAGCGTCAGACCGGTGTACATGGTGATCATGACGACCGTCTGCACGAGGATGCCCGGCAGCAGGAACTGCACGTAGGCGCTGGTCGATCCGGCCAGCGCACCTCCGAACAGATACGTGAACATCAACGTGAACATGATCGGGAACATCGTCACGTCGAACAGTTGCTCGGGGACGTGTTTGATCTTGAGCAGGGCCCGCCAGCCGAACGACAGCGACGTCGACAATGCGGTGGGTCGCGCGGGCCTCGGGCCGGGCATCTTCAGGACGTCGGCGACAGCGGTTGCGGTGTCGGCGGTCCGGTCGGTGGTGGAGGTCATGCGTGCTCCTCGGTGGGTCGGCCCGTGAGAGAGAGGAAGACTTCGTCGAGGCTCGGCTGCCCCAATGCGAATGTGCTGACGGCGATTCCGGCGTCGTCGAGGGCGGGCAGCGCCCGCGAGACCCGGGCCGGGTCGTCGATGCGGGCGGTGAGGGCGGCCGGATCGGCTTCCTCGGTGACCGGCACCTCGAGCACGTCCCGCAGCAGCGCCGCCGCGGCGGGGCGGGTGGCGATGTCGGTGACCCGCACGTGCAGCGCACCCGATCCGACGGAGGCCTTGAGTTCGCCGGTGGTGCCCTCGGCGATCACCTTGCCGTGGTCGATGACGGCCACCCGGTCGGCGAGTTGGTCGGCCTCGTCGAGGTACTGGGTGGTCAGCAGCACTGTCGTTCCGCCGGCCACCAGTGCGCGGACGATCTCCCACACCTGATTGCGGCTGCGCGGGTCGAGACCGGTGGTGGGTTCGTCGAGGAAGATCATCTCCGGGGTGACGATGATGCTGGCCGCGATGTCGAGTCGGCGTCGCATGCCGCCGGAGTAGTTCTTCACCTGCCGGTTGCCCGCCTCCTCCAGCCCGAACGCGGACAGCAACTGTTCGGACCGGGTTCGGGCCGCCGCGCGGGAGTACCCGTACAGCCGGCCGAGCAGCAGCAGATTCTCGCTGCCCGTCAGATCCTCGTCGAGCGAGGCGAACTGCCCGGTAAGGGAGACCTTGGCGCGCACGGCGTCCGGTTCGGTCGCGACGTCGTGACCCAGCACCGTGGCGGTGCCACCGTCGAGGGGCAGCAGCGTGGCCAGCATGCGGATCGCGGTGGTCTTGCCCGCGCCGTTCGGGCCTAGGACGCCGTAGACGCCTCCGAGGGGCACGGCCAGGTCGAGGCCGTCGACCGCGTGGGTGGATCCGAATGTCTTGACGAGTCCCGTCGTCTCGATGGCCAGCTTGGTCGCTGTGAGCATTGCACCCTGCTTTCGATTCGAGCGTCGGCGGTTCCGAGCCCCAAGCCTGTCCGATTTTTCCGATTCGGGCAACGGTTTTTCCCGCGAGGGCTTTCCCGCGAGCCGGTCAGAGTCCACCGCCCTGGCGCAGCAGCGCCCGCAGCATCACGTCGAGTTGCTCGTACGCGCCCGACGCGAGACGTTCGAGCAGTGCCAGCTTCAGTTTCGGCTCCTCCGAAGCCATTTCGGCGTAGCGCTCGGTGGTCAGCACCGCGACCGTCACCTCGGTGTCGGCACGGACGTCGTTGAGGAAACGGGAGTCGAGCATCATCGTCATCTCCCCGAAGCTCATCCCCGCCGACAACGTCATGAATCGGTGCACCGCACCCGACTGGTCGGTGATCGTGGAGCTGACCCTGCCGGACAGGATGAGGAACAGCCCGGCCGCCGGGTCACCCCGATGGATGACGAGGTCACCGCGTGCATACGAGTGGGTGACCAGGTCGCGGGTGAACCGTTCGAGTTGCTTCGCGCTGAGGGTGGACAGCATGGGGTGCTCGGCGATCGTGACGGAGGACGGTTGGCGGGCCGTGCTGCAGTGCCGGTCGAGGAGGATGTCCTCACACCACTGCACGGCGGCGTCCAGGTCGGCGAACACCCGGCCCGCCCTCCCCGACAGGTCGGAGCGGGTGTTGCCGAGCAGACCGGCCGGGTCGACGAACGCCAGCGCACACCCGCACTCTGCGAGGTCGGCCCGCAGTGTCTCGAACATCCGGCGCGCGACCCCGCTGACGTCGTCGACGCGCCGGACGTCGATCACCACCGCCTCCAGGTCTTCCTCGACGCCGCCGATCTCGCGGACGGCGCTCTCCGCGCCGGCGAACAGCAGATCCCCGTGCAGTTCGTAGATCCGGCTGCGCTTGCCGACGTCGTCGAGGGCAGCGCGCTCGGCGGGGGACCGCCGCATCCGCGAGGGGGCGTCCGACACCGAGTAGCGGGCGCGTACCGCGGAACGGGCGGCGCGGGTGACGTGCAGGAAGTGCAGCTCCAACTCGTTCGACAGGGCCCGGCACGCCTCGACTCCGCGGACGCTGTTGCCGTGGGAATCGAGACGCGGCGAGTAGATCGCGATCCCGATCTGCCCGGGTAGGACGGCGAGCACGCCGCCCCCGACGCCGCTCTTGGCGGGAAGCCCGACCTCGTAGACCCATTTGCCCGCGGCGTCGTACATTCCGCACGTCGACATCACACTCAGGACCCGCTCGACCAGCGCCGGCTCGAGGACGGTGTCCCCGGTGACGGGATTGACGCCGTTGTTCGCCATCGTCGCCGCCATCAGGCTCAGATCGCGGCACGTCACGTCGAGGGAGCACTGGCGGAAGTAGAGGTCGACCGCCTCGTCGGGGTCGCCGGTGATGATGTCGAACGAGCGGAGCATGTGGCCGATCGCCCGGTTGCGGTGCCCGCTCCGCGACTCGGACTCGTACACCGACCGGTTGAACGTCAGGTCCCGCCCCGCGTACCGGGAGTACGTGGACCGGATCCGCTCGAACCGCGTCTCCAGATCCGGACCGGCAACCAGCGACGTCGCGGTGATCGCCCCGGCGTTGATCATGGGATTGCGGGGCCGCTCCGTCCGCGGGTCGAGGCTGATCTCGTTGAACGGTTCCCCGGACGGTTCGACGTCGATCTTCTCGGCGACGGCGGCGGAACCGCGATCGGCGAGCGCGAGGGCGTACGTGAACGGTTTCGAGGTGGACTGGATCGTGAACGGCAGGCGGGTGTCGCCGACCTCGTACACGTAGCCGTCCACGGTCGCGACGCAGATGCCGAACGAGTCGGGGGCCACCGCGGCGAGTTCGGGAATGTAGTCGGCGAGCTGTCCGCCGCGGTTCTCCCGGGTCTCGGTGAAGACTTTTCCGATCAGCGCGTCCACGACGGTGCTCATGAGAAAACCCTAGAGCCTGTTCACGACGAAGTCGGGTGTTCCGCCGGGCCCGCCCGGCGACGCAATTGTGTGAAGCCGGTCACGGCTGTGGCCGGAATGCCCGAGGACGAAGCCCCACCACTCGGTCGCCGCGACCGGTACCGTGTGTCCCGCCCTTCCGCGGCTCCGTAGACTGGTTCCACTGTGACGTGACACGAAGCCACGTGGCAGAGGCACGCAAGGCAGCGTGCATCACGGAGGGAGCGATCTCGTTGGGTGTTCTTGCCCGTATCCAGACGCCTGACGATCTTCGTCAGCTGAATCCGGCGGAGATGAAGCAGCTCGCCGCGGAGATTCGTGAGTTCCTCGTGCAGAAGGTCGCGGCGACCGGCGGGCATCTCGGCCCCAACCTGGGCGTCGTCGAACTGACCCTCGCACTGCACCGCATCTTCGAGTCGCCTGCCGACCCGATCGTCTTCGACACGGGCCACCAGGCGTACGTCCACAAGATCCTCACCGGCCGCAAGGACGATTTCGATTCGCTCCGCAAGCAGGGCGGCCTGTCCGGGTACCCGTGCCGGGCGGAGAGCGATCACGACTGGGTCGAGTCGTCCCACGCGTCGGCGGCGCTGTCGTACGCCGACGGCCTCGCGAAGGCCTTCGAACTGACCGGACAGGCCCGGCACGTCGTCGCCGTCGTCGGTGACGGCGCCCTGACCGGCGGCATGTGCTGGGAGGCGCTGAACAACATCGCCGCAGGCAAGGACCGCTCGGTGGTCATCGTCGTCAACGACAACGGCCGCTCGTACGCGCCGACCATCGGTGGTCTCGCCGACCACCTCGCCGCCCTCCGGCTCCAGCCGGGATACGAGCGCATCCTCGACAGCGGCCGGCGGATGGTGAAGAAGCTGCCGTGGGTCGGACGCACCGCCTACTCGGTCCTGCACGGCATGAAGGCGGGCCTCAAGGACGCCGTCGCCCCGCAGGTGATGTTCACGGACCTGGGCATCAAGTACCTCGGACCGGTCGACGGCCACGACGAGGCCGCGCTCGAATCCGCGCTGCGCCGCGCGAAGGCGTTCGGCGGACCGGTCATCGTCCACGCCGTCACCCGCAAGGGCATGGGCTACGCGCCCGCCGAGAACCACGTTGCCGATCAGATGCACTCGACCGGCGTCATCGACCCGGTCACCGGCAAGTCGGCCGGATCGGCGTCCGCCGACTGGACGTCGGTGTTCTCCGCCGAGCTGATCGAGCAGGCGAGCCACCGGCAGGACATCGTGGCGATCACCGCCGCCATGGCGGGCCCCACCGGTCTCGCCGCGTTCGGCGAGAAGTACCCCGACCGCATGTTCGACGTCGGGATCGCCGAGCAGCACGCCGTCACGTCGGCCGCAGGCCTGGCGCTCGGCGGCCTGCACCCGGTGGTCGCCGTCTACTCGACGTTCCTCAACCGTGCCTTCGACCAGTTGCTGATGGACGTGGCCCTGCTGAAGCTGCCCGTCACCCTCGTCCTCGACCGCGCGGGTATCACCGGCAGCGACGGCGCCAGCCACAACGGCATGTGGGACATGTCGCTGCTGGGCATCGTCCCCGGGATGCGGGTCGCGGCTCCCCGCGACACCGCCACCCTGCGGGAGGAACTGGGCGAGGCGCTGGCCGTCGACGACGGGCCGACCGCGCTCCGCTTCCCGAAGGGCACGGTCGGTGACGACGTGCCCGCCGTGAGCAGGCTCGACGGCGTCGTCGACATCCTGCACGCCCCCTCCGGGCGCAACGACGTGCTCATCGTGTCGGTCGGCGCCTTCGCCGGCCTCGCGCTCGCAGCCGCAAAACGTCTGGAACAGCAGGGCATCTCGGCGACCGTCGTCGACCCGCGGTGGGTGCTGCCGGTCCCGGAGTCGCTGCTGAAGCTCGCCGAGGACTACACGATGGTGGTCACCGTCGAGGACAGCGGTCTGCACGGCGGTGTCGGGTCCACCGTGTCCGCCGCGCTGCGGTCGGCCGGGGTCGATGTGCCCTGTCGTGATCTCGGTGTTCCGCAGCGGTTCCTCGACCATGCGTCCCGCGCGCAGATCCACACCGAGCTGGGACTCACCGCGCAGGACGTCGCAAGGCAGATCACCGGGTGGTTCGCCGCCCTCGGCAACCTGCGCCCCGGGCAGCAGAACGGTGTCGTCGCCGGCCTCGACTCGCAGCGCGCGGAGAACAGCGGCCAGTAGACCGACCGCCCCGCACGAAAATCCGGCCGAATCACAGTGTGATTCGGCCGGATTCGTCGGTGCCGGGTCAGGATGCCGGGGTCAGGTGTGCATCTCCTCGAGTTCCATGCCCTTGGTCTCCCGGACCTTCAACCGGACGAAGAAGTAGGACAGCAACGCGAAGAACGCGAACAGCCCGTACAGGAACCACAGCCCCACCGAGCGGGTGAGCGGCGGGAACGACAGCGTGACCGTGAAGTTCGCGATCCAGTTCGCCGCCGTGCTGATGCCGAGGGCGTAGGCGCGCATGTTGTTGGGGAACATCTCGCCCAGCATCACCCACATGATCGGGCCCCAGGTGGCGGCGAAGAAGATCACGAACAGGTTGGCGCCGATCAGCGCGAGCGCTCCCCATGGGCTGGGGAGCACGACATCGTCGCCGCTGCCGGTCGCCTGGGAGAAGGCGACAGCGGCGAGGAGCAGGCTCACGAACATGCCGAGTGAGCCCACCTCGAGCAGAATCTTCCGGCCGATCCGGTCGACGAACAGGATGGCGACGAACGTCATGCCCACGTTGATGATCGCGGTGATCACCGACGTGGTGAACGATTCGTTCTCGGTGAAACCCACCGACTTCCACAGCGTCGTGGAGTAGTAGAAGATCGCGTTGATACCCACGAACTGCTGGAAGATGGCCATGAAGATGCCGACCCAGACGAGTGGCTGCAGCCCGAACTTCGGGCCGCGAATATCGTCGAACGACGCCGTCGACTCGTGGCGGAGCGTCAGCCGGATCTCGGAGACGCGTTCGTGCGGGTCGAGCTCGCCGGTGATGTTCGCGAGGACGTCGGCGGCCTCCTGATCGAGATGCTTGCCCACCAGGTATCGCGGCGACTCGGGGATCATCAGGGCGAGAACGCCGTACACGACCGCGGGAATCACACCGACGAGGAACATCCAGCGCCATGCCTCGAGGTTGAGCCACAGCTCTTCCGACGCGCCGCCCGCCGCATTCTGCAGCACCGCGTCCGACAGCAGCGCGGCGAAGATGCCGAGAGTGATCGCCAGTTGCTGCAGCGACGCCAGCGCGCCGCGGTAGCGGGCAGGCGCGATCTCCGAGATGTACGTGGGCGCAATGACCGACGCGATACCGATTCCCAGGCCGCCGAGGACGCGCCACACCATCAGGTCCGGGACGCTGAACGCGAGACCGGATCCGAACGAGGAGACCACGAACAGCACCGAGCCGAGCAGCATCACTTTCTTGCGGCCCCAGCGGTCCGCGAGGCGGCCCGCAAACCACGCGCCCACAGCACATCCGAGCAGCGCGATCGCCACGGCGAAGCCGGTGAAGAACGACCCCAGCTCGAAGTGGTCCTGGATGGAGTCGACGGCGCCGTTGATGACGGAGCTGTCGAAACCGAAGAGAAACCCACCCACCGCGGCGGCGACGGTGACGCCGATGACCTTCGCGGTGTGTCTTTCGGACATCTGCGTCATCGCATACCTGCTTTCGACGAGCGTTCCTGATGCGGGCACAAGCGAACTAGGTGTCCCGGAATACGCTACGCCCGACACCGCCTCTCAGGCGGGCGTTCAGGCACCCGCTTTCTTCGCGGCCTCGCTGAGCTGAGGCGTCAGTTTGTCCAGAACCCACGGTGTCGCGAGGACGCTGGTCTGGCTGAGCCCCGAGATGATCTTCGTATCCGACAGCGCGACGGCGGTACCACGGCCGATGGCACCGAGATTCGCGTAGGCCGGGTTCGCCGCGACGGTGGTGTTCTCCGGGACGAACGCGACGACGACGTCGGCGTCCACATCGGAGATGTTCTCCACGGAGATGTCGGCGAAGAACTTGTCGGGATCGTTCGACGCGGCCAGCTTCTGCACACCGGGCGACACGGTGAAGCCGAGCTCGGTCAGCACCTGGACGCGGGGATCGGAGGGCATGTAGACGTTGACGGTCGCGGCGTCGGTGTCGAAGTTGATCACCGAGATCGTCTTGCCTGCGAACTCGGGATGCGCGGCGGCGGTCTGGGCGAGGGTGTCGTCGAGACCGGCCACGAGCTGCTCGGCCTCGGCGCTCTTCCCGAGTGCCTGCCCGATCAGGGTGGTCTGGTCCTGCCACGTGGTCTGCCACGCCTTGTCCGGGTACGCCACGGTGGGGGCGATTCCCGACAGTTTCTCGTACGTCTCCTCGTCGAATCCCTCGTACGGGGCGAGGACTGCATCGGGTGCCAGCGCGGCGACGCCCTCGATGGGGGTGGACGTGGCCGCGTCGAGCAACGTGGTCGCGGACGGGTCGAAACGATCCTGCAGCCAGGGCATCACGCCGTTCGTCTCGGCGCCGTACGTGTATTTCGGCATGCCGACCGGTGTCCGGCCGAGGGCGTAGACGACGTCCTGGGCGTTCCATCCGAGGGTGACGATGCGTTCGGGTGCCGCGTCGAGGGTGGTCGATCCGAACGTGTTCTCCATGGTGACCGGGAATCCCTCACCGGACGTCTCCGTGCTGCCTCCGCCGTCGCCGGACGAGCACGCGGCGAGGAAGAGGGACGAACTGGCCACGGCGAGTGCGACGGCGAGCTGACGTCGGGCGGTGGGTGCGAACACGGTGACGACTCCTTCGGGACGAAAATAGAAGGTAAGCCTAACCTAGAGTTGTGCCCTCGTTCGGCGGACGGAGCCACTTCGAATCACCGTGATTGGAACTCCCGGGCCCGCCTCCGACTGGCGCATTACCGGTACTCCGTCGTGTTCGCGCTGGTGAGACGAGTCGCCGCAGGAGCGGACCCGGCCGATTCGCCGAGGCGTCCGGGGCGGGTGTCCGCCACGACTCCGGGCCCCGCGGACTGCCGTTAGCGTGTGTCTTCGTCCAGCTCACACGCACAATCGACGAAGGAAACCATGGTGGTGAATCCGACTCCCCTCCCGACGGCGTCACGCAGTTCCCGTGCGGACCATGCGCGCAGATTCGCCGACCTGCTGCGTCAGCAGATCCACGCGGAGTCCTTCGCCGAGCGCGGATTGCCGTCGGAATCGGAGCTGGCCGCCGAGTTCGGCGTGTCGCGCAACGCGGTGCGCGACGGGCTGGCACTGCTGAAGCAGGAGGGGCTCATCGACCGCGCCCCGCGCGTGGGAACCCACGTGGCGCAGCGCAAGTACGACCACGGCCTCGACGCCCTGCTGGGGCTGAAGGAGACGCTGAAGGGGCACGGCGAGGTCCGCAACGACGTCCGCGCGGCCGTGGAGATCGCCCCGCCGCCCGCAGTCGCCCGCCGGCTGCAGCTGGAGCCGGGCGAACCCGCCGTGTACATCGAGCGGGTGCGCTACCTCGGCGACCTGCCGCTCAGCCTGGACCTCACGTACCTCGTCCCCGACATCGGCGCCGAGATCCTCGGCCGCGACCTCGAAACCAACGACGTGTTCGCGCTGATCGAAGAGGTCTGCGGTCAGCCACTGGGTTCCGCCGATCTGGCGATCGAATCCGTCAACGCCGACGCGCACTCCGCCGCGAACCTCCAGACCCCCGAGGGTGCGGCACTCCTGCTGCTCGAGCGCCTCACCCGGCTCGTCGACGGACGTCCGGTCGACCTCGAATACATCCGCATGCGCGGTGACCGAATCACCATGCGCAGCAACCTCGTCCGCAGACCCGACATCACGAACTGGGAGCTCACCTCATGACTTTGGTCAACCAACGCGCCGATGTACCCGTCACCATCGACGAGTCGCTGTGCATCGAGGGCTGCACCCTGTGCGTCGAGATCTGCCCGCTCGATTCCCTCGCCATCAACCCGGAGAACGGCAAGGCGTTCATGCACGTCGACGAGTGCTGGTACTGCGGTCCCTGCGCGGCGCGCTGCCCGACCGGCGCGGTCACCGTGAACATGCCGTACCTCCTCCGCTGAGCGAAAGACCACACAGATGAAGCGACGTTTCTCCACCTTTGCGATCGCCGCCGCGGCACTGACGCTCGTGGCGACGAGTTGTTCTCTCGAACCGTCGGCCAGCACCGGTGACGCGGTCACGGTAATGATCGGGTACCAGTCCAAGACGATCAACACCGTCACCGCCGGAACGCTGCTGCGGGCGCAGGGCTACCTCGAACAGCGTCTGCAGGACGTCACGGAACGGACGGGGACGAAATACTCCGTCGAGTGGCAGGACTACGACACCGGTGCGCCGATCACCGCCCAGATGGTGGCCGAGAAGATCGACATCGGATCGATGGGCGACTACCCCATGCTGATCAACGGCTCCCGCACCCAGGCGAACCCGCGCTCGAAGACGGAGATCGTCTCGGTGACCGGCTACAACCCCAAGGGCGCCCTGAACATGGTGGTGGTGCCGCCGAACTCACCGGCGACCACGCTCGGCGATCTGGCGGGCCGGAAGGTCTCCGCCAGCGTCGGCTCCGCGGGCCACGGCACCCTCGTCCAGGCACTCGACCGTGCCGGAATCGACCCGGCCACCGGCGTCGAGGTGCTGAACCAGCAGCCGCAGGTCGGAACGTCGGCGCTGGAATCCGGTCAGGTGGCCGCGTTGTCGCAGTTCGTCGCGTGGCCCGGACTTCTCGTCTTCCAGGACAAGGCCAAGCTGCTGTACGACGGCGCCGAACTGAACACCCCGACCCTGCACGGTGTGGTGGTCCGGGAGGCGTACGCGGACGAGCACCCCGAGGTGCTCGACGCGTTCCTCCGGGCGCAACTCGACGCCACCCGGTTCGTGCAGACCGAACCTCTCGAGGCGTCGCGGATCGTCGCCGACGCGAGCGGCCTGCCGCAGGAGGTCGTGTACCTGTACAACGGCCCGGGCGGCACCTCCTTCGATACCACCCTCAAGCCCGGCCTGATCGGTGCGCTGAAGAACGATGTGCCGTACCTGAAGTCGATCGGCGACTTCGCCGACCTCGACGTCGACGGTTTCGTGAACGACGCACCGCTGCGGTCCGCGTTCGAGGCGGACGGGCAGGACTACGACACCACACTCGCGTCCATCACCAACCCCGCCGCCGTCGCCGGTACCGACCCCGTGTGCGCCGCACCCGCGAGCGACCCGGCACTGGCCGGCGAGCTGTGGTTCGACGGCGCCGCCGAGACGCAGCCGGCCGCAAACCCCACCTGCCTGCTCCGGGCGGTGAAGCAGGCCCGCGCCGAGGGTCACACCGTGCGCGCCGGCTACGTTCCCGACGCCGAACTGGGCACCCGATGGTTCGCGGACAAGGCGGTGTGGGTGCGCGACGGCGACACGTTCCTGCCGTTCACCACCGGCGCCGCGGCCGACCGCTACCTGCGCGCGCACCCGTCGGGAGCCGTGGTCACCTACGACCGCGCCGTCGAGGAGGTCCGGCCGTGACCACGCTGGAACAACCGGACGTCCTGCCCGGCACCGAAGCCGTTGTGGAAGAACATGATCCGGCGACCCGCCGGCGGTCGTCGCCGTGGCGATCCCGGCTCGTGCGGATCACCTCCGTGCTGGGCGCGATCCTCGCGTGGCAACTGCTGACCGCCCACGACGTCCGGCTGTGGCTGCGGTTCGACACGCTCCCTACCGTCACCGACGTGGTGTCCGCGTTCTGCACCCAGCTGCAGACCGACCTGTTCTACCTCGACCTCGGACAGTCGCTGATCCGCATCCTCAGCGGATTCGGACTGGCCACGGTGGTCGGGGTGGCCACCGGAATCGCGCTCGGCCGATCGGAACTGTTCGCCGACGTCCTCGGCCCGCTGACCGAACTCGCCCGGCCGATCCCCGCCATCGCGGTCGTACCCGTCGCGATCCTGCTGTTTCCCAGCGACGAGGCGGGCATCGTGTTCATCACGTTCGTCGCCGCGTTCTTCCCGATCATGGTGAGCACCCGGCACGCCGTCCGGGCACTGCCGACGCTGTGGGAGGACTCGGTGCGCACCCTCGGCGGCGGACGCTGGGACGTGCTGGCCCGGGTCGTGCTGCCCGGGATCCTGCCCGGCGTGTTCGGTGGACTGTCCGTCGGGATCGGGGTCGCCTGGATCTGTGTGATCTCCGCCGAAATGATCTCCGGCAGGCTCGGTGTCGGGTACCGCACCTGGCAGGCGTACACGATCGTCGATTACCCCGGCGTCTTCGTCGGCATGATCACCATCGGCATCCTCGGGTTTCTCACGTCCGGGGCGGTCGAACTGCTCGGCAGGCGCGTCACCCGCTGGCTGCCACGAGGGGAGCGCGCATGACCGCCACCGCCGGAACGTCCGTGGCCGCGGGGATGTCGCTGGTCCTCGACGACGTCACCCTGTCCTACACCGGGAAACCCGTCATCCGTTCGCTGTCGCTGACCGTGGTGCCCGGCGAGATCCTGGTGCTCACCGGACCTTCGGGGTGCGGCAAGTCCACCGTGCTCCGGGCACTGGCGGGCCTGCTGCCGCCCGATTCGGGACGGGTCGTCGCCGACGGCGCCGCGGTGGCGTCGACGTCGCGGGACCGGGCGGTCGTGTTCCAGGACAACGCGCTGCTCCCGTGGCGGACGGTGCGCTCGAACATCGAACTGGCGCTCGCGCTGCGCGGCGAACCCCGCAAGGGGCGTCGTGAGACCGCCGACCGCTGGATCGCGGAGGTGGGTCTGACCGGGTTCGGCGACTTCCTGCCGAAGAACCTGTCCGGCGGCATGCGCCAGCGGGTGCAGCTGGCGCGCGGCCTCGCCGGGGCGCCGCGGGCCGTGATGATGGACGAACCGTTCGGCGCACTCGACACCCAGACCCGCGGCGTCATGCAGCGACTGCTCGTCGACACGTGGAGCACGCACCCGACGACGGTGGTGTTCGTGACCCACGACGTGGACGAGGCGGTGCTGCTCGGTGACCGGGTGGCGGTGCTGGGCCGGGCGGGTGAGCCGCTGCGGGCACTCGTCGACATCCCGCACCCCCGTGACCGCGACCACCTCGACCATCCCGGCACCCGTGCCGCCCGTGCCGACGTTCTCGGCGCGCTGAACCACACTCCGGAGACCTGATGGACATCCCCGATCTCGCCGACACCGTCCGACTCGATTGCGACGTCCTCGTCATCGGCGGCGGCACGGCAGGCACGATGGCGGCGCTGACCGCCGCCGAGAACGGTGCGAACGTGCTGCTGCTCGAGAAGGCGCACGTGCGCCATTCCGGTGCGCTCGCCATGGGAATGGACGGGGTCAACAACGCCGTCATCCCCGGCAAGGCCGAACCCGAGGACTACGTCGCCGAGATCACGCGCGCCAACGACGGAATCGTCAACCAGCGCACCGTGTACCAGACGGCGACCCGCGGTTTCGCGATGGTGCAGCGCCTCGAGAAGTACGGCGTCAAGTTCGAGAAGGACGAGTACGGCGAATACGCGGTCCGCCGGGTGCACCGCTCCGGTTCGTACGTGCTGCCGATGCCCGAGGGCAAGGACGTGAAGAAGGCCCTCTACCGGGTGCTGCGGCAGCGGAAGATGCGCGAGAAGATCCGCATCGAGAACCGGCTGATGCCCGTCCGCGTCCTGACGGAGAACGGCCGGGCCGTCGGCGCCGCCGCGCTGAACACCCGCACGGGCGAGTTCGTCGCGGTCGGCGCGAAGGCGGTCATCCTCGCGACCGGCCCGTGCGGCCGGCTGGGGCTCCCGGCGTCGGGGTACCTTTACGGCACCTACGAGAACCCCACCAACGCGGGCGACGGTTACTCGATGGCCTACCACGCGGGCGCCGAACTGAGCGGCATCGAGTGCTTCCAGATCAACCCCCTGATCAAGGACTACAACGGCCCGGCCTGCGCGTACGTCGCGAACCCGTTCGGCGGCTACCAGGTCAACGCCGAGGGGGAGCGGTTCGTCGACTCCGACTACTGGTCGGGGCAGATGATGAGCGAGGTCAAGAGCGAGATCGAATCCGCGCGCGGCCCCATCTATCTCAAGGTCAGCCACCTGCCGGAGGAAACCCTCGACACGCTCGAGTCGATCCTGCACACCACCGAACGCCCCACCCGCGGCACGTTCCACGCGAACCGCGGGCACGACTACCGCAGCCACGACATCGAGATGCACATCTCCGAGATCGGGCTGTGCAGCGGACATTCCGCGTCCGGGGTGTGGGTGGACGAGCACGGCGCCACCACGGTCCCGGGGTTGTACGCCGCAGGCGACCTGGCCTGCGTCCCCCACAACTACATGATCGGCGCATTCGTCTACGGCGACCTCGCCGGATCGCACGCCACCGGCACCCTGCCCGGCGTCGAGGCGCCGGCCGCGCTGCCCGCGGATCAACTGGCCGCCGCGCACGAGCTGATCTACCGGCCGCTGCGCAACCCGGACGGCCCGCCCCAGCCGCAGGTCGAGTACAAGCTGCGCCGCTTCGTCAACGACTATGTGGCGCCGCCGAAGACGGCGACGAAGTTGTCGATCGCCGTCGAGACGTTCGAGCGAATGGCGGCGGAGATCGCCGGGATGGGCGCGGCCACCCCGCACGAGCTGATGCGCTGCGCGGAGGTCACGTTCATCCGGGACTGCGCCGAAATGGCGTCCCGCAGTTCGCTCACCAGGACCGAGAGCCGCTGGGGGCTGTACCACGAACGCGCGGACCTTCCCGAGCAGCGGGACGACGAATGGGGTTACCACCTGAATCTGCGGCGCGGCGAGAACGGGGACATGGAGTTCCTCAAGCGCCCCGTCGAACCGTACTTCGTGCCGGTGCCCGGACTCGATTCCCTTCCGCCGGTGGACCGGACCGTCATTCCCGTCGCTCAGCCGCCGCTGGTCGGCGGCCGGGCGCCGGTGGAGGAACGCTCCCGCCTCGCGGCGCCGGTCCGGCAGGAGCCGTCCTCGCCGGCCATCGTCGCGGTCCTGGGACTCGACGCCCCGAGCGTCGCCGAACTCGCACCGTATCTGGAGGACGCCGATCCGCAGGTCCGCGTCACGGCACTGTCGGTGCTGACGGAGGGAACACCCGACGGATTCGGTGCCGCCCTCGTCGACGCGCTCGGCGACGGCGCGGTGACGGTACGCCGCGCCGCCGCCGACGGACTCCGCGAACTCGTCGAGGTGCTGCCGTCCGGCGACGGACTGGCCGAGCACCTGGGTTCGGCCGACGCCGTGGTCCGAGCCGCCGTGGTGGACGTTCTGCGGGCCCTGCACGCCGGTTCGGCGGAGCAGTTCCTGAACGCACTGTCCGACGCCGATCACCACGTCCGGATCGAAGCGGTGCGGGCACTGGTATCGCTCGACCGGTGGGAGTCGGTGGCCGAGGGAGCACACGACGAGAACCGCGAAGTGCGTATCACCGTTGCGCACGGCCTGGCCACCGTCGGGCTCGGCGGTGTCGAGACGGTGCGCACGCTGGCCGGAGACCGGGATCCGCTGGTGCGCGCCGCCGCGCTCACGGCGTTCGCGAGTCTCGGCTGCCGCGGCGACGACGTCGCGCTCGCGACAGCGGCGCTGCGGGAGTCGGCCTGGCAGATTCGGCAGGGCGCCGCCCGGGCACTCGCCGGAGCGGACCCCGACGTCGCGGTGCCCGCGCTGGCGGACGCCCTGACGGACGCGCACCTCGACGTGCGCAAGGCCGCGGTCCTCGCACTCGGCCGGTGGACCGGCGACCGCGGCGCCGTCGACGCCCTCACGGCCGCACTCGAGGACACGGACGCCGACGTGCGGGCCTACGCCCGCCAGGCCCTCGCCGTCGCCGACCACGTCCCCGTCGCCTGAGCAGGTGAGTGGCGATGCGTGCCAGGGCACACATCGCCACTCACCTGGGGGTCAGACGCTCGCGACGCCCGGCGCCAGGAACCGCTTGCCGTTGACCGCTTCGGACGTGCCGGTGCGGTCCAGGTACGGCGTGATGCCGCCGTTCCAGAAGCCGAACCCGCCGCCGAGGATCAGACAGAGATCGATGTCCTCCGCCGCCGCGACGACACCCTCGTCGAGCATGATCTGGATCTCCTCGGCGAACGCGCGCCGCGTGCGCTCGAGAACCTCCGCGGACGTGGACGCCGTATCGCCCTGCTTCCACAGCGCCGCGACGTCGGGGTCGACAACCTGCTTGCCGTCGGCGCCGTAGCTCCACACCGCCGGCTTCTTCGCCTCGACCAGCGCCTCGAGCCCGGGGGAGTTGTGGAACCGCTCCGGGTACGCCGCGGCGAGGGTCTCGCCGGTGTGCAGCGCGACCGCCGGTCCGACGAGCGCCAGCAGCGTGAACGGGGTCATCGGCATGCCGAGTTCGGCGATGGCGTTGTCGGCCACCTCGAACGGGGTGCCCTCGTCGACCGCGTTCATGACCTCACCGAGGGTGCGGATCAGGAGCCGGTTGAAGACGAACCCGGGCAGGTCGGCGGAACCGACGGCCGACTTCTTCAGCGCCCTGGCGGTCGCGAATGCCGTTGCCAGGGTGGCGTCGTCGGTCTTCTGGCCCTTGATGACCTCGAGCAGCGGCAGCACGGCGACCGGGTTGAAGAAGTGGAAGCCCACCACCCGCTCGGGGTGCTTCAGGTCCGCGGCCATCTCGGTGATCGACAGCGAGGACGTGTTGGTGGCGAGGATCGTCTCGGGGGCGATGTGCTCCTCGAGTTCCGCGAAGATCTTCTTCTTCAGGTCGAGGTTCTCGAACACCGCCTCGATCACGAAGTCGGTCTTCGCGAATGCGGCCTTGTCGAGCGAGCCGGACACGAGTGCCTTCAGGCGGTTGGCGGCGTCGGGGGACAGCCGGCCCTTGCCCTGCAGCTTGTCGATCTCGCTGTGGACGTAGCCGACGCCCTTGTCGATGCGCTCCTGGTCGATGTCGGTGAGGACGACCGGCACCTTCAGCTGGCGGACGAACAGCATCGCGAGCTGGCTGGCCATCAGGCCGGCACCGACGATGCCGACGCCGGTGACCTTGCGCGCGAGCGACTTGTCGGGTGCGCCCGCGGGCCGCTTGGCCCGCTTGTTCACCAGGTCGAACGCGTACAGGCCCGCGCGGAGTTCGTCGGCGAGCAGAAGGTCGGCGAGCGCCTCGTCCTCGGCGGCGAAGCCCTTGTCGAGCGAAGCCGGGTCGGTGAGGTCGGTGGTCCGGGCCAGCTCGAGGAGTTCGACGGCCTTGACCGGTCCGGGTGCGTTGTTCTTGGTCTTGCCTTCGACGATTGCCTTCGCGCGAGCGATCGCGTCGTCCCAGCCCTTGCCCCGGTCGATCTCGGGACGCGCGGGGGTGATCTCGCCGGCCAGAACCTGTGCGGCCCAGGCGAACGACTGCTCGAGGAAGTCGGCCGAGCCGAACACCGCGTCGACGACGCCGAGTTCGAGGGCCTTCTTCGGGGTGAGCGTCCGGTTCTGGTTCAGCGCGTTCTCGAGGACGACGGTGACGGCGTTCGAGGGGCCGATGAGGTTGGGCAGCAACTGCGTTCCGCCCCAGCCCGGCACCAGTCCGAGGAACGTCTCGGGCAGACCCAGTGCGCCCGCGCTCTCGGAGGCGGTGCGGTAGTGGCTGTGCAGCGCGACCTCGAGCCCGCCGCCGAGCGCGACGCCGTTGACGAACGCGAACGTCGGGACGGACGATTCGCGCAGCCGGCGGAACACCTTGTGCCCGAGGCGGCCCAGTTCGAGCGCCTGGTCACGGTTCGCGATGCTCGGAACACCCTTGAGGTCCGCCCCGGCGGCGAAGATGAACGGTTTGCCGGTGATCGCGACCGCGACGGGGTGGGCGGCGAACGCCTCGTCCAGGGCGGCGTCGAGGGCCGCAAGGCCGCCCGGGCCGAACGACGACGGCTTGGTGTGGTCGAAACCGTTGTCGAGGGTGATCAGCGCGACCGGGCCCTCGATGCCCGGTACCGCGACGATCCTGGTGTACGCGTTGGTCACGACCTCGTCGGCGAATGCCGTTGCAATGTCGGTCATCTACTTGGCTCCATCGAAGTTCGGGTTCTCCCAGATCACGGTTCCGCCCATGCCCAGACCGATGCACATCGTGGTCAGGCCGTAGCGGACGTCGGGGCGCTGGGCGAACTGGCGGGACAGCTGGGTCATCAGGCGGACACCGGAGGACGCGAGGGGGTGGCCGCACGCGATGGCGCCGCCCCACTGGTTGACTCGCGGATCGTCGTCGGCGATGCCGTAGTGCTCGAGGAACGCGAGGACCTGGACGGCGAACGCCTCGTTGATCTCGAACAGGCCGATGTCCTCGATCTCGAGACCGGTTCTGCCCAGCAGTTTCTCGGTGGCGGGCACCGGTCCGATGCCCATGACGGCGGGGTCGACGCCCTGGAACGCGAATCCGACCATGCGCATGCCGATCGGCAGCCCGAGTTCGAGGGCGGTGTCTTCCCCGGCGAGGAGGGCGGCGGTGGCGCCGTCGTTCAGACCGGCCGCGTTGCCTGCGGTGATGCGGCCCGCGGGACGGAACGGCGTCTTCAGCTTCGCGAGGTCTTCGATCGTGGTGCCCGGACGCGGCGGCTCGTCCTCGGTGGCCAGCCCCCAGCCCGCGGCGGACCGGGTGGCGACGGGGACGAGGGTGTCGGCGATGAAGCCGGCCTTGCGTGCGGCCTCGTACTTGTTCTGGCTGGCGACGGCGTACGCGTCGGTGCGGTCCTTGGTGATGGTCGGGAACCGGTCGTGGAGGTTCTCGGCCGTGTTGCCCATGACCAGTGCGCTGGGGTCGACGAGGCGATCGGCGAGGAACCGGGGGTTCGGGTCGGCGCCCTCACCCATCGGGTGGTGGCCCATGTGCTCGACGCCGCCGGCGATCACCACGTCGTACTGGCCGAAGCCGATGCCCGACGCGGTGGTGGTGACGGACGTCATGGCACCGGCGCACATGCGGTCGATGGCGAAACCGGGGACCGTCTCGGGGAGCCCGGCCAGGATCGCGGCGGTGCGGCCGATGGTGAGGCCCTGGTCACCCGTCTGCGTGGTCGCGGCGATGGCGACCTCGTCGATGCGCGCGGGGTCGAGCTGCGGGTTTCGGCGAAGCAGTTCGCGGATGGTCTTGACGACGAGGTCGTCCGCGCGGGTCTCCGCGTACATGCCCTTGGGGCCGGCCTTGCCGAACGGAGTGCGGATGCCGTCGACGAATACGACGTTACGTTGAGTTGTGGTGGATGGAGCCACGCGAATTCCTCCTGATGGAGCAGTTTGGTTCCGGATCACGGCCAGGCGTCCGGCCTCCAGACCAGCGTACCCCTACCGTTACTCACGGGTAACTTAATGGGTACCTCATCGGGAATTCACGCGCTCACCCCGCGTGTCGGGGCAGCGTCAGTCGTCGCCGGAGCCCTTCTGCTCGGCGGCGGCGCGCAGCGCGGCCGCCAGCCGGGGCACGGTCAGCATCCGCTGCCACGCTCGCGCCCCGCCCGCCTCGAGCACCCGGTCGATCGCCGCCTCGTCGCCGTCCTCGGGAGCCGCCCAGTCCCAGCACAGCCTGCGGACGAGTTCCGGGGTCACCAGGTTCTCCACCGGTACCGAGACCTCCGCCCCGAGAGCGGCCAGCGCCGCGCGGGCGGCCGTCAGCCGTTCGGCGGCGTCGGGGTCGTGCCGCGCCCACCGGCTCGCGGGCGGGGGGCCCGTGAACGGCGGGGTCTTCGGGGGAAGGTCGGAGTCCGGCAGCGCCCGGGCATCCTCGAGCGCCTGCAGCCAGATCCGGGAATGCCGCCGCTGCCGGGGACCGCCGAATACCGGCAGCGCCCGCAGTGCCTCGATGCTGCGGGGGTCTTTCGTCGCGGCGTCGATGATCGCCGAATCCGGAAGCACCCGGCTGGGGGAGACGTCGCGTTTGCGGGCCAGGTCCTCACGGGCCTGCCACAGGGAGCGCGCGGCGGCGAGTTGCCGCTGCGTCTTCAGCGACGTGATGTGCGACGTCCGGCGCCAGCGGTCGGGCTTGGGCCGCGGTGGCCCGGCGAGCCGGATGTGCTCGAATTCCTGTGCCGCCCAGTCGCTCTTGCCCTGCTCCTCGAGTTCCGCGGCCATCACGTTCCGCAACTCGACCAGGACCTCGACGTCGAGCGCCGCGTAGTTCAGCCACGTGTCGGGCAGCGGCCGCTTCGACCAGTCGGCCGCGCCGTGACCCTTCCTCAGTTCGAGGCCCAGGGTCCGCTCCACGATCGCGGCGAGGCCGACCCGCTCGAAACCGGCGAGGCGCCCCGCCAGTTCGGTGTCGAACAGCGTCGCCGGCGCCAGACCGATTTCCGCGAGACCCGGCAGATCCTGGTCGGCGGAGTGCAGGATCCACTCCAGCGGGTTGATCACCTCCGCCAGCGGGGCGAGATCGGCGGCGGTGGGGATCGGGTCGAGGAGCACCGTCCCCGCGCCCTCCCGGCGCAGCTGCACGAGATACGCGCGCGCCGAATAGCGGAAGCCGGACGCCCGCTCGGCGTCGACCGCCAGCGGCCCGGTGCCCTCGCTCAGCGCGGCCGCGGCCTTCGCGACACCCTCCGCGGTGGTCACCACGTCGGGTACGCCGTCCCGGGGTGCGAGCAGGGGTACTACCTGCCCGCCTGGTTCTTCGGCGGGGACGGGAGACGAGGCGTCGTCGGTGACTTCGGACATGACAGCTGACTCTACGTCTCTTCGGGATTCCCGCAGCGCACCGCCGGGTTCACGACCGGTTCCCCGCTGCCTCGACGAGCTCGTCCAGGGCTGCCGGAAACGCGTCGACGAGATCCCAGAGGTGGGGTGCGAGTTCCGGGCAGCTCATCAGGCCGACGTCGAGTTGGCCGTTCAGCGACATCACCGTCACGTTGAGCCCGGCGCCGTGGAAGATCGGGCCCAGCGGATACATCGCCCGGATCAGGGCACCCAGGAAGTACAGCGGGACCGACGGTCCGGGCACATTGGAGATCACCAGGTTGTGGACCACCGGATGCCGTTCCGCCAGGCCGAGGGTCGAGTAGAGGCGCATCGCGGTGCCGAACACGGCCTGGCCGGCGAACTGCGACCAGTCCTGCAGCAGGCTCGCGCCGAGGGTCTCGTTGTGTTCCTTGGACGTCGAGTTGTGCTCGCCGATCGCCAGCAGGCGTTCGGCGGGATCCTCGATCTGGGTGCCGAGTTGGGTGAACATCCCGGACACCTGATTGGTTCCGGGCCGGTCCGATTTTCCGTGGACCGACACGGGGACGATCGCCACCAGCGACTTGTCGGGCAGTTCCCTGCGGCTGCGCAGGTACTTCCGCAGTGCGCCCGAGCACAGGGCGAGGACGACATCGTTGACCTTGACGTCGAACGCATTCTTGACCGTCTTGACCTTCTCGAGGTCGAGTTGGGTGAACGCGAGATTGCGGTGACTGGTCAGCGTGCCGTTGAGGGACGTGCGCGGTGCGGTGAACGGCGCGGGCATCGCCTCGCCGCGCCGGGCCCGGCCGATCCAGCGGGGCAGCAGCGTCAGGCTCTGCGGGACGATCCGCAGCAGTTTCGCGGGGCGGGACGCGACGGCGAGCAGCCCGCCCACCGCGATGTCGAGTGTGCTCGCCTGTCCCGCGCTCTCGGCGGAGTCGTCGCGGTCGGGCCGCGGGGCGTCCGGTTCGAGGCCGCACAGCTGGGCCATCATGTTCGCGCCGGTGATCCCGTCCACGCCGGCGTGGTGCATCTTCGACATCACGGCGACGGAACCGTCGTCGAGGCCCTCGATCACCCACATCTCCCACAGCGGCCGGGCGCGGTCGAGGGGAATGCCCGCGATGTCGCCGCACAGTTCGGCCAGTTCGTCGCGGCCGCCGGGGGCGGGAAGGGCGACGCGGTGGCAGTGCCGGTCGATGTCGAAGTCGGTGTCCTCGACCCACACCGGGTGGTCGAGGTTGAACCGGGAGTCCTGCAGCTTGCGCCGGAACGCGGGAATCGCCTCGGTGCGGGCGCCGAGTTCGGCTTTGAGTCCGGCGAACGTGTAGCCGCCCGGAACCGTCGAGATGTCGAGGACGATGACTCCGCAGACGTGGAGGAGTTGTGTCGACGTTTCGAGATAGAGGAATGACGCGTCGAGACCGCTGAGTCGCTGCATGAAACCGATACTAGAACACGTTCTAGAAGGTGGTCCAACGAATCGCGGAACCGCCAGGTCTGCGCGACGGTGAACCGGCGAGATGCCACTCAGGTTCGTTCTCGATCCGCCGGTCGCGGTCGCGGGGCGCGCAACCGCTTCATTAGAACATGTTCTACGGTTGGTGATATGACCCGAGGCTTCGTTCTCCGGCAGGCCGTCGGCGCCGCACTCGCCGCCAACGCCCTGCGTCCCCTGCCCGGTGCGCCCACGTCGGTGGTCGCCTTCTTCTCGGGGTGGCTGACCACCGAACTCGCACCCCACCTCCTCGCCGTGACCGCCGCCGACGCCGCCCAGCACGCCGCCCGTCACGGCACGCGGACCCGCAGCGACCGCGTCGGCCTCGCGCTGGCCGCCGCCTCCGCCGCCGGGCTCGCCGCCGTCATCGCCACCGGCCGGGGCGCCGGAGCCGAAGCGGAATCCGCGCTCGTCGAGACGCTCGGCGAGAACTACACCGACCGCGACACCGCCATCGACCACCCGGGGCGGCCCGTGTGGCGGCAACTCCTCAACCCGTTCTGGATGCGGAACAAGGCCGTCACCCGGGTCCGCAACCTCGCGTACGGGCCGGGCGGGCGCCGGGCCCGCCTCGACATCTACCACCGGCAGGACCTGCCGTCGAAGAGCCCGGTCCTCCTCCAGATCCACGGCGGGGGCTGGGTGATCGGAAACAAGGACCAACAGGGTCTGCCGCTCATGCTCGAGATGGCCTCGCGGGGGTGGGTGTGCGCGGCCGTCAACTACCCGCTGTCGCCGAAGGCGAAATGGCCGGAACACCTGATCGCGATCAAGCAGGCCCTGGCCTGGCTCCGGGAGCACGTCGAGGAGTACGGCGGCAACCCCGACTTCGTCGCCGTCACCGGCGGTTCCGCGGGCGGCCACCTCGCCGCCATGGTCGGACTCACCGCGAACGACGGCCGGCTGCAGCCCGGGTTCGAGGACGTGGACACATCGGTCCAGGCGTGTGTCCCGTACTACGGCGTCTACGACTTCGCAGGCGACACCGGAATCAAGGCCGTCCTCCAGCGCGTGCACTCCGGGCTGATGCCGATGGTGCTCGGCAAGAACGCGACGTTCCCCGACGACTACCGGGCCGCGTCGCCGCTCGCGCACCTCCGGGCGGACGCACCCCCGTTCTTCGTGATCCACGGGACGAGCGATTCGCTCATTCCCGTCGCCGAGGCGCGGATCTTCGTCGACGAACTGCGGCAGGTGTCCGGCAACCCCGTCGTCTACGCGGAACTGAAGGGCGCGCAGCACGCGTTCGACGTGTTCCCCTCGATCCGCAGCATCTCCGTCACGCAGGCTGTCGGGCGGTTCCTGGAATGGTCGCGCAGCGCCACCACCGACGTCCCCGCAGCGGGTACCGAATCGGCCTGACTACTTGCCGCCGAGCGTCTTCAGCTGCGCCACCCCGGCGGGCGGAAGACCGGCCGCGTACGCCAGCACCTCGCAGAACGCCTCGACGTGCGCGGCCAGTTCGACCGACGTCGCCGTCCACGACGCGCGCAGTTCCAGCTGATGCGCATGCGGGGGACCGGCGATGTCGCCGTACCGCACCGACGTCGTCGCGGTCACCGTCCCGCCGAGCGCGTTGAGAGGTTCGTGGCGCGACTCGAGTGCGTCGACGAGCCAGCTCCACGCCACCTCGGGAAGCAGCGGGTCGGACGCCACGGCGGCGTCCAGGTCGGCCTGGATGTAGGCGACCAGCCGCATCGTGCCGTTCCACGCCTCGTCACCCTCGGGGTCGAACAGGAGGATCAATCTGCCGAACGCGTCACCCTCGCTCTGTTCGGCGACGACCCCGGTGTCCTCGTGCACGACCTCTGCGCCGACGGCGTAGCTGAACGGAGCGAGCCGTTGCGGGGGCCGGATGGGACCCAGCTCGATGTCCGCACGGACCTGCGCGGAATTCATCGCTTCGACGGCGGCGCGGAACTCGGCCGGTTCGGCGGGCGATCCCGAAGTCGTCACAGCTCGGGACGTTAGACCCGGACCCTCGCATCTCGTCGGAGGCGCGCCGAGCAGGGCCGATCGGCGGCGGAGCCGCGGCATGGCAGCATGAGAGCTGCCGAAATTCGAGCAGGCAGAGAGCGCGAGGACCGATGAGCGGGTTGGAAAGCACCAATGCAGGCATGAGCGAACGGGAAACGTACGCCGCGAGGCGGGTGCTCCCCGACGCACCCTTCCTGGCGGCCGCGGAAGGTCGCGCTCCAGGCCGGCGCCCCGTGTGGTTCATGCGGCAGGCGGGCCGCTCGCTTCCCGAGTACCGCGAGATCCGGTCGGGGATCGGGATGCTCGAGTCGTGCTTCGATCCGGCACTGGTCTGCGAGATCACCACGCAGCCCGTGCGCAGGCACGGGGTCGACGCCGCGATCCTGTTCTCCGACATCGTGGTGCCGCTGAAGGCGGCCGGGATCGATCTCGACATCGTGGCCGGCACCGGCCCCGTCGTCGCGAACCCGGTCCGGTCGATCGCGGACGTCGCCGCCCTGCCCCGCCTCGTGCCCGAGGAGGTCGGCGCGGTCGCGCAGGCCGTGCAGCTGCTCACCGCCGAACTCGGCTCGACGCCGCTGATCGGCTTCGCCGGTGCCCCGTTCACCCTCGCCTCGTACCTGGTCGAGGGCGGACCGAGCCGCAACCACGAGCGCACGAAGGCGCTCATGCATTCCGACCCGAAGACGTGGCACGCGCTGCTCGGCACGCTCGCCGACACCACCATCACGTTCCTGCAGACCCAGTTGCGCGCCGGCGTCGACGCGATCCAGCTGTTCGACTCGTGGGCGGGCGCGCTGTCGCTGGCCGAGTACCGGGAGTTCGTGCTGCCGCACTCCGAGCGGGTGTTCGCGGAGGTGGAGAGCGCGAAGGTGCCGCGGATCCACTTCGGTGTCGGAACCGGCGAACTGCTCGGCGCGATGGGCGAGGCGGGCGCCGACGTGGTCGGCGTCGACTGGCGCATCCCCCTGGACGTCGCGGCGCGCCGGGTCGGTCCGGGCAAGGCGCTGCAGGGCAACCTCGACCCCGCGGTCCTGTTCGCGGGACCGGCGGCCGTCGAGAAGCAGGTGCACCGCATCACCGCGGAGGCCGACGCCGCCCTCGCCGCAGGCGCCACGGGACACATCTTCAACCTCGGGCACGGCGTCCTGCCCGACACCGACCCGGGCGCGCTGACCGCGCTGGTCGAGTTGGTGCACTCCCTGTGACAGGGTCGTCGCCGAACGTTCTCGTCGTCGGCGGCGGCATCTCCGGGCTCGTCGCCGCGTACCGCCTGCGGCAACGGCTCGGCCCTGATGCCCGGATCGTCGTCGCCGACGGCGCGGGGCGGCTCGGGGGCAAGCTGCGCACGGTGGACCTGGCCGGGGAGCCCGTAGACGTCGGCGCGGAAGCCTTCATCGCGCGGCGCCCGGAACTGCCTGCCCTGCTCGGCGAACTCGGCCTTTCCGACCAGCTCGTGCACCCGGCGGGACTGCGTCCGTTGATCTGGTCCGAGAACGCCCTGCACCCGCTGCCCGCCGACACCCTCATGGGGATCCCCGCGGACGAGAACAGCCTCCGCGGCCTCGTCGACGACCGGACCCTCGCGCAGGTGGCGGGGGAGCGAAGGGTGCCCCTCGACTGGACACCGGGCGCCGACGTCGCCGTCGGTGCGCTGGTCGGCGACCGGTTCGGTGCGCAGGTGGTCCGGCGATCGGTGGATCCGCTTCTCGGAGGGGTCTATTCGGGGCTGGCGGACACCATCGGTGTCCGCGCCGCCCTCCCCACCCTTGCGGCGGCCCTCGACCGCGGTGCCACGAGCCTGTCCGCGGCGGTGGCGGAGGCACTTCCCCCTCCCGCATCAGGTCCGGTGTTCGGGGCGCTGCGGGACGGCTACGGCGTCCTGCTGCGTGCCCTCACGGACGCCGCGGGCGCGGAGATCGTGCCCGAGCGGATCCGGTCGCTCGGCCGCGACGGCGACGGCTGGTCGGCGGACCCGGTGGGCCGGGTGGACGGCGTGGTGCTCGCCGTGCCCGCTCCCCAGCTCGCCGACCTGCTCGCCGGCGTCGCGCCCGGGGCGTCGGCGGCCGCCGCGGACATCCCGCTGGCCTCCTCGGCCGTCGTCGCCCTGGCCCTGCCCGCCGGCACCGACGTCCCGCAGAATTCCGGGATCCTCGTCGCCACCGACACGTCGCTCGGCGCGAAGGCGTTCACCCTGTCGAGCCGCAAGTGGCCGCACCTCGCCGAGCGGGAGGTCACCCTCGTGCGGGCATCGTTCGGACGATTCGGCGACGCTGCCGTCGTCGACGCACCCGACGACGAGCTGATCGCCGCGGCCCGGCGCGACCTCGCGACCGTCACCGGCGTGTCGGCGGAACCCGTCGCCGCGCACGTCCAGCGCTGGCACGGCGGACTGCCGCAGTACGGTCCCGGCCACCTCGAGCGGGTGGCGGCCATCGAGCAGGAAGTCGCAGGTCTGGGCGGTATCGAGGTGTCCGGGGCGCTCCTGCACGGGGTGGGTGTACCCGCCTGTGTGGCCGCTGCGACGACGGCGGCTGCACGGCTCTCCGGGCGAGTGGCACGATAGACCCATGGCACGCCTCGACTTCGACGCATTGAACTCTGAAATCCGCTACCTCATGTTCTCGGTGTTCCAGGTGGAACCCGGTGTACTCGGGGACGACCGGGAAGCCGTGATCAAGGAGGCACGGATCTTCTTCGAAGGTCAGGCCGAGAAGGGTGTCGTGGTGCGCGGGCTCTACGACGTGGCAGGGCTGCGCGCCGACGCCGACTTCATGATCTGGACGCACTCGGCGAGCATCGAGGCCCTGCAGGCCACGTACTCCGACTTCCGCCGCACCACCGCCCTGGGCCGCGCGAGCAAGCCCGTGTGGAGCAACGTCGCGTGCCACCGTCCGGCCGAATTCAACAAGAGCCACATCCCGGCGTTCCTGGCAGGCGAGGATCCGGGCAACTACATCTGCGTCTACCCGTTCGTCCGCTCCTACGAGTGGTACCTGCTTCCCGACGACGAGCGCCGGAAGATGCTCGCCGACCACGGCATGGCGGCCCGCACCTACAAGGACGTGCGCGCCAACACGGTGCCCGCGTTCGCGCTCGGCGACTACGAGTGGATCCTCGCGTTCGAGGCGCCCGAGCTGTACCGCATCGTCGACCTCATGCGCGACCTGCGCGCCACCGAGGCCCGGTTGCACGTCCGCGAGGAGGTGCCGTTCTTCACCGGCCCGCGGGTGGATGTGGAGAAGCTCGTCGCGGCTCTGCCGTGATCTGACGCACGAGAAATGAGTGACGCCGACGGGGCCCGCAGGGCGCCCCGCTATCAGCACATGTCGCACTGGGGCATGTTCGAGGCCGAGGTCGCCGACGGCGACGTCGTGGCCGCGCACCCGTACACCGGTGACGCCGACCCGTCACCGGTGCTCGGCAACCTCGCCGGGTCGGTCCGCACCAGGGCGCGGATCACCGGTCCGGTGGTGCGCCGGGGGTGGCTCGAGCACGGCCCGGGACCGAGCACGTCCCGCGGCTCCGACGAGTTCGTGGCGGTGGACTGGGAGGAGCTGACCCAGCGGCTGGCGAACGAACTGCGCCGGGTGGTCGACACCCACGGCAACAGCGCGATCTACGGCGGTTCCTACGGGTGGGCCAGCGCGGGCCGCTTCCATCACGCGCAGAGCCAGGTCCACCGGTTCCTGAACACACTCGGCGGCTACACCCGTTCGGTGCACAGCTACTCGCTGGGCGCGACGGGCGTCGTCATGCCCCGGGTGGTGGGCACGCACTGGAAGATGTTCGCCCGCTCCACGTCCTGGAAGCTCATCGCCGAGCACACGGACGTCATGGTGTGCTTCGGCGGCGTCCCCCTCAAGAACACCGGCGTCAATCACGGCGGCACCAGCGACCACCCCACCCGCGACGCCCTCGACGCCCTGCGGCGGCGCGGCGGATCCGTCGTGTCGTTCAGTCCGTTGAGCGACGACATGCACGGCGTCGCCGAACGGCACGCGCCGGTGCCCGGCACCGATGTCGCGGTCATGCTGGCCCTCGCGTACGTCCTCGCGTCGGAAGGCCTGCACGACACTGCGTTCCTCGGCAGCCACTGCGTCGGCTACGACCATTTCGAGGACTACCTCCTCGGACGCTCCGACGGTGTCCCGAAATCGCCGGCCTGGGCGGAGCGGATCTCCGGCATCGCCGCCCCGGATCTGGTGGCCCTGGCCCGGCGGATGGCGGCGGGCCGGACGATGGTGACCGTCACCTGGTCGCTGCAACGGGTCCGGCACGGCGAGCAGGCCCCGTGGATGGGGGTCACCCTCGCCGCGATGCTGGGCCAGATCGGTCTTCCCGGTGGCGGTTTCGGGCACGGCTACGGTTCCATGAACGAGCCCGGACTCGCCCCGGTCCCGTACCCGCTGCCCACCCTTCCCCAGGGACTGAACCCGGTCCGCGACTTCATCCCCGTGGCCGCGGTGTCGGACATGCTGCTGAACCCGGGCGCCCCGTTCGACTACGACGGTCAGCGGCTGACGTACCCGGACATCAAGATGCTGTACTGGGCGGGCGGCAACCCGTTCCACCACCATCAGGACATTCCGCGTCTGCGCCGCGCACTGGCCCGGCCCGACACGATCGTGGTCCACGACCCCTACTGGACGCCGATGGCCCGGCACGCCGACATCGTCGTCCCGTCCACCACGTCGCTCGAGCGGGCCGATATCAGCTGTACCCGCAACGATCCGCTTCTCGTCGCCATGCACGCCGCGGTGACGCCGTACGCCGACTCTCAGGACGACTACGCCACGTTCGCCGCCGTCGCCCGGAAGCTGGGTGTCGGCGAGAAGTTCACCGAGGGCCGCACGTCCGGGCAGTGGCTCGAGCACCTGTACGGGCAGTGGCGGGACTTCGTCCGCGCGGACGGCGGACCGGCGCCGAGTTTCGACGACTTCTGGACGCAGGGCCACGTGCGGATGCGGACCGAGGACGACCTGATCCTGTTCGGCGACTTCCGGGCGGATCCGGTGACGTTCCCGCTCGGCACCCCGAGCGGGCGGATCGAGATCTTCTCCGAGGACATCGACGGATTCGGCTACGACGACTGCGCCGGACACCCCCGCTGGTACGAGCCGGAGGAGTGGCTCGGCGGCCCGCGGGCCCGGCAGTTCCCGCTGCATCTGATTGCCAACCAGCCGCGCACCCGCCTGCACAGCCAACTCGATCACGGCGGCACCAGCCAGAAGTCGAAGATCCGGGGACGCGAACCGCTGCGCATCCATCCGGACGACGCCGCCGACCGTGGATTGACCGGCGGCGACGTCGTCCGCGTGTTCAACGACCGGGGCGCGTGCCTCGCCGGTGTGGTGGTGGACGAGGGTGTCCGCCGCGGAGTGGTGCAGCTGTCGACAGGGGCCTGGTACGACCCCCTCGACGCCACCGACCCGGATGCGCTCTGCGTGCACGGGAACCCGAACGTGCTGACCCCGGACGTGGGCACGTCGTCACTCGCCCACGGCTGCACGGGCCAGCACGTGCTCGTGCAGATCGAACGCTACGACGGCGAGCTGCCGCCGATCCGGGCGTTCGATCCGCCCGCGATCATTCCCCGGCCGGTTCCAGAACCAGCGAGATCGAATTGATGCAGTACCGCTGATCGGTGGGGGTGGGGTAGCCCTCGCCCTCGAAAACGTGGCCGAGGTGGCTGTGGCACGTCGCGCAGACCACCTCGACGCGGCGCATGCCCAGCGAGGTGTCCTCGTGGAGGATGACGGCGTCCGAGTCGGCCGGGTCGAAGAACGACGGCCACCCGCAGTGCGATTCGAACTTCTCCGTGCTGCGGAACAGTTCGGCGCCACAGGCCCGGCAGTGGTAGACGCCTTCCGTCTTCGTGTCGGTGTACTCGCCGACGAAGGGGCGCTCGGTGCCGGCCTGGCGCAGCACCGCGTACTCCTCGGGAGTCAGTTTCTCGCGCCACTCGCTGTCGGAGAGAGCAACCTTCGGGGCGGACTGCGTGGGATCCTGCTGCTGCGAACTCATGGCTCCACGCTAATACGTTTCGCCGATTCCGGCCGTGAGGCCCCGGCGCATGACAGAGCTATGTCTTGGCGGCGGCCGACTCGACCTGCGGCTGCTCGTCCGGTTCCGGCTCCCGCGGAGTCTGCGGGGCCCTCTCGCCCGGTTCGAGGAGGAACGCCGGATCGATGCCCCGGTCGAGGCGACCTTCGCGTCGCGCGGTGACGTACCGGACGGTGAGCACACCGAAGATCACGAGGAGCATCAGACTCCACCCCAGCGTGGTCTTCATGTACTCCGCGGTCCGGCCGGCTTCGATGAACCGGCTCGACAGCCAGCTGTCGTAGCTCATGAAGCCGTACACGGCCAGCCACGCCGGCCAGTTCCGCATCACAGAATTCTTCAGCACCACGGACATCAGGAGCGGGAACAGCATCATCGAGTAGTACATCTGGCCCAGCGAGCCGAGCAGCCACGACGCCGTCAGCAGAACACCGGACGTGGTGACCACGAAGAACAGTTCGTCGTGGCGGTAGAAGCGGTGGAGCAGCCACAGGGACGAGAGCACGATGGCGGCGAAGATGCCGCGCAGCGCCCAGATCAGACCGGTGGGCAGACCGTAGTACTTGCCGTTGCCGACGATCGCGCTGTTGAAGTAGTCGCGCGACTCCATCAGGTACGGCACCGTGTGGTGCACGAAGTCCATCGGGTCTGCGGACAGCGGCCACGCGACGGCGGTGAGAATCAGGGGGATGCCGATCGCGGTGACGAACACCTTCCACTGTCCGCGCACCAGAGGCAGCAGCAGCAGCGGGGCGAGGATCGGTTTGACCGCGAACGTCAGTCCGATGGCGACACCGGACCACATGTCCTTGCGCTTCATGAGCAACACCAGGAACGCGATCTCGCCGAGGAGGACGAGGCCGTTGATGTTCGTGAAGACCAGCGTGTTGGTAACGGTCTCGGACGAGAACGTGGCGAGCAGCAGGATCGGGGCCGCGATGGAGTTCAATCCCAGGCCGAACAGCCGCAGCAGCAGGTACAGGGCGATCACGATGGCGATCGCGTTGGCGACGATGAACAGCCAGCGCGACTTCTCGGGGTCGATCACCGCGATCGGCGCCATCAGCAGCGTCCCGGACGGCGGGTACAGGTAGTGCGGATCGACCCAGTTGAAGTTGGCGGTGTACACGGGACGCCCGTTGAGGAAGGCCAGCGCAGCGTTGTAGACCGGCCGGAAGTCGTCGGTGATGTACCCGTTGACCGCCTTGACGACCACTCGATGCAGCACGGTCATGACGGCGATCGGCCACAGCGCGAAGTTGATTACCTCGTTGGCAGTCCGCCCGGTGCGCGGTTCGAGTTGTCGAAGGAACACCACGGCACGGTACACCGAGATGCCCTGACGTGCGGTCACGCACCCCCTGTGGGTGTCGGGCCGAACACCTCCGCTAGGCGGGGCAGGCGCTGCCGTCCGGCGGCAGCACCCCGTCCGTGACGTAGGTGACGATCGACTTCTGCGCGCAGTCCGAATGGGTGGCGGGGTGGCCGCTGCCGTGCCACGTCAGCGTCGCCGTCGCGGCGCCTGCACTCGACACGGCCCCCGTCACCGTCCCCACCCCGGCATTCCCGACGACCGGGTCGGCGGTGCCGCTGAGCACCAGGACCGGCAGCGTCAGCTCGCCGGGCAGGGCGGGGGGCGCCGTCGCGGGCCAGGACGTGCACGTGAGCAGTCCGACGGCGGCGGTCGGGCCGAACAACGGGAACCGTTCGCCCCACAGCTTCTGCAGTTCCCGGACCCGGTCGGGTGCGGGCCACTGCTGGCCGTCGGTGCAGCGGGTGATGAACTGGCCGTCGCTCTCGTAGGCGGCCTCGGCCTGCGCGACCGCCGCGAGGATCGGCCCCGTGTTCCCGGCGAGGGCGGCGGACACGGCATCCGACAGGGCGCGGACGCGGCCCTGCTGGTCGCCGCCCGCCGCGGCGAGCGACCCGGACACCGCGGTGAGGAGGGCGTTCGCGGACACCCGGGGGATCTGCCCGTTCGCGGCGCGGGTGACGGCGTCCGTCACCGCGGCGCGGGGATCGGCGCCGAGGGAGCAGTTCAGGGCCGTGCACTGGCGGGCGAACGCGTCGAACGCCGCCTCCTGGCCCGCCACCTGCTGCTCGGTGACGGTCGCGGCGTCCACCGTGGTGACGGCGGGGGAGTCGAGGACGAGCCGGCCGACCCGGCCGGGGTACTTGGCGGCGTAGCTGAGCGCGACGGCGCTGCCGTTGCCGGTGGCGAGGATCCCGAGCGCGTCGACGTCCCAGGTGCGGCGCAGTTCCTCGATGTCGTCGGCGGCGTGGGTGCTGTCGAACGCGAGTTCCTGCGGCTGCAGGTAGTCGGTGCACGCGATGGTGGCGTCGCGGCCCAGCGCCGTCACCTTGTCGACCTGGTCACCCGTCCCCGGGTCGAACTGCCCGAGATTCGCCAGGCTGCTGCGGAGCTCCGGGGTGAGGCACTCGATCTCCTGCGAGGCGGCGATCCCGCGGCGGTCCACCGCGACCACCGGGCGCGTCGACAGCAGCGACGTCAGACCACCGGTGCTCAGCGCGGCGAGCGTCGCGGTCGACGACCGGTCCGATCCCGACGTGAGCACGAGTGGCGCCGCGTTCTCGGGGGTGTCGGCGAGCCGCGCCCGCATCGCACCCATCGTGAAGGTCCCGGGCAGGGTGCCGCTCTCGTCGACGGCCGCCTCGTAGGAGCCGCACTCGAAGACGATCCCGGCGGGGGCCGTCGTGCCCGGGCCCAGGGCGTCGAGCGTGCTCTGAGTGCAGTCGGTCCACGCCAGGTCGTTCTTCGGGGTCTGCAGCACGGGCGGGGCAGCGTCGGGGTTCTCGGTCTCGGTCGCGGTGGGTTCGCTGCCGCCGCCCTCGCGCTCGACTGCCACGTGCGGGCGGTTGGACGGTCCGGCTCCGCACGCGGTGCACACCACGAGAACCATTGCGAGCAACACCGATCTGCGCATGGCGACCACCCTGCCAGGTTCCGCTACGGGCGGGGCAGCCGCACCCATCGGGTGAGGACGGTGCCGTCGGTGTCGGTGAGGATGTGCGCGGGAGTCATCGCGGTGATCCGGGCATTCGGTGCGGTGGCGACGCGACCGGCGGTTCCCCCGGCGAGCACCGGGGCCGTGGTCAGGCAGACCTCGTCGACGGCGTCGTCCGCGATCAGCTGCCCGAACAGGCTCGGTCCGCCCTCGCAGAGCACCCGCCGGTGTCCGAGGTCGTCGAGAGCCGCGATCAGTCCTTCACTGGTGATCTGCCCGTCGCCGGCCGTGACGATCCGGGCGCCCGCGTCGGCGAGGGCGCGGATCCGCGCCGGGTCGGCGTCCGCGCACGTGACGACGATCGGCGCCACCTCGGTGTCCGTGAACAGGCGGGCCTGCGGGTCGAGGTGGGCGCGGGCGGATACGACGGCGATCGGTGGAACCTCCGGCATTGCCGAGGCTGCCCGGCGTCGCCTGCCCTCGGCGCCGACGCGCGCGCCGCCGTAGTTCTCCGCCCGGACGGTTCCGGCCCCGACCAGCACGACGTCGGCCAGTTCCCGTAGCGTCTCGAAGACCAGTGCGTCCGCGGGGGTGCCGAGCGCCCCGCTGACCCCGTCGACGGAGACGGAGCCGTCGATACTGTTCACGAAGTTGACGCGGATCCACGGCCGCGGGGTCTCCGCCGGGTAGGCGTACAGCTCACGCAGCGTGTTCGCGGTCGATTCGCTGGACTCCTCCCGGACGGGCGGACGGTCCGGTGTGAAAAATGTCGCAATATGTACACGGTGCATGTTGGTGATCACAACACGTGGATACCCTGCTTGTATGCATGCACGTCTTGTCGATCGCAGCCCCGTGGTCCCCGCTGATCAGTTGGTAGCTCAGATGGTGCCCCCGGCCATGTTCGACGAGGTGAGCTTCGCGTCGTACATCCCCGATCCCGCAGAACCCAGCCAGGCCGCCGCGGTCCAGAAGGCGGAGGAGTTCGCGAAGAAGGTCGTGAAGATCCGCAGTGGCGGTCGACGCGGTCTGTTCGGGAAGAAGACGCCGGCCACCGGTGCCGGTCTCTACCTCGACGGCGGCTTCGGCGTCGGCAAGACCCACCTCCTGGCCTCGATCTTCCACAGCGTCCCGTCGCCCAAGGCGTTCGGCACGTTCGTGGAGCTGACGCACGTCGTCGGCGCACTCGGCTTCAACAAGGCCGTCGAACAGCTGTCCGACCACAGCGTCCTCTGCATCGACGAATTCGAACTCGACGACCCGGGCGACACCATGCTGGTCTCCCGCCTGCTGTCGGAGTTGTCGGCACGCGGCGTGTCCATCGTCGCGACGTCGAACACGCTGCCCGGCCAGCTCGGTGAGGGCCGGTTCGCCGCACAGGACTTCCTGCGAGAGATCAAGAAGCTCGGTTCCATCTTCGAGACGATTCGCGTCGACGGACCCGACTACCGCCACCGCGACCTGCCGCCGGCCCCGGACCCGATCTCCTCGGAGGAGCTCGCCGAGCGCGCCGACAGCATCCCCGGCGCGACCCTCGACGACTTCGACGCCCTGTGCAAGCACCTCAGCACGCTGCACCCGTCCCGCTACAACAAGCTGGTCGAGGGCATTCCGGCCGTGTTCCTGGACGGTGTCCACCCCGCCGAGGACCAGTCGGTGGCGCTGCGGCTGGTGGTCCTCGCCGACCGCCTCTACGACGCGAGCATCCCCGTCACCGTTGCGGGAGCCAAGCTCGACGCGATCTTCACCCCCGAAATGCTGGCCGGCGGGTACCGGAAGAAGTACCTGCGTGCCACGTCGCGTCTGCTGGCGCTGTCGCGTTTCGAGGTCGCGGCGAGCTGACCCGGCTCGCTACAGTGCCCGCTGCATCACGAAATCGTGGTGCAGCTGGGTGCCGACGACGAACGTCTTCGTTCCGACCTGCGTGAAGCCGTGCTTCGCGTAGAAGCGCTGGGCTCGCACGTTCTCCTGGTTCACGCCCAGCCACAGCCCGGCGCACCCCGCCGCGACCGCCCGTTCGACGATCGCATCCATCAGCGCGGACGCGACGCCGGTCCCGTGATTGCCGGGCAGCACGTACAGCTTGCTGATCTCGGTGGTCGGCCGCAGCGTCACGACCCTGCCGACGTCCGGATCGGCAGGTTCCCCGTCGATCAGCATCGCGTAGCCGACGATCGCCCCGCCATGTGTCACCTTGAGGACGGTGCGGTCGGGGTCGGTGAGGTACTCGGAGAACCGTTCGGCGGACAGCACGTCGTCGATGAACGTGGCGATGTCGTCCTGCGTCGCCCCGGGCGGGCACGCAAGGGGGAACGTCGCCGCGGCGACGTCGGCGATCGCCTCGGAATCCCAGATTCCCGCCGGGTCGATTTCGACAGTCACAGCTGATCCACCGCGTCCTTCGCTTCCCGAAGAGTCATCCCCGTACTGTCCCGCAGCAGGCTGATCGCCGCAATGCTCCGGCCGTACTCGACCGTGGCCTTCGCGTGCCGCACGCCGATTCCGTCCCGCGCGACGAGGAGCTTGAACGCCTCGGTGGTCCGGCCCCGGTCCAGCAGGCACGTCACCTCGTCCCGGGTGGCGTCGTCGAGGTGCCGCCACGTCGATGCGGGATGCAGATCGGGTGGGGTGTGCGAGCCGCCGCGACAGGACCGCGACGTGACCAGAACCGCGATGTAGACGTTTCCCACCGCGATCACGAACCATCCCCAAGTCGGCATGACCTAAGTAGAACATCTGCTGTCAGTCGCGATCCGGGGCCCACTCGGATTGCTCTTCGCGGTCCCGGTCCGGGGCGAACGCGGGCGCGAGGAGGAGGAGCCCGACCGCGAACAGGAGCGGGACCACGAACCCGATCCGCAGGTCGGTCGCGGCGGCGGCGAACACGACGACCGCCCTTCCTGCGACGCCGACCGCCGAACCCGCACGGAGGACGGCGATCTCGTCGTATTTCGCGATCCAGAAGTCGCCACTCAGCCGCGACACCAGAGCCGCGCACTGGTACGCGGCCAGCGCCAGGGCCGCCGTACCCGCGTCCGCGAGCAGCACGTTCCTGACGTACAGCGCGGACCAGTTGGCGACACCGAAATCGATGGCGTAGAACAACGCATCGCGATACCGAGTGCGAGCAGGGCCCGGATCGGAACCGGAACGGCCACAGGGTCAATCGCCGGTGCGGCGATGCCTGCCGGGGCCCGCACCGGGCCGATCCGGCGGCGACGACGAACGCCGCCGTCAGCTGGGCGGCGGCGACACCCACGCCGAGGGCCGACGTCGCGGCGACGAAGAGCGCGCCCGCAATCGCACCGACGCTCCACACCGCGTGGAACGACGACAGGACGAAGCGACCGTAGGCGTGCTGGATCGACATCGCCTGCGTGTTGGCGGCGGCGTCGACGATGCCGAGTCCGGCGCCGTACGCGGACAGGCAGGCGAAGAAGGCGCCGGTGTTCGGGCTGAAACCGAGCGCCCCGCCCGCGGCCGCGATCGTCGCGAGCCCGAGTTGCAGTGCCGCCCTGCTGGAGAAGCGGCGGGCCAGGTGTTCGGCGAGCCTTCGATCGTGGACATCCCCGCCGCGAGTGCGGCGATCCTGGTCTCTAATTGGACGAGTGTCCAATACTCCTCCAGCGCCGCGACCGTCCCGGCACTGTGCGGGGATGTGCAGCGTTCTCCGGATCGGCGGGTGATATGTCCGAAAGCGCGGTCGACGAGGTGCCCGGAACAAGACTGAGCCCCAGCCTTGGATGGGGGGTCATGGCTGGGGCTCATTGCCATCGGGGGGGTGGATGGCAAGTTCGACGATACATGAGGATTTCCTCACGTTCCAGAAGCGGGGGTAACGATTTCGTCACCGGCCGTCGCCGTCGCCGGCGTTACCGCACGCACCGGGGTTGTCTCAGTGGACGGTTGTCGCTTACAGTGTCCTCCATGCAGCGCATTCTCGTAGTTCTCCGCCGTAGCGGGGTCTGATACGGACCGACCCCTCGCTGCGGGTCGTTGAGCTACGCGTTGGTCCTCCCTCCTTCCAGGAAGACCACGAGAATGAGCACCAACACTTCTTTCGCTCCATCCTTTCCCTCGTCGACACCGGCCGCCGACCCGTTCGCCGCGCGCTACGGCAAGTCGCTGCCATCGGAACTCCGCACCGAAGCCGCCGGGATGACCTGGACCGCGTTCGAGACCGTCTACGCACCGTCCAACGGACCGTTCCGCCTGGGTAGCTGGTCGGAAACGAAGACCGGGCCCGGGATGTGGGATTTCGAAGCCACCCTCGGCATCGGCGAATCGATCTGCAAGACCGGTGCGAGCGCGCCCGGCCCGGTCTCCGCCATGACCTCGATGCTGTACGACGCGGGGTGTGCGATGGAGATCCTGTCCTTCCACCAGCACGAGATCGGGCACCGCACGGCGACCTTCCTGCTCTGTGAGAGCGCAGGCATCCGGCTCTGGGCGATGGGAATCGGCGAGTCCCGCACGGAATCGACTCTGCGCGCGATGATCTCCGGCGCCAACCGGCTCCGGCCCGCCTGACGCACAACGACGTGCGGCCCCGGTCGATGACCGGGGCCGCACGTCGTGAACTCTTCGGTTGAACGCGAAATGGTGCGCGATACTGGGATTGAACCAGTGACCTCTTCCGTGTCAGGGAAGCGCTCTCCCGCTGAGCTAATCGCGCGGGACGGAAAAAAGAGAGCGGACGACGGGATTCGAACCCGCGACCCCAACCTTGGCAAGGTTGTGCGCTACCAGCTGCGCCACGTCCGCATTCGTGAAGGCCCCTTGCGGGGCTGTCACTGTCGAGCAAGTCAAACACTAACAGTCGAGCATCTAGCATCTATCTCGGTGCGCGATACTGGGATTGAACCAGTGACCTCTTCCGTGTCAGGGAAGCGCTCTCCCGCTGAGCTAATCGCGCGAGGTGGAGACGGGAATCGAACCCGTGTGCACGGCTTTGCAGGCCGTTGCCTCACCACTCGGCCACTCCACCGCGAAGGTTGAGTCCAACCTCTCGAGCGGACGACGGGATTCGAACCCGCGACCCCAACCTTGGCAAGGTTGTGCGCTACCAGCTGCGCCACGTCCGCATGCACCGTGTAACTCGCGGAGAATGTTCTCCGTGGTGCGGTTGAGAACATTAGCCGACCATCCGCGATAGTTACAAATCTGCAGGTCAAGGCATCAGACGGTGAACTCGACGTGAACGGGACCGGGTCGTGGGCGTGCCGCAGCCAGGGGCCGGCACGAATCCCACACGAATCCCATCGAGGTGATTTTCGTTCGGCCGCTCGGTCTGTTAATGTTCCAACTCGTTCGAGCGCGAGTATTCGACGCGCCTCGGTCCCGTGGCTCAGTGGAAGAGCGTCCCGTTCACACCGGGAAGGTCGCTGGTTCGATCCCAGCCGGGACCACACAAAGAAGAGGTCGTTTCCGAAACCGGAAATGGCCTCTTCTTTTTCGTGTGCGCACCCGGAAAATCGGTTGTTGCCGCTCTCCGGTGCGACGGACAATGAACTGAGCCGGCCCGAAAATTTCCCGGGTGATCCGCTACCGAAGGACTGAAGTCCCATGTTCCCCGTGAGGCTGGAAGGCACCACCGCGCCGACACTGATGTGGGCTGAGGAGCAGACCATCGAGCAGGCCGCGTTGCAGCAGTTGCGGAACATGGCCGACCTGCCGTGGGTGCACGGGGTGCGCGTCATGCCCGACGTCCACGTGGGCAAGGGCGCCACGGTCGGTTCCGTCATCGCGATGCGGGCGGCGGTCGCCCCCGCCGCGGTCGGCGTCGACATCGGCTGCGGAATGACGGCAGTCCGGACCGATGTGACCGCGAGCGACCTGCCGGACAGCCTGCGGTCGATGAGGTCGCACATCGAGCGGGCGGTGCCCGTCGGTTTCGCCATGCACGAGCACTCGGTGAACGTCGGCGCACTGGGTACTGATGCCGGGGGAGTGAAGAAGGGGTGGCACCGCTTCTGGCAGGAGTTCGGCGACCTGCATTCCGGTGTGCAGTCCCGGGAATCGCGGGCGATGAAGCAGATCGGCACACTCGGCGGCGGCAACCACTTCATCGAGGTGTGCCTGTCCGACGCCGACGAGGTCTGGCTGATGCTCCACTCCGGGTCACGCAACATCGGCAAGGAACTCGCGGAGCGGCACATCGCGGTGGCGCGGGCCCTGCCGCACAACCAGCGGCTGGTCGATCGCGATCTCGCGGTGTTCCTGGCAGGCAGCAAGGAGATGGACGCATACCGCCACGACCTGACGTGGGCGCAGGAGTACGCGGCCCGGAACCGCGCCGTCATGCTCACGCTGGTGATGCGGGCCTTCCGGCAGTCCCTTCCCGGCAGGACGGTGCGGTTCGACGAGCCGATCTCCTGCCACCACAACTATGTGTCGGAGGAGATCGTCGACGGCGAGCCGATGCTCGTCACGCGTAAGGGCGCGATCCGGGCGGGCCGGGGTGATCTCGGGCTCATCCCCGGGTCGATGGGCACCGGTTCCTACGTGGTGCGGGGCCTGGGCTCCGAGTTGTCGTTCAATTCGGCGTCGCACGGGGCGGGGCGGACGATGAGCCGCACCAAGGCGAAGAAGCGGTTCACCGTCGACGACCTGGTGCGGCAGACGTCCGGCGTCGAATCGCGCAAGGACGCCGGTGTGATCGACGAGATTCCCGGCGCCTACAAGGACATCGAGCAGGTGATCGAAGCGCAGGCCGATCTCGTCGAGGTGGTGGCCCACCTGCGGCAGGTCGTCTGTGTGAAGGGGTGACCGCAGGTCGCGGTCGGTAGGGTGGACTGGTGACCAGCAGAGAAGCTCGACCGGGATCCGCGCCCGAGAACGGGGACGTGGACGACTCGGATCTGTCGCCGTTCCAGGAAGCGGAGAGCCGCTGGCGCCGGTGGCGGGCACACGTCGCCGCGCGCCCGGGCCTCAACCTGGCGTACCGCATCGTGGTGGGGGTGATCGGCGTTCTCGTGCTCGCCGCCGGGATCGTCGCGATCCCGTACCCCGGGCCCGGCTGGCTGATCGTGTTCGCGGGGCTCGGCATCCTCGCGTCCGAGTTCGCGTGGGCCCACCGGTTGCTGCACTACGCGCGGCAGCGTTACGACAAGTTCATGGACTGGTTCTCGCGGCAGTCGCTGGTGGTCAAAGGGCTGGGCGCGTTGCTGACGTGTGCCGTCGTCCTCGCCACGCTGTGGTTGCTCGGGACGTTCGGTCTCGTCGGGACGTGGATCGGCCTCGACTACCCGTGGCTGGAGAGCCCGCTCTAGCCGGACGCATGATTGGGTGTCACTGCTGGGCCGATAACATGGGCTGGCACATTCACCATGTCTGCACCGCACACCTCACCTAGGAGAACATCGCCGTGAGCACCCCCGCATCCGCCGCCCAAGCCACCCTCGTCCGGGTGCCCGCGGGGACGACGGCCGGTACAGCGGTTCGGGAGGCCGGCTACCCGACCAAGGGCCCGGACGTCGTCGTCGTGGTCCGTGACGCGGAGGGCCAGCTCAAGGACCTGTCCTGGGTGCCCGACGCCGACGTCGAGGTCGAACCGGTCGCGGCGAACACCGACGACGGCCGCAGCGTCATCCGCCACTCGGCGGCGCACGTCCTCGCGCAGGCCGTCCAGCAGGAATTCCCCGAGGCCAAGCTCGGTATCGGCCCGCCGATCAAGGACGGCTTCTACTACGACTTCGCCGTCGAGCGCCCGTTCACTCCCGAGGACCTCGCGAACCTCGAGAAGCGGATGAAGAAGATCGTCAAGGGGTCGCAGCGGTTCTCGCGCCGCGTCGTCGACTCGCTGGAGGAGGCGCGAGCCGAACTGGCGAACGAGCCCTTCAAGCTCGAACTCATCGACGACAAGTCGGGAATCGACGACCCGGAGATCATGGAGGTGGGCGGCAACGAGCTCACCATCTACGACAACCTGGACCCACGGACCGGCGAGAAGGTGTGGGGCGACCTGTGCCGGGGCCCGCACATCCCCACAACCAAGCACATCCCGGCGTTCAAGCTCACCCGCAGCTCCGCGGCGTATTGGCGTGGTAACCAGGACAACGCCGATCTGCAGCGCATCTACGGCACCGCGTGGGAGTCGGCGGAGGCGCAGGAGCAGCACCTGGAACTGCTCGCCGAGGCCGAGCGCCGCGACCACCGCAAGCTGGGGTCGGAACTCGACCTGTTCAGCTTCCCCGACGAGCTCGGCTCGGGACTGCCCGTGTTCCATCCTCGGGGCGGGATCATCCGCACCGAGATGGAGGACTACTCCCGCAAACGCCACGTCGAGGAGGGGTACGAGTTCGTCAACACACCCCACATCACCAAGGGCCACCTCTACGAGGTGTCGGGGCACCTGGACTGGTACCGCGACGGCATGTTCCCCGCGATGCACATCGACGAGGAACTGAACGAGGACGGCACTGTGCGCAAGCCGGGCCAGGACTACTACCTCAAGCCGATGAACTGCCCGATGCACAACCTGATCTTCCGCTCCCGCGGACGGTCGTACCGCGAACTGCCGTTGCGGCTCTTCGAGTTCGGTTCGGTGTACCGGTACGAGAAGTCGGGTGTCGTCCACGGACTGACCCGCGTGCGGGGAATGACGCAGGACGACGCGCACATCTACTGCACCCGCGAGCAGATGCGCGACGAACTGGCGTCCACCCTGCAGTTCGTCCTCGGCCTGCTGAAGGACTACGGACTGGACGACTTCTACCTCGAGCTGTCCACCAAGAACCCGGACAAGTTCGTCGGCGACGACGCCGTGTGGGAGGAAGCGACGGCGACGCTGGCCGAGGTCGCGGAGTCGTCGGGGCTGAACCTGGTTCCCGATCCGGGCGGCGCCGCGTTCTACGGCCCGAAGATCTCGGTGCAGGTGCAGGACGCCCTGGGGCGCACCTGGCAGATGTCGACGATTCAGCTCGACTTCAACCTGCCCGAGCGGTTCGACCTCGAGTACACCGCCACCGACGGCACCAAGCAGCGGCCGGTGATGATCCACCGGGCCCTGTTCGGGTCCATCGAACGGTTCTTCGGGGTGCTCACCGAGCACTACGCGGGCGCGTTCCCGGCCTGGCTGGCGCCCGTCCAGGTGGTCGGAATTCCGGTGGCGGAGACGTTCGCCGATCACCTCTTCGACGTGGTGAAGCGCCTGAAGGCGGCCGGTGTCCGCGCCGAGGTCGACGCGAGCGACGACCGCATGCAGAAGAAGATCTTCAACAACACGGCGCAGAAGGTGCCGTTCATGCTGCTGGCGGGTGCGCGCGACGTCGAAGCCGGCGCCGTCAGCTTCCGGTTCCGCGACGGCACCCAGGTCAACGGCGTGCCCGTGGACGACGCCGTGCGCATCGTCACCGAATGGATCGGCCGCCGCGAGAACGCGTCGCCGACGGCGGAACTGCTGCAATCCGGTCAGGAAGGGTGACGCACATGACCGGAGGTGACGACGTGACGGCCGACGAGATGCTCGGCGGCCCCGGCCGCCTCGTCGACCGCGGCCCCGGCGAGCCCGATCACCTTCAGCGGATCTGGTCGCCGCACCGCATGTCGTACATCGCCGAGACACCGAAGTCGAAGGACGTCCCGAACGAGCCGTTCATCGACATCCCGAAGATGGACGACGAGGACGGGCTGATCGTCGCCCGCGGGGAGCACGTGTACGCGGTGCTGAACCTGTACCCGTACAACCCGGGGCACCTGATGGTGGTTCCCTACCGCAAGGTCGCGGCGCTGGAGGACCTGACGGAGGCGGAAAGCGCCGAACTGATGTCGTTCACGCAGCAGGCGCTGCGCGTGATCAAGCGGGTGTCGCGGCCCGACGGTTTCAACGTCGGCCTCAATCTCGGTGCGGCGGCGGGCGGTTCGCTCGCCGAGCACCTGCATCAGCACATCGTTCCGCGCTGGGGCGGGGACGCGAACTTCATCACGGTCCTCGCCGGGGTCAAGGTCATGCCGCAATTGCTGCGCGAGACCCGGGGGCTGCTGGCAAAGGCCTGGAATGAATGACGCGATAGATGAATGACGCGCGAGTCGCTGACTCACGCGTTCGGGGTTCCTGTCGGGAAGTGAAGAACGGGGTGGAGAGGTGCTGAGCTTCTTCGGACGGGCATCCGTGTCCAAGGTGACGGCTCCACTGGGGAAGGCCCTGGTCAAGACCGGGCTCACCCCCGATTCCGTCACCGTCATCGGCACCGTCGCGACCGTGGCGGGCGCCGTCACGCTGTTTCCCAGCGGACATCTGTTCTGGGGAGCGATGTTCATCTGGCTGTTCGTGATGTTCGACATGCTGGACGGCGCGATGGCACGCGCGCGGGGCGGCGGAACCCGGTACGGCGCCGTCCTCGACGCCACCTGCGACCGGGTGGCCGACGGCGCGATCTTCGCCGGGCTCGCCTGGTGGGCGGTGTACCACGAGAACAGCAAACCGCTGCTGATCGCGACGCTGCTGTGCCTGGTCACCTCGCAGGTGATCTCGTACGCCAAGGCGCGCGCAGAGGCGAGCGGACTGTCCGCCGACGGCGGGCTCATCGAGCGACCCGATCGGCTGATCATCGTCCTCGTCGGCGCCGGCGTCACCGGGCTCGGAGTGCCGTGGGCCGTGCACGTCGCGATGTGGTTGCTGTCGGTGGGCAGCGTGATCACCGTGTTCCAGCGGGTCCTGGCGGTCCGCCGGTCGCCGGGAGCGCGGGACGTGCTGCCCCTGCCGCCCGCCGACCCGACGCCGGAAGACGGACAGGCGACCGCGCAGTGAGCGGCCTGTCCGAACGCCTCAGCGACCTGGGGTACGCGACAGGCTGGCGGCTGGTGCGCGCACTGCCCGAGAAGGCCGCGGTAACCCTGTTCGACAGGGGAGCCGACTTCGCCGTCCGGAACGGCGGCCCGGACCAGTTGCGCCGCAACCTCGCCCGGGTGCTGGGTGTACCCGCCGCGGAGGTGCCGGACACGCTGATGCGGGCGTCGGTGCGGTCCTACGCACGGTACTGGCGGGAGGCCTTCCGGCTGCCGTCGATGGATCTGGTGAAGACCGGAGCCGCCCTCGACGCGCTGATCGAGGGGCAGAAGCACCTCGACGCCGCGAAGGAGGCAGGCACGGGCGCCATTCTCGCCCTTCCGCACAGCGGAAACTGGGACATGGCCGGCGTGTGGTGCGCCCAGCACTGGGGTGGCCTGTCCACGGTCGCCGAACGGCTGAAACCCGAATCGCTGTACCAGCGGTTCGTCGACTACCGCGAAGGCCTCGGCTTCGAGATCTTCCCACTCAGCGGCGGTGAGCACCCCCCGTTCGTGGAACTGTCGGAGCGGCTGCGGGACAACGGCATCGTGTGCCTTCTCGGTGAACGCGACCTGGCGAAGAAGGGAGTCCCGGTGACGTTCTTCGGTGAACCGACCCGGATGCCCGCCGGCCCCGCCAAGCTGGCGATCGACACCGGTGCGCCGCTGCTGCCGGTGCACTGCTGGTTCACCGACGGCGGGTGGGGTTTCCGCATCGACCCGCCGATCGACACGACCGCGGGAGTGGCCGCGGCGACCCAGGCCCTGGCGGACCGGTTCGAGGCCAACATCGCCGCACATCCCGAGGACTGGCACATGCTTCAGCCGCTGTGGCTGTCCGACCTGTCGCAGGCGAGGCTCTCCCGCATGGAGAACTCGTGAAGATCGGCATGGTCTGCCCGTACTCGTTCGACGTCCCGGGCGGAGTGCAGGCCCACGTCGTCGACCTCGCGGAGGTCCTGATCGAGCGCGGGCACAAGGTGAGCGTCCTGGCGCCGGCGTCCGACGACGTCGACCTGCCCGGTTTCGTCGTGTCGGCGGGACGCGCCCTCGCCATTCCCTACAACGGTTCGGTGGCCCGGCTGAGTTTCGGCCCCGCCGCGAGCGCCCGGGTCCGGCGCTGGATCTCGGACAACGATTTCGACGTCCTGCACATCCACGAGCCCAACGCGCCGAGTCTGTCGATGCTCGCCATGCGCGTGGCGGAGGGGCCCATCGTGGCGACGTTCCACACGTCGACGACGAAGTCGTTGGTGCTGAGCACGTTTCAGGGTGTGCTCCAGCCGTACCTGGAGAAGATCAGCGGTCGCATCGCGGTGTCGGAACTCGCGCGGCGCTGGCAGGTCGAATCGCTCGGCTCCGACGCCGTCGAAATCCCCAACGGCGTCGACGTCCCGGCGTTCGCGAACGCGGAACCGCTGACGGGCTACCCGCGCCCCGGCAGGACCATCCTCTTCCTCGGCCGCTACGACGAGCCCCGCAAGGGCATGGCCGTGCTCCTGAAGGCGCTGCCCGCGCTGGTGGAGAAGTATCCCGACCTCGAGGTGCTGGTGGTCGGCCGCGGTGACGAGGACAAGCTGCGCCGCGAGGCGGGGCCGGTCTTCGGGCACCTGCGTCTGCTCGGCCAGGTCGACGACGCAGAGAAGGCGTCGGCGCTGCGGAGCGCCGACGTGTACTGCGCCCCCAACCTCGGCGGTGAGAGCTTCGGCATCGTGCTGGTGGAGGCGATGGCCGCCGGAGCCGCAGTCGTCGCGAGCGAACTGGACGCATTCCGCCGGGTCCTGCGGGACGGCCAGGCGGGTGTGCTGGTGCCGGTGGGGGATGCGGCAGCGCTCGCCGCCGGGATCGACTCGGTGCTCGGCGACTCCGAGCGCAGCGCCGCGCTCACCGACGTCGGCCGCACGGTGGTCACCGAATACGACTGGCCGGTGGTAGCCGAGCAGATCCTGCGCGTCTACGAGACGGTCACCGTCGGCCGCGACGGCGTCCGGGAGGTCGGCTCGTGACGCTCTCCGCCCTCACGATCCTGGTTCTCGCGCTGGTCGCGGCCGTCGTCCTCGCGATCGGCCTGTGGGCGTACGGCACGGCCAACCGCCTCGACCGCCTGCACGTCCGCTCGGACCTGTCCTGGCAGGCCCTCGACGCGGCCCTCGCCCGCCGGGCGGTGGTCGTCCGCGCGGCGGCCGCGGCGATGGACCCGCCCGAGGGCAGGTCATTGGCCGCGCTGGCGGCCGGGGCCGAACGGTCGGACCGGGCCGACCGGGAGATCGCCGAGAACGCGTTGTCCAGCGCACTTTCGTCCCTCGACCCGGACACCCTGCGCCCCCAGTTGGTGGCGGAACTCGCCGACGCGGAGGCGCGGGTGCTGATCGCCCGCCGCTTCCACAACGACGCCGTCCGCGACACCCTCGCCCTGCGCACCCGGCGGCCCGTCCGATGGCTGCACCTCGGCGGCACGGCCCCCCTGCCGACGTACTTCGAGATCACCGAACGCTCGTCCGCGGCCGCCGTCACCGAGGGCCTGTCCCTCGACTCCGTCCGTACCTCTGCCCGGGTGGTGCTGCTCGACGGTGATGGCCGGGTGCTGCTGCTGCGGGGACACGACCCCACCGTCCCCGACATCTACTACTGGTTCACGATCGGTGGCGCCGTCGAGAAGGGCGAGAACCTGCGGGCGGCCGCGGTCCGGGAGATCGCCGAGGAGACCGGGCACACCGCATCGGCCGAGTCGCTACGCGGACCGATGTGGCGCCGGGTGGCGATCTTCTCCTGGAACGGGCAGCTCATCCGCTCCGAGGAGCTGTTCTTCGCGCTGCGCACCGACGGGTTCGAGCCGCACCACGGCGGCTTCACCGAACTCGAGAGCCGCACCATCACCGGTCACCGGTGGTGCACCGCGGAGACGGTCCGTGAACTCGCGGCGGCGGGCGAGGCCGTGTACCCGCACGACCTCGCGGATCTCCTCGACGAGGCCGAATCGGTCGCCGTCGCCGCCGACGACCCCGAGGTGCGCGCGATCACCTGAGCCGCCCGCACGTCCGGAGAAAGCCAGCAATCGCGGACTGGCTACGGAAGTGGACTGGCGTTCGTCCTAGAATCAGGTACTGCAGCGTGAACGTCGTCGCTCACGCATGCCGCTATCGAAATCAATCCACGCCACACCTCAGGAGTTCGCTGTGAGCACCCCCGACACCACCCCCACCACCGGTACGGCGCGCGTCAAGCGTGGCATGGCCGAGATGTTGAAGGGCGGGGTCATCATGGACGTCGTCACCCCCGACCAGGCGAAGATCGCCGAGGACGCCGGTGCCGTCGCGGTGATGGCACTCGAGCGGGTGCCCGCCGACATCCGCGCGCAGGGCGGCGTGTCCCGGATGAGCGACCCGGACATGATCGACGGCATCATCTCCGCCGTCTCGATCCCGGTGATGGCCAAGGCCCGGATCGGGCACTTCGTCGAGGCGCAGATCCTGCAGTCGCTCGGTGTCGACTACATCGACGAGTCCGAGGTCCTGACGCCGGCCGACTACGCCAACCACATCGACAAGTGGAAGTTCACCATTCCGTTCGTCTGTGGTGCCACCAATCTCGGTGAGGCGCTGCGCCGGATCACCGAGGGTGCGGCGATGATCCGCTCGAAGGGTGAGGCCGGCACCGGCGACGTGTCCAACGCGACCACCCACATGCGCACCATCGGTGGGGAAATCCGCCGGCTGACGTCGCTGAGCGAGGACGAGCTGTACGTGGCGGCCAAGGAGCTGCAGGCGCCGTACGACCTGGTCGTCGAGGTCGCCAAGGCCGGTAAGTTGCCGGTCACCATGTTCACCGCCGGCGGCATCGCCACCCCGGCGGACGCGGCGATGATGATGCAGCTCGGTGCCGAGGGTGTGTTCGTCGGCTCCGGCATCTTCAAGTCGGGCAACCCGGCCGAGCGGGCCGCGGCGATCGTGAAGGCGACCACGTTCTTCGATGACCCGGACGTCCTTGCGAAGGTCTCGCGCGGGCTGGGCGAGGCGATGGTCGGCATCAACGTCGACGACATCCCCGTCCCGCACCGGCTCGCCGAACGCGGCTGGTGATCCCCACGCTCGATCACTGATCGAGCGTCCCGGCACTGCCCTTCCGCACGCACCGCACGAGGCCCCACCCCGGGCCCGTGCGGTGCGGTCCGGTGCGCGGGTCCGTGGGAGAGTGTCAGCGGACGAGCATCGGAAGGGGCCGTGGATGGCGACGATCGAAGAGATCCTGGAAGTGGAACGCCTCGAGGAGAACATCTTCCGGGGCATAGCGACCGAGACCATGCTTCCCCGCACCTTCGGCGGTCAGGTGGCCGGTCAGGCACTCGTGGCGGCGGTCCGCACGGTCGAACCCCGGTTCGCGGTGCATTCGCTGCACGGCTACTTCCTCCGTCCCGGCAATCCCGCGATGCCGATCGTGTACCTCGTGGACCGGGTCCGGGACGGCCGCTCGTTCGTCACCCGGCGGGTCAGCGCCGTGCAGGACGGCCAGGCCATCTTCACGATGTCGGCGTCTTTCCAGGTGGCGGACGTGGGCATCGAGCACCAGGACGAGATGCCGGTGGTCCCGCCGCCGGATTCGCTGCCGTTCGCCAGTGAGTCCGAAGACCCGGAGATCGCCTGGCTCGCCCGGGAGTGGTCCGACTGGGACATCCGGATCGTCGGACACGGCGAGGTCGACCGCATCCGCGGTGCGGCCGCGCAGCAGCAGGCGTGGTTCCGGTCCCGCAGGACGCTGCCCGACGACCCCGTATTCCATGTCTGCGCGCTGGCGTACATGAGTGACATGACGCTCATCGGTTCCGCGATGACACCGCATCCCGGTGTCGAGATCGACAGTGCCTCACTCGATCACGCCCTGTGGTTCCTGCGTCCGTTCCGGGCCGACGAATGGCTGCTGTACGACCAGACGTCACCGTCCGCCGGCTTCGGCCGGGGTCTCGCGCAGGGACGGATCTTCGATCGGAAGGGGAACCTGGTCGCCGCCGTGGTGCAGGAAGGGCTGACCCGGTTCCTGCGCACGACGTGAGCGGGTTCAGCGACCCGCTCGGACCGCGGGTTTCGGCGGATGGTCGTACCGCACCAGCAGGTCGGGTTCGTAGGTGACGTCTGCGGCGCGGCGCAGCAGTGCGGGCACGGTCCAACGTTGATCGGCCGGGGTACGGCGCAGCAGGGCCCCTTCACCCAGGTGGAGTTGCACGGTGACGTCGAAGTCGAGGTCCCGGCCGAGCAGCATGGGGCCGGTCACGAGCAGCACCTGCCCGGCGGCCGCGGGCACCCTGGCACAGCGGGCGGAGCGATCCTCGTCCTCGTCCCACAACCGCGGCAACCACCGGCGGTCGGTGCGGACCGAGCGCACCACTTCCCGGTTCAGGGCGTCGTAGTCGAACCAGAGGGTGCGGTAGCTGAGTTCGTCGTCGCGGCCGTGCTCGAACCGCAGGGAGGCGGGCCGGACGTAGTCGTGGAGGGACACGACGTCACAGGGCCTGCCCTGCTCCCGCAGCGACGCGCACACCGCGCCGGCGAGGGGCAGCGGCTGGGCGCCGTCGGGGGCGTCGATCGCGACGACGGCGATGCCGTCCACGGCGAGGCAGCGTTCGGTGACGAGGGCGACGAGGCCGTCCGGGCTCGTCGGTGTGAACATCGTCATGGCACCCATGGTGCCTCGAGCCCGAACCGGGCGGATAACCTTGACCAGGCACAGAAGGAGGGCTGATGGCGAGCATCGAGGACATTCTCGAACTCGAAGCGCTGGAGAAGGACATCTTCCGCGGCTCGGTTCATCCGTCCGTGCTGAAGAGGACGTTCGGCGGGCAGGTCGCCGGTCAGTCGCTGGTGTCCGCCGTTCGCACCGTCGACGAGAGATTCGAGGTGCACTCCCTGCACGGGTACTTCCTGCGCCCCGGAAATCCGGCGGAACCCACCGTGTACCTGGTCGACCGGATCCGGGACGGCCGGTCGTTCTGCACCCGGCGGGTCACCGGCATCCAGGACGGCAAGGCGATCTTCACCATGTCGGCGTCGTTCCACTCGGGGGACGAGGGCATCGAGCACCAGGACACGATGCCGTCGGTGCCCGAGCCCGAGAACCTCGTCGACGCGCAGACCGTCGAGGAGATGGCCGCCACCGATCTCTACCGGGAGTGGAAGGAATGGGACGTCCGTATCGTTCCGGCCGACTGCACCAGGAAAACTCCCGGAATCGCTGCGCAGCAACGCGTGTGGATGCGCTACCGCGACAAGCTGCCCGACGATCAGGTCTTCCACATCTGCACCCTCGCCTACCTCAGTGACATGACGCTCCTCGGCGCGTCGAAGGTCCCGCACCCGGGAGTGGTCACCCAGACCGCGTCGCTCGACCACGCCATGTGGTTCCTGCGCCCGTTCCGCGCCGACGAGTGGCTGCTCTACGACCAGACCTCACCCTCCGCCGGCTTCGGCCGCGCCCTCACCCAGGGCCGCATGTTCGACCGGAACGGCACCATGGTCGCCGCCGTGGTGCAGGAGGGGTTGACCCGCATCCAGCGCGATCAGGACCAGCGCGACATCGAGACAGGAAACATGGCATGACCCGTCCCCTCGTCGGAGTACTCGCCCTGCAGGGCGATGTCCGTGAACACCTTGCTGCACTGAATGATTCGGGCGCCGATGCCGTGGGAATCCGCCGCCCGGAGGAGCTCGAGAAGATCGACGGCCTGGTGATCCCGGGCGGTGAGTCGACGACGATGAGCAAGCTGCTGCAGATCTTCGAACTGCTCGAGCCGCTGAAGGCCCGCCTGCGCGACGGGTTGCCGGCCTACGGGTCCTGCGCCGGGATGATCCTCCTCGCGAGCGAGATCCTCGACACGAGACCCGACGCGCAGCACCTCGGCGCCATCGACATGACCGTGCGCCGCAACGCCTTCGGCCGTCAGGTCGATTCCTTCGAGTCCGACCTCGAATTCGAGGGCATCGTCGGCGACCCGATGCGGGCGGTGTTCATCCGGGCACCGTGGGTGGAGCGCGTCGGCGACGACGTCCAGGTCCTCGCCCGGGTGCCCGAGTCGGGTGGCGCGGCCGCCGGACGCATCGTGGCCGTGCGGCAGGGTTCCGTGGTGGCGACGTCGTTCCACCCGGAGGTCACGGGGGACCGGCGGGTGCACGAGTTGTTCGTCGACATCGTCCGCGGGGTCTAACCCGCCGGGCGCGGTGCGGCGAGCGAGTTGAGGAGCGCCGCACCCTGAGCGGCGCCGTCGACGGTGACCGCGAACGGGCGGCCGCCGGTGCGGGTCACCACGATGCCCTCACCGCCGCGGATCACCACCGCCGTTCCGCGCGGTGAGAAGCGGTATCCCCAGCCACCCCATTCGCCGGGGCGGATCTCGGTCACCTGCGCCTCGTCGACCGCGTCGAGTGGGATGTGCCGCCAGCGGACGTTCCACGACGACAGGCTCAGCCCGGTGCGGTCGACCTGCACGGTCACCGACGCGAAGGCGCCACCGGCGACCAGTAGGACGAGGAACAGCACCGCGAGCCAGAGTGCGCCGACCAGCGCGGACACGACCGCGGCGACGGCCATGGCGAGAGCGAGCACGCCCGCCCAGCGCCCGCGCACGTATCCGGTCCAGGACGCGCGCTCGCCGGGCGCCAGGGGGACGGGCAGCGTCGGTGCCGGGCCGTTCCCCGTGGGGTGCGACGGCCGGGGGAGCAGGATGAACGTGGCGACCGCCCACAGGATTCCCAGCAGGGGAATCAGAATCCACCAGCCCAGCGTCGCCGCCTCGGGCGAGCCCGCACGGACGGTGGCGGCGACGCTGACGATCCAGGTCGTGGCCACCGTCCACCCGGCGCACGCGGTGGCGGGCAGCCAGAGCGCGGCGTCGGTGCGGATCCGGGCCGCGACGACGCCGGCGATGCCCGCGGCGATCGCGCAGACCGCGAGGGCGACCCAGAAGTAGGTGGTCGTGTCGCTGAAACCGTCGGGTTCGGTGCCGGACCAGTGACTGGCCACCACCGGCGGCAGGTCGCCGCCCCACGCGAGTCTCGCGATCGCGAGGGCGAGGAGGGGTACGGCCGAGGTCGCGGCGAGGAGGCGCGTGCGGGAGGTCGTCATTGTTTCGTGGTCTCCTTGATCACGTCGAGCATCTGTTCGGTGTCGAGTCCGAGGCGCCGGGCCTCTGCGACGAAAGTGCGTGCGGCTTCGGTCAATCCGGTGCGAATCGGGTCGGTGTCGGCGCGGACGACCGCGCCCCGGCCCCGGCGGAGGTCGATCAGCCCCTCGTCGCGGAGGGCGGCGTACGCGCGCAGCACCGTGTGGAGGTTGACGTCGACGGACTCGGCCAGTGCCCGCGCGGAGGGGAGCCGGTCGCCCGCACCGATCTCGCCGCGCAGGAACGCACCGCGCACATTGGCGGCGATCTGTTCGCCCAGTGGGGTGCTGGAACCGTGGTCGACTCGCATCAACATGTTTGCATTCTATGCAAACAATGGCGACTTATGCGAGTTGTTACCCCGGGATCGCGCAGGGGCGGCCGGGCTGCGGGTAACATCGTCAAAGCTGAAACCGCGCATTCGGCGTGCCAAAAGCAGCAGGAAAGGGGCTTGAATCGCATGAGCGGCCACTCCAAATGGGCCACCACCAAGCACAAGAAGGCTGTGATCGACGCCAAGCGTGGCAAAGCCTTCGCGAAGCTGATCAAGAACATCGAGGTGGCGGCCCGTACCGGCGGTGGCGACCCTGCGGGAAACCCCACCCTGTACGACGCCATCCAGAAGGCCAAGAAGACGTCGGTCCCCAACGACAACATCGAGCGTGCCCGCAAGCGCGGCGCCGGTGAAGAAGCGGGCGGCGCCGACTGGCAGACCATCATGTACGAGGGCTACGGGCCCAACGGCGTCGCCGTCCTCATCGAGTGCCTGACCGACAACCGCAACCGCGCGGCAGGCGAGGTGCGGACCGCGATGACCCGCAACGGCGGGAACATGGCCGACCCGGGTTCGGTGTCCTACCTGTTCACCCGCAAGGGCGTCGTCACCCTGGAGAAGGGCGACCAGACCGAGGACGACGTGCTGATGGCGGTCCTCGACGCGGGCGCCGAAGAGGTCACCGACCTCGGCGAGACGTTCGAGATCGTGAGCGAGCCCACCGACCTCGTGGCCGTGCGCAGCGCCCTGCAGGAGGCGGGCATCGACTACGACTCCGCCGAGGCCGACTTCCGTGCATCCGTCGAGGTCCCGGTCGACGCCGACGGGGCCCGCAAGGTGTTCAAGCTCGTCGACGCGCTCGAAGAGTCCGACGACGTGCAGAACGTCTACACCAACGTCGACCTGTCCGACGAGGTGCTCGCCGAACTCGACGACTGATCGCACGGACGCACGGCGCGGGGCGGGGGAGCGGTGCTCGCCCGCCCCGCCGTCCTGCGTGTTGGTGCGCCGACACGTCCGATCCCACGGCTAAGCTATCGAACAGCTGTTCGGCGTGGGAGAGGTGGCTTTGCGTGCGTGTGCTGGGTGTGGATCCCGGTCTGACCCGGTGCGGATTCGGAGTGGTGGACGGCGGCAACGGTCGCACCGTCACCCCGGTGGCCGTCGACGTGGTCCGGACCCCGGCAGACCTCGAATTGTCGTCCCGGCTGCTGCGGATCTCCGAGGCCGCCGAATCGTGGATCGATCTGCACCGGCCGGAGGTCGTGGCGATCGAGAGGGTGTTCTCCCAGCACAACGTGCGCACCGCGATGGGCACCGCGCAGGCGGGCGGCGTCGTCGCGCTCGCCGCCGCACGCCGCGGCATCCCCGTGTGTTTCCATACCCCCAGTGAGGTCAAGGCGGCCGTCACCGGAAGCGGATCGGCCGACAAAGCTCAGGTGACGGCGATGGTGACACGCATCCTCAAGCTGGCGGCCGCCCCCAAACCGGCCGACGCCGCGGACGCGCTGGCCCTGGCGATCTGCCATTGCTGGCGGGCGCCGATGATCGAACGCATGGCCCGCGCCGAAGCCGCGGCCGCCGAACAGAAACGTCGCTACCAGGCCCGGCTGGCCGAAGTGAAGAAGGCAGGTACACGATGATCGCGTCCGTCCGCGGCGAGGTGCTCGAGATCGCCCTCGACCATGCGGTGATCGAATCCGCGGGAGTGGGATACCGCGTGAACGCGACCCCGGCCACTCTCGGCGGGCTGCAGCGGGGAACCGAGGCCCGGCTGGTCACGGCGATGATCGTCCGCGAGGACTCGATGACGCTGTACGGGTTCCCCGACTCGGAGTCCAAGGAGTTGTTCGGGCTGCTCCAGACGGTGTCGGGTGTCGGTCCGCGCCTGGCGATGGCGACACTCGCCGTCCTCGAACCCGACGCGTTGCGTGCCGCGCTCGCCGAGGGCAACGTCACCGCACTGACCCGGGTGCCGGGCATCGGCAAGCGCGGAGCCGAGCGGATGGTCGTCGAACTGCGCGACAAGGTCGACGTGGTCGCGTCCACGTCCGGGGCGGTGCCGCTCGGTGCGGGCGGCGGCGGATCGGTCCGCGACCAGATCGTCGAAGCGCTCGTCGGGCTCGGATTCCCGGCCAAGCAGGCCGAACAGGCCACCGATTCCGTCCTCGCCGAGGCACCCGAGTCGACCACCTCGTCCGCGCTGCGCTCCGCCCTCTCCCTGCTCGGGAAGACCAGATGAATCCCGAAACCGGCGGCGACGACGAGTCCCCGGTCTCGGCCGACCTCGTTGCCGGCGACGGCGACATCGAGGCCAGCCTGCGGCCGAAGAACCTGCACGATTTCATCGGGCAACCGCGGGTCCGGGAGCAGTTGCAACTCGTCCTGACCGGCGCCAAGATGCGCGGCGGCACCCCCGACCACATCCTCCTGTCCGGCCCGCCCGGGCTGGGTAAGACCAGCATGGCGATGATCATCGCCGCCGAACTGGGTTCCTCACTGAGGCTGACGTCGGGTCCGGCGCTCGAGCGCGCCGGCGACCTGGCCGCCATGTTGAGCAACCTCGTCGAGGGCGACGTGCTGTTCATCGACGAGATCCACCGCATCGCCCGCCCGGCGGAGGAGATGCTCTACCTCGCGATGGAGGACTTCCGGGTCGACGTCGTGGTCGGCAAGGGCCCCGGAGCCACGTCCATTCCCCTGGAGGTTGCGCCGTTCACCCTGGTCGGGGCCACCACCCGTTCGGGGGCGCTCACCGGGCCGCTGCGCGACCGGTTCGGGTTCACCGCCCACATGGACTTCTACGAACCGGCGGAGCTGCAGCAGATCCTCATGCGGTCGGCGGGCATCCTCGGGGTGCAACTCGGCGAGGAGGCCGGCGCCGAGATCGCGAGCCGGTCCCGGGGCACGCCCCGCATCGCGAACCGCCTGCTCCGCCGCGTCCGCGACTACGCCGAGGTCCGCGCGGACGGCGTCGTCACCCGCGAGATCGCGCACGCCGCCCTCGCCGTGTACGACGTCGACCAGCTGGGACTCGACCGTCTCGACCGCTCCGTCCTCAGCGCCCTGGTGCGCAGCTTCGGCGGCGGACCGGTCGGCGTGTCCACCCTGGCCGTCGCGGTGGGTGAGGAGCCTGCCACCGTCGAAGAGGTGTGTGAGCCGTTCCTCGTCCGCGCCGGAATGATCGCCCGCACACCCCGCGGCCGGGTCGCCACCGCGGCCGCGTGGATGCAACTGGGCCTGACCCCGCCGCCGGACGCCGTGACCGGCGGAATCGAGGTCCGCGTCAACGAACCGCAGGCCTCCCTGTTCGATCCCGAAGACCCCTGATCGGCGCCGGGAGAAACGCCCGCCCCGTGCCGACCGAACCGGTGTCCGGGCCGGTGATGGCACACTGGTGTATTGCATCGGTCCAACCGGGACCAGTGCTTCGGACCGTGCGACATACCTCGAGGTTGACTTACAGATGGATTTTCTCTTCCCGCTCCTGATTCTGGCGCTGCTCGTCCCGATGTTCCTGGGGATCCGCCGGCAGAAGAAGGAGGCGGCCAAGGTGACTGTTCTGCAGGACTCGCTCTCGGTGGGCGACCGCATCCTCACGACTGCCGGTCTGCACGGCACCGTCGTCGCACTCGGCGACGACACGATCGACCTCGAGATCGCTCCCGGCGTGGTCACCACGTGGTCGCGTCTCGTGGTCCGCGAGCAGATCGTCGACGCCCCGCTGCAGGGTGACGGTGCCATCGACCACGAGTCGATCGACACCGAATCGATCAGCACCGAGGCCCCCGCCACCGACATCGTGCGCGAGGATCGTGAGAACGGCGGCGACACCACGCCGCGGCTGAACAAGGATTGACCGGCGCTTCCGCGGCGCAGCCGTCGCAGGCGCCCCGGGCGCGGCGACCGGGGCACAGCCCTGCGTCGGCCGGTCCGGTGTGCTGTGAGCGTTCCCACCCGAACTGCACGTACTGAGGAGACATAGAGATCGTGGCACCTTCCACAGGATCGGTGCATCCCGTCCGCTACCTCACCGTTTTCGCGGTGCTCGTGGCGGTTCTGTATGCCCTGGTGTTCTTCACCGGCGACAAGTCCGCGACACCCAAGCTGGGCATCGACCTGCAAGGTGGGACCCGAGTCACCCTCACCGCACGCACCCCGGACGGCAGCAAGCCGACGCCGGACAGCCTGCGGCAGGCGCAGGAGATCATCGAGACCCGTGTGAACGGCCTCGGCGTGTCCGGCTCCGAGGTCGTCATCGACGGCGACAACCTGGTCATCACCGTTCCCGGCGACGACAGCGCCCAGGCGCGGTCGCTCGGCCAGACGGCGCGGTTGTACGTCCGCCCCGTCCAGACGTCGCAGGCCGCGGCCGCTCCAGGCACGCAGGCACCCGCCGCCGGTGAGACGCCGGCCCAGGCGCCCGCCGGAACCGAGACCCCCGCGCCGCAGAACCGGCCGTTCCCGGCGCAGGATCCGTCCACGTCACCCGCGCCCGCCCCCACGGCGGAACCGGCGCCCACCGACGAGTCCGGGACCGAGACCGCCCAGGCCGCCGACGAGATCGCGGCCGCCCGGGCCACGCGCCAGAGCACCGACCCAGCCGTGCAGCAGCAGGCCATGGCGACGCTCGACTGCAGCGTGCCCGACCCGTTGCGCGGCAACGACGACCCGGCCCTGCCGCTGGTCGCGTGCTCCACCGACGGTCAGGCCGTGTACCTGCTCGAACCGGCGATCATCGACGGTCAGGAGATCGCCGACGCGACGTCCGGGTACAACTCCCAGCAGTCGCGGCACGAGGTGAGCCTGACGTTCAAGACCGAGGGCAGCAACACCTGGGCCACGTTCACGTCGCAGAACATCGGCAAGCAGGCCGCGTTCACGCTCGACTCCAAGGTGGTGAGCGCGCCGGTCGTGCAGGGCGCGACACCCGCAGGCAGTTCGACGTCGATCACCGGTTCGTTCACCGCGGACAGTGCGAAGGAACTCGCGAACACCCTGAAATACGGCTCGCTGCCGCTGTCGTTCGCGGCGTCGGAGGCCGAGACGGTGTCCGCGACCCTGGGGCTCGCCTCGCTGCAGGCCGGTCTCATCGCCGGTCTGGTGGGTCTGGTCCTGGTTCTGATCTACTGCCTGATCTACTACCGCATGCTCGGAGTGCTCACGGCGCTGTCCCTGGTCCTGTCCGGTGTGATGGTGTACGCGATCATGGTGCTGCTCGGCCGGTACATCAACTTCACCCTCGACCTCGCCGGCATCGCCGGTCTGATCATCGGTATCGGCATGACGGCCGACTCGTTCGTCGTGTTCTTCGAGAGAATCAAGGACGAGATGAGAGAGGGCCGCAGCTTCCGGTCCGCCGTTCCACGCGGCTGGGCCCGTGCACGCCGCACCATCCTGTCCGGTAACGCGGTCAGCTTCATCGCCGCCGCGGTGCTGTACATCCTCGCGATCGGCCAGGTGCGCGGCTTCGCGTTCACCCTCGGCCTGACCACCATTCTCGACGTCGTCGTCGTGTTCCTGGTGACGTGGCCGCTGGTCCACCTCGCCTCGAAGTCGCCGTTCTGGTCCAAGCCGGGCGTCAATGGACTGGGTGCCGTGCAGCAGATCGCCAAGGAACGCAAGGCTGCCGCAGCGTCGGCGAAGGAGTCACGAGTATGAGCGAATCGACCACGTCGCACAAGTCTGCGTCGCAGACGGACCCCGAGTCTTCGCTGTCGGATTCGGGCGTCAACCAGACGTCGATGCCCCACCACAGCTGGCTGTCCCGGCTGTACACCGGAACCGGCGCCTTCGAGGTGGTCGGCCGCCGCCGCTTCTACTTCATCCTGACCGGCACGATCGTGCTGATCTCGCTGCTGAGTATCCTCGTGCGCGGATTCACCCTCGGTATCGACTTCGAGGGTGGGTCGCGGATCCAGTTCCCCGCGGGCAACGGCGTGGACACCGCGCAGGTGGAGAACGTCTACTCCGAGGCGCTGGGAATGGACCCCGTCTCGGTGCAGACGGTGGGCTCGGGTTCGAGTGCGACCGTGCAGATCCGCTCGGAGGCACTCGACGCGGCCCAGGTGGTGAAGCTGCAGGACGCGTTGTACGACGAGTTCCAGCCGAAGGACAGTGACGGCACCGTCAACGAGAACGTGATCAGCGTCGCCGACGTCAGCGAGACGTGGGGCGGGCAGATCACCCAGAAGGCGCTGATCGCGCTGCTTGTGTTCCTCGTGATCGTCAGCATCTACATCGCTGTCCGGTTCGAGCGCGACATGGCGGTCGCCGCGATCGTCGCACTGTTCTTCGACATCGCCGTCACCGCCGGTGTGTATTCGCTCGTCGGCTTCGAGGTCACCCCCGCGACCGTCATCGGTCTGCTGACGATTCTCGGGTTCTCGCTCTACGACTCGGTGGTGGTGTTCGACAAGGTCGAGGAGAACACCCGGGGGATTCTGCACCTGACCCGTCGCACGTACGCCGAGCAGGCGAACCTGGCGGTCAACCAGACGTTGATGCGTTCCATCAACACCACCCTGATCAGCGTGCTGCCGGTGCTCGCGCTGATGGTGGTCGCGGTGTGGATGCTCGGTGTCGGAACGCTGAAGGACCTGGCGCTGGTGCAGCTCGTCGGCATCATCGTCGGTGCGTACTCGTCGATCTTCTTCGCGACACCGTTGCTGGTCACCCTGAAGGAGCGGTGGGGTCCGGTGGCCGCGCACACGCGGAAGGTCCTCGCCCGACGGGCGACCCTGGCCGAAGGCGGAGCGCAGAAGGCCGGCGCCCCGGCGACCGTATCCACGACGGAAGCGGCCGTGCCGCGTTCCCGAACCGCGTCGACCGCACCTGCTCCGGGCTCACGTCCCACCGGAAAGCGCAACAAGAAGAGGCACTGACATGCCCGCATCGCACAGCACCCGGCGCGGTGCGCCCACCCGACACGGCCGGACGGCGGCCGTGTCGGGTGCCGGTCTCCTCGCGACCGTGCTCCTCGCAGGCACCCTCGTCGGATGTGCCGAGGAGGGCGAGCAGATCCCGTCGATCGGCTACGCCGTCGACAACACCGTCACCACCTACAACGCGAACAGCGTCGCGGGTGCGGTGTCGGGGGCACGTCAGGTGTTCGCGCGGGTGCTGCCCGGGTTCAACTACACGGGCCCCGAGGGCGGACCGGTGGCCGACACGGACATCGGCACCGCCAACGCGATGCCCGGGGACGCCCTCACGATCCAGTACAAGCTGAACCCCAACTCCGTCTACTCCGACGGCGTCCCGATGTCCTGCGACGACCTGGTGCTCACCTGGGCGGCGAACAGCGGCCGGTTCGCCCGCCGGAACGACCAGGGCGCGACCGTCCCGATGTTCGATGCGGCCAGTACCGCCGGCTACACGGACATCGACCGGATCGACTGCCAGACCGGTGCGAAGGATGCCGTCGTCACGTTCAAGGCGGGACGGAACGTCACCGACTGGAAGTCGCTGTTCGGTGCGACGTCGATGATGCCGGCGCACGTCGTCGCGACTGCTACCGGCGTCCCCGACATCGTGGCCGCCGTGCAGAATTCGGACACCGCGGCGCTGACGCGGGTCGCGGACTTCTGGAACTCCGGATGGACGATGACACCGGGCGACCTCGACCTCGCGCTGTTCCCCGCGTCCGGCCCCTACAAGGTCGAATCGTTCTCCGCGGACGAGGGTCTGGTGCTGGTGGCCAACGACCGCTGGTGGGGCAACCGCCCCGCCACGTCCCGGATCGTGGTGTGGCCCAAGTCCTCCGACGTCGGCGCGCGGATCGGTGACGGTGCGGTCGAGGTCGTCGACGTCGCCGCGGGTTCGGTGCCGGACCTGGACCTGGGCGGATTCGACGTGACCGAGGTGGCCTCCCGCAGCGTCGAGCAGTTCGTCCTGTCCACCTCGGGTCTGTTCGAGAACGCGGCCGGACGGCGGGCGTTCGCGGCCTGCCTGCCCCGCGACGAGCTGGCGTCGAAGTTCGGGCTCGCCGCGGAACCGGACACGGACGGCGCAGGCTCCGGCGGTCCGGTCGACACGCGGGTCACAGCACCCGACAGCCTCGTCCACCAGTCTGTGGCGGGCGCCGTCGGCGGCCGCTACGAGACGGCGGACACGGCAGCGGCCACCGCCGCGCTGGCCGACACCGACAACACCACGGCGACCGTCCGGATCGGATATCTCGGCCCGAACCCGCGGCGCGCCGAGATCGTGTCCGCGGTCGCGGCGGCATGCGCCCCGGTCGGGATCACCGTCCAGGACGTCGCCTCGCCCGACTTCACGCCGTCGATGCTGCGCGGCGGGCAGGTGGACGTGGTGCTCGCGGGCACGGCGTCCGCTCCCGGTGCGGCAGGCACCGCCGCGGCCACCACCGCGATGTACGCCCTCCGCAGCGGAAACGGTTCCAACTTCGGCGATTACAGCAACGGTCGCGTCGACCAGATCGTCGATCAACTCGCCGTCGACGACTCGACCGCCGCCCAGCTGTCGCTGTCGACGGAGGCGGAGAACATCCTGTGGTCCGATGTGCCGACGGTGCCGCTGTTCGACCAGCCGCGGACCGTCGCGTTCGCGTCGGGTCTGGAGGCGGGAGCGGTCAACCCGACAGTGTCGGGCGCCGGGTGGAACATGGACAGGTGGGTGCTGCGCCGATGACCGATCATTCCGCGGCCCGTGAGGCCGTCACCCGGCTCACCCGGTGGGCCGACGACTTCCCGCAACCCGGCGTGCGGTTCGCCGATCTGACGCCGGTCTTCTCCGACGCCGACGGATTCCGTGTCGTCGTCGACGCGCTCGCCGCCTGTGCCCCGGAGACGGACGTGATCGCCGCCGTCGACGCGCGGGGGTTCCTCCTCGGCGGCGGCGTAGCCCGGGAGCTGGGATCCGGTGTGGTGGCCGTGCGGAAGTCGGGCAAACTGCCGCCGCCCGTGCTGTCGCAGTCGTACACCCTCGAGTACGGGACGGCCACGCTGGAGATCCCGGCCGGGCCGATCGGCCTGGACGGGCGCTCCGTTCTCGTCGTCGACGACGTCCTCGCCACCGGCGGCACGCTCGACGCGACGGCGCGGCTGGTGGAATCCGCAGGTGCCCGCGTGATCGGTATCGCCGTGGTCCTGGAGATCGCCGCGCTGGGTGGCCGGCAGCGCCTCGGAAAGTACCCGCTCACGTCCCTCGTCACGGTCTGAGTACTAAAGTTGGGCCTGGTGGTCGTCACGGCCACCGGGGCGCATGCCCGAGACCAACCAGGGCCCCAGAGCCCGAGCCATTTCAGTGGTAGGAGGTGACGGCATGACTTCGAATCTTGATCGGTCGCAGAACACGGGAACACCCACGTCTGCGCAATCCGATGCCGAGTCACCTGCAGCGAACCCGGCTTCCGGTAACAACCGTGGAGCACAGGGATTCGCCGTTCCGGCGTCCGCATCGCGCCGGGTACGAGCGCGACTCGCCAGGCGCATCACGGGTCAGCGGAACACGACCATCCGGCCGGTTCTCGAACCCCTCGTCAGTCTGCACCGCGAGCTCTACCCCAAGGCGGACCTGGCGCTCCTGCAGCGCGCCTACGACGTGGCCGAGGAGCGGCACGCCAGCCAGCGCCGCAAGTCGGGCGACCCGTACATCACGCATCCGCTCGCCGTGGCCAGCATCCTCGCCGAACTGGGGATGGACACCACCACCCTGGTCGCGGCCCTGCTCCACGACACCGTCGAAGACACCGGCTACTCCCTCGAGCAGCTGACCGACGAGTTCGGCGAAGAGGTCGCGCACCTCGTCGACGGCGTCACCAAACTCGACAAGGTGGTGCTCGGCAACGCCGCCGAGGGCGAGACCATCCGCAAGATGATCATCGCGATGGCCCGCGATCCGCGCGTGCTGGTGATCAAGGTGGCCGACCGGCTCCACAACATGCGCACCATGCGGTTCCTGCCACCCGAGAAGCAGGCCCGCAAGGCCCGCGAAACGCTCGAGGTGATCGCGCCGCTGGCCCACCGGCTCGGCATGGCGACCGTGAAATGGGAACTCGAGGACCTGTCCTTCGCGATCCTGCATCCCAAGAAGTACGACGAGATCGTGCGGCTCGTCGCCGACCGGGCGCCGTCCCGCGACACCTACCTGGCGAAGGTGCGGGCGGAGATCAACGCGACCCTGACGGCGTCGCGCATCAACGCGGTCGTCGAGGGCAGGCCCAAGCACTACTGGTCGATCTACCAGAAGATGATCGTCAAGGGCCGCGACTTCGACGACATCCACGACCTGGTCGGGGTGCGGATCCTGTGCGACGAGGTCCGGGACTGTTACGCGGCCGTCGGTGTCGTCCACTCGCTGTGGCAGCCGATGGCGGGCCGGTTCAAGGACTACATCGCGCAGCCGCGGTACGGCGTGTACCAGTCGCTGCACACCACGGTGGTCGGACCGGAGGGCAAACCCCTCGAGGTGCAGATCCGCACCCACGACATGCACCGCACCGCGGAGTTCGGCATCGCCGCGCACTGGCGGTACAAGGAGACCAAGGGCAGGCACTCCGGTGACGTCGCCGAGGTCGACGACATGGCGTGGATGCGTCAGCTCCTCGACTGGCAGCGTGAGGCCGCCGACCCGGGGGAGTTTCTCGAGTCGCTGCGCTACGACCTCGCGGTCAAGGAGATCTTCGTCTTCACCCCCAAGGGTGACGTGGTCACGCTGCCCGCCGGGTCGACGCCCGTCGACTTCGCGTACGCCGTGCACACGGAGGTCGGGCACCGCTGTATCGGCGCCCGGGTCAACGGCAGGCTCGTGGCGCTCGAACGCAAGCTCGAGAACGGTGAGGTGGTGGAGGTCTTCACCTCCAAGGCCGTCAACGCCGGTCCCAGCCGCGACTGGCAGACGTTCGCCGTGTCGCCGCGCGCCAAGACGAAGATCCGGCAGTGGTTCGCCAAGGAACGCCGCGAAGAGGCACTCGAGGCGGGCAAGGACGCCATCGCGAAGGAGGTTCGGCGGGTCGGGTTGCCGCTGCAGCGCCTGATGAACGCCGAGTCGATGGCGTCCATCGCGCACGAACTGCACTACACCGACGTGTCGATGCTGTACACGGCGGTCGGCGAGAGTCACGTGTCGGCGCAGCACGTCGTCCAGCGTCTGGTGGCGCATCTGGGCGGGGTCGGCGACGTCGAGGAGGAGCTGGCCGAGCGGTCCACCCCGTCGACCATGCCGATGCGTCCGCGGAGCACCGGCGACGCGGGTGTGCTGGTTCCCGGCGCGGAGGGTACGGTCGCCAAGCTCGCCAAGTGCTGCACACCCGTTCCCGGCGACGAGATCATGGGCTTCGTGACCCGGGGCGGCGCGGTCAGCGTGCACCGCACCGACTGCACCAACGCCGGTTCCCTGCAGGAGCAGTCCGAGCGCATCATCGAGGTCAAGTGGGCGCCGTCGCCGTCGTCGGTGTTCCTGGTGGCCATCCAGATCGAGGCGCTCGACCGGCACCGGTTGCTGTCGGACGTGACGAAGGCGCTCGCGGACGAGAAGGTCAACATCCTGTCGGCGTCGGTGACGACGTCCGGCGACCGGGTGGCGATCAGCAAGTTCACGTTCGAGATGGGCGACCCGAAGCACCTCGGGCACGTGCTGAGCGTGGTCCGCAACGTCGAGGGCGTGTACGACGTGTACCGGGTGACGTCCGCCGCCTAGCGGTCATCCCCGGCGACGAACGGGACGGTCGTTCGATCAGATCCAACGACCGTCCCGTTCGTCCAGCTCGGGGGGTGCCCAGCGGGGTGCGGGGTCAGCCGACCTTCGCGGTCTCGATCTGCACCGGGGTGTTGGGCTTGCCGCCGCCTGCGGCCATGGAACCGTCGTCGCCGTCCGCCGCGATCTTCTCGATGGTCGCGAGGCCCTCCTCGGAGATCGAACCGAAGACGGTGTAGTTGGGCGGGAGCACCGAGTCGGCGTAGACGAGGAAGAACTGGCTGCCGTTGCTGCCGGGCTGTCCGCTGTTGGCCATCGCGACGGTGCCGCGTGGGTAGACCACCGGATTCGCGAGTGCCGGATCGTTCGGCGCGAACGCGGTCTCCGGGTACTCGGTGTCGAATCCGTACCCCGGGCCGCCGGTGCCCGCCCCGCTCGGGTCGCCGCACTGCAGCACCTGCAGACCCACTTCGGTCGTCAGCCGGTGGCAGGGGGTGTCGTCGAAGTACCCCTGCTGGGCCAGGCTCGTGAAGCTGTTGACCGTGCACGGGGCCTCGGCGCGGTCCAGGACCAGGCCGATCGGTCCGGCGCTGGTCTGGAGATCGACCGGAACCGTGCCCACGGTGGACACACCGGACATGGGCGGCGGGGTGACGTCCTTGACGGCGGGCCGCCCCGCCGGGTACGTGCAGTCCACGGTGGCGCCGGCGGGAGGCGGAACCGCGGGGAGCGTGCCGAACTTGGACAGATCGAGCGACTGCTCCGCCGCGCTCGTGGCGGCCGCCTTCGACGAGGTGCCGGCCGACGAGCCGCCGGAGTCGGACGAATTCGAACAGCCGGCGAGGAGGACCGCGAGGCTCACGCCTGCGACGAGAATCGAGGTGCGTTTCATCGGTCCATCCTCACACGAGACGTCAGTCCATCCGGACGGACGTGATGTCGATCGGCAGGTTCGGCTTGCCGCCGCCGGCCTGCATCGATCCGTCGTCACCGGCCGCCGCCACCTTCTCGATCGTCGCGAGACCCGTCTCGTCGACCTTCCCGAACGCGGTGTACTGCGGCGGCAGCTGCGAATCGGCGTAGACGAGGAAGAACTGGCTGCCGTTGCTGTCGGGCTGCCCGCTGTTGGCCATCGCGATGGTGCCGCGCGGATAGGTGACCGGAACCTGCAGCGACGGGTCGGACGCTTCGTACTGGTCGGTGGGGAATTCGTTGGCGAACCCGTAGCCCGGTCCGCCGGTGCCGGCACCGGTCGGATCACCGCACTGCAGGACCTTCAGCCCCTCGGACGTGACCAGCCGGTGGCAGGGGGTGTTGTCGAAGTAGTTCTGGCTCGCCAGGCTCAGGAAGTTGTTGACCGTGCACGGGGAGTCGGCGTTGTCCAGGACCAGACCGATGTTGCCCTGCGTCGTCTGCATGCTGACGCTGACTTCCTGGAGCGTGGTGTCGATCTCGTCGGTGCGCGGCGGGTTCACCTGCTTCGCCGGCGGCTGACTGTCGGGGGTGTACGTGCAGGACACCTTCTCGGGCAGCGGCTCGGACCGGCCTGCGGGCATCACACCGGGCGACTGCGGTGACGCCGACTCCGCCGCCGATGCCGCCGATGCCTCCGTCGCCTCGTCGTCGCCGCGGGTGAGGGAGAAGACGAAGGCGCCGGCGGCCACCACCAGTACGACACCGAGCACCGAACCGGCGATGGTCAGCTGCTTACGCTTGCGTGCTCTGTCGGCGCGGCGTTCGAGCTGACGCTCGAGCTTTCGTTTCGCTGCTTCCCGGCGCTGCTCGTTGCTCGGCACTGCGGTGGTCCTCCCGTGTCGGTCTGGCTGGACGTCGATATGGCAGTTGGCCGGTGCGAACTGCCCCCGGCACACGACCTCCAGAGTCTGCCATCCGAACCTGAGAACATCCTGGCGGGGCGGAGGCTTAGGCTGTAGCGACTGCAATGACCACTCGAACAGGAGCGTCGCGCGTGCTCGTCACAGGATTCCCGGCCGGGATGTTTCAGACCAACTGCTACATCCTCGCGCAGGACGACGCCCCGGAGTGCGTCGTCGTCGACCCAGGGCAGGACGCCGCCGAACCGCTGTTCGAGTTCCTGGACCAGTCGAATCTCACCCCGACGGCGGTGCTGCTGACCCACGGTCACCTCGACCACGTCTGGAACGTCTACGACGTCTGCGAGAAGTTCGGGATCCCCGCGTACATCCATCCCGAGGACCGTTACATGCTGTCGGACCCCGGCCGCGGCATCGGCCCGACGATGAAGCCGTTCATCGAGGGCATGACGTTCGTCGAGCCCGGCGAGGTGATCGAACTCGCCGACGGCGACGTGATCGAGCAGGCCGGGATGTCGTTCGCCGTCGACCACACGCCCGGGCACACGCAGGGGTCGGTGGTGTTCCGCACCCGGGTCGTCACCGAGAACGGCCCCGTCGAGATCGCCCTCACCGGTGACACGCTGTTCCAGGGATCGATCGGCCGCAGCGACCTGCCCGGCGGCAACCACGAACAGTTGCTGCAGTCCATTGCCGACAAGCTTCTGATCCTCGCCGACGACACGGCGGTCCTCCCCGGGCACGGCGGGTCGAGCACCGTCGGCGCCGAACGTGGGTCGAACCCGTTTCTCGTTGGACTCCCGGGATCGAAATAAGGAAAAGTAACGACAGTGAGCAAAGCCAGCACCTTCTCCGCCCCCAAGGGCGTCCCCGATTACGTCCCGCCGCAGTCGTCCGAGTTCGTCGCGGTCCGTGACGGACTCACGCGCGCCGCGCGTCTGGCCGGATACGGCCACATCGAACTTCCCATCTTCGAGGACACCGGGCTGTTCGCCCGCGGTGTCGGCGAGTCCACCGACGTCGTCAGCAAGGAGATGTACACGTTCGCCGACCGCGGTGACCGTTCGGTGACCCTGCGGCCCGAGGGCACCGCGGGTGTCATGCGGGCCGTGATCGAGCACGGCCTGGACCGCGGGCAGTTGCCGGTCAAGCTGAGCTACGCCGGCCCGTTCTTCCGCTACGAGCGACCGCAGGCCGGCCGGTACCGCCAGCTGCAGCAGGTCGGGGTGGAGGCCATCGGCGTCGACGACCCGGCACTCGACGCCGAGGTCATCGCCGTCGCCGACGCCGGTTTCCGCGGCCTCGGTCTCGAGGGTTTCCGGTTGGAGATCACGTCCCTCGGCGACGACACGTGCCGTCCGCAGTACCGGGAACGGTTGCAGGAGTTCCTGTTCGCCCTTCCCCTCGACGAGGAGACGCGCCGGCGGGCGGAGATCAACCCGCTGCGGGTGCTCGACGACAAGCGCAAGGAGGTGCGCGAGATGACGGCGGACGCCCCGCTCATGCTCGACCACCTCTCGGACACCGCGAAGGCGCACTTCGACGAGGTGCTCGCGCACCTCGACGCGCTGGGGGTGCCGTACGTGGTCAACCCGCGGATGGTCCGCGGCCTCGACTACTACACGAAGACGACGTTCGAGTTCGTCCACGACGGTCTCGGCGCGCAGTCGGGTATCGGCGGCGGCGGACGCTACGACGGTCTGATGGAGCAGCTGGGTGGTCAGCCGTTGTCCGGCATCGGTTTCGGGCTCGGTGTCGACCGCACCGTCCTGGCGCTCGCCGCCGAGGGCAAGACCGCGGGCTCGACGGCCCGCTGCGAGGTCTTCGGCGTCCCGCTGGGTGAGGAGGCGAAGGCGAAGCTGGTGGTGATCGCGCAACAGTTGCGCGCCCAGGGAATTCGAGTCGATCTCGCGTACGGCAACCGCGGCGTGAAGGGCGCGATGAAGGCCGCCGACCGGTCCGGCGCCGCGCTGGCACTGGTGCTCGGCGACCGCGACATCGCCGAGGGCACGGTGGGAATCAAGACTCTCGCCACCGGCGATCAGGAATCGGTGTCGGCGGCAGATGTTCTCGCGCGCGTCGGAGCCATCCTTGGCGCCTGACGACACCGCGCCGGTGTCGCTCGACCTCGTCCCTATCGAGTTGATCGCACCGCGGCTCAAGAAGGTCGCGGCGATCGCCGTGCTGATCGGTGTCGTGGTCGGCGTCGTCGTCGGGTTCTTCGGTCCCGTGTGGGTCGGCGTGACGGTCGGGGCCGTGATCGCGGTCCCGACCGCCGCGTCCGCGCTCCTCACGTTGCGGCGTCGCATCACCCTGCAGGCCGGGCGGATCCGGTCGACGGGGGGACTGCGCAGCAGACGCGTCGACGTCACCCGCGCGGTCGCCGCGGAACTGGTGGTCCGTTCGGCCAGGGTCAGCGAGGTGAGCGTCCGGATCACCGATCCCGACGGGAGCCTCGCGGTTCCGCTCGCCCTCTACACGACCGACGGCGGCCGGGAACTCGAGATCCTCGGGCTCCGCAGGCTCGCCGACGCCCTGACGACGAGCGAACTGGTACCGGCGGCCGCGATCGCGTCGGTCCTCATCGAGCAACTCCGTGCGGAAGCGCGCGGAGCGGCCCTACCCGAACGCCCGCTGTTCCGGGCGGTGGAACTGGTGCGTTCGGAGGGCCGCGTGCCCACCACCACGCTCACCGATCACGAGGTGGCGGCACTGCTCGACTGAGGCGATCAGCCCCGATCGCCGAACGACGTGTCGTCGAGGTCCTCGCCGCCGATCACGGCAGGTGCGACCATCGGCAGGTCGCCGACGAACGCGTTGTTCTCGCCGGCGTTGACGAGGTAGCTCGGTGTGGAACGGCCGCTCAGCTGTTCGTCGCCACCGCGCCCGGCGCCTGCCATGCCGGCGCCGCCCATCCCGCCCATTGCCCCGCCCGGTGCGAGGGGGGACGAGGCGGCCGGAGTGGCGCCGGGTGCCGGAGCGGTGCCCGGTGTCGCCGGGGTCGCAGTCGCCGGGGGCACGACCGCCCCGGAAACCGTTCCGCGGGGTACCGAACCGCCACCCGCGGACACGCTTCCGCCCGCGCCGCCGCCGTACATGCCGATTCCCGCGCCGCCGGCCGTGCCCACCGCGCCGGGAACGCCGCCGGCGGCCCCGTGTGCCGGGGTGACGGCGGATTTCGCCGCGACGGTGTCGGCGGGCAGGTCGGACGAGGAGACACCGGCCGCCTGGGTACTCGCCGACACCAGGTCGCCGACACCGTCGGTGACGGTGGAGATCATCGGCTTGCCCACGCCCTCGATGACGGTGGACGCGACGGCGAACGGCGACGTCGGCGCCGCCCCCGCCACGGCTCCGGGTGCCGGGGGCGGCGGCACCGGGACCGGCGCGGCGAGACCGTTCATCGTGAGGGTCTGTTCGTTCAGTTCGGTGCGGGTCTGCGTCACCACTCCGATGGCCGCCTTGATGTGCTCGGCCGCGGACGCGAGCAACATTGCCTGCCCGGGCGGAGTCATCACCATCGGCGCGGCGGCGACCGCGGTGGCCGCGAACGACTCCGAGATCGTCATCAGGTTCGCGTTGCCCCGCGCCACGGATGCGGCGGCGGTCTGGGTGGTGGCCGAGATCTCCGTGCCACGTTCGCTCAGTTCGGTGCCGCTCGCCTGGGCCTGCACACCCTGGGACTGCGCCGCCTGCGCCGCCTGGCTCTGCCAGATCTGGTCGAGGACCTTCAGACCCGACAGGCTCATCGACAGGGCCTGGTCGATCATGCCCGAGGACATGTCGAGGACCGACGTCGGATCGAACGCGCCGAACGTGCCGGTGCCGAAGCTCCCGGCGAGATCGGTGAGCGGCTTGAACAATTCGTCCACACCCGGCAGCGCGGGCAGGGCGTGCCCCTGCAGCAGTGCCTCGACCGGGTTCGGCGGCAGGGGCGGCAACGACGGCAGGGCCGGTAACGGTGGCAGCGCCGGCAACGGTGGCAGCTCACCGAGCGGCGCATCCAGCAACGGGCCGAGCGGGGAATTCTGCAGGGCCTCGAGCGGGGTGCTCGGCAGTGGTGTGGCGAGGGCGTCGCCGACGGGTGAGCCCTGGATCAGGTCGAGAATCGATCCGCGCTCGGCGGGCTGTCCGGCGGATTCGGGGGCGGTCATGCGAGGCCCCCGAGTCCGTCGCCGACAGCACCGAGTCCGTCGCCGACAGCACCGAGCGCGGCGCCGTTGGCGCCGTCGACGGAGTCGTAGGACCGGGCGGTGGCGTCGGCCGCGATGGCGGTCTGCGCGTAGTGCGCGGCGAGTTCGGCGACCGATGCGGCGTGGTTTGCCTGCGCGGCAGCGAAGGACGCGAGAAAGTCGGCTCCGATCGGGCCGAACACGGGCGCGAGCGCCGCGAGGTTCGCCCCGAGATCGAGTGCGGCGGCGCTGCTGATCTGTTCGGCGGCCTGCGCGGCGGTGGCGCCGTAGTTCCTGATGCCGTCCGTGACGACGAAGACTTCGCTCAAGATAACCCCCCAGTGATTAAGCGTTCGCCAGATTTTATCGCACGGGAACGACAGGCACGGCTAGCGGTGAAGGGGTGTTCCGCCCTCGGTCTCGGCGAGCAGTGCACGCGACTTCGCCCGGATTTCGTCGAGCGACTCCGTCCATCCGAGGGTGCGGAGGCAGGCGTCGGCGAGGAGTCCGGCAGCGCCCTCGTTCTCGGGCCCGGGCAGCAGTCCGCGTTCGATGTCGGCGCGGGTTGCGATGGCGCTCTCGACGATTCGGAACGGCAGGTCGGCCAGGGCCGGGGAGGTGCTGCCGGAATCGCGGTTGATTTCCGTGAGGGCCCGGTCCGCCAGTTGCCGGTAGTGCCCGCGCAGCAGGGTGCGTTGGGTGCGGAACGGCTCGAATCGATCGGTCAGCAGTTCCGGGAGAAGGTACAGCGCACCGAGATTCCATCTGGTGGTCGTGAGTTGGGTGACGTCGAAGGTGGCCAGTGCATGCAGGCGCACCGTGGCGAGGGCGGCGGCGTCGGTGAGCCGTCCGGCGGCGGCGAGCGCGGGGGAGACCGTCTCCTCGAGCAGTGCCGCCAGGATCTCCTCCTTGTTGGGGAAGTGGTGGTAAAGCGACGCCTGCCGGATGCCGACCATCTCGGCGATCAGCCGGGTCGAGGTGGCGGCGAAACCCTTGGTGGTGAACAACTCTCCGGCGGCGTCGAGGATCTCCTCGGGTGTGGTCTGCCCTGGTCTGCGCTGACTGGTCAGTCGGGGTCGTCCCGGCCCTGTGGTCACCGCTCCATGATGTCAGGTCGTGTCCGGACCCGGCCCCGACCACCCTCCGTGAGGGTTTCGTCACGCGACCGAAACGTAGGCAACGATGCTGTTACGGCCGACCGCGATCTGGATACGCGGGCGTCACCCATCGAGGCCTCCCGACGAGAAAACTATCGAGCGACAGATATTGCTCTCGCCGAAGGAGTACGCCCTTGAGCACACCCACAAGGACTGCGCAGGTTCCGACCGCGCCGGCTCCCGCACCTTCCCGCCCGTCCGGCGTCGACGACACGGGTGACCTCGGCGAATTCGGTTACGAGCAGCAACTCCACCGTTCCCTGGGCAAGTTCGCGTCGTTCGCCGCCGGCTTCTCGTTCGTCTCCATCCTCACCACCATCTTCCAGCTCTTCGGGCTCGGATTCGGGTTCGCCGGGCCCGCCTTCTTCTGGACGTGGCCGGTGGTGTTCGCCGGCCAGTTCATGGTGGCGCTCAACTTCGCCGAACTCGCCGCCCGGTACCCCATCTCGGGGGCGATCTACCAGTGGTCCCGCCGGATGGGCGGCGAGGTGGTCGGCTGGTTCGCCGGATGGTTCATGATCCTCGCGCAGATGGTGACGGCGTCCGCCGCGGCCATCGCCCTGCAGGTCGTTCTCCCCAACGTGTGGAGCGGATTCCAGATCATCGGGGAGGACAGCACCCTGACGTCCGCGAGCGGTGCCGCCAACGCGGTGCTCCTCGGCTCCGTCCTGCTCGTGCTGACCACGTTCATCAACTGCATCGGCGTCAACTGGATGTCCCGGATCAACAACATCGGTGTCACCTGCGAGATCGTCGGGGTCATCGCGGTGATCGGCATGTTCCTCACCCACGCCCGCCGCGGGCCGGACGTCGTGTTCGACACCGGCACGGCGGGCGCGTCGCCCGGGTACGGGTGGGCCTGGATCGTCTCGGGTCTGATGGCGGCGTACGTGATGGTCGGGTTCGGTTCGGCGGGCGAACTCGCCGAGGAGACGAGGAACCCGCGCCGGGTCGCACCGCGCACGATCCGCCTCGCGCTGTCTGTGTCGGCGCTCGGCGGCGGGCTGATGATCATCGGCGCGCTGATGGCTGCGCCGAGCCTGACGGACGGTCGTCTCGCCGCCGAGGGCCTGCCGTATGTGCTCTCGTCGATCCTCGGCTCCCCGTGGGGAACCCTGCTCCTCGTCGACGTCGCGATCGCCGTGTTCGTCTGCACGCTCGCCATCCAGACGGCGGCGTCGCGGCTGGTGTTCTCTATGGCCAGGGACGGCCGGCTGCCGGCCTCGCGGATTCTGTCGACGGTGAACCCCCGCACCGGCACCCCCATTGCGCCGTCCGTCCTGATCGGCCTCGTGTGCATCGGCATCCTCGCCGTCAACGTCGGGAACTCCGCGATCTTCGCGACCCTGTCGAGCGTCTGCATCATCCTCATCTACCTCGCCTATCTCATGGTCACGGTGCCACTGCTGCTGCGCAGGCTGAAGGGCTGGCCGCACGGGGGACCGCAGGTCGACGCGGACGGTCGGACGCTGTTCTCCCTCGGGCGGTTCGGACTGCCTGTGAACATCCTGGCGGTCGGCTACGGCGCCCTGATGGTCGTCAACCTGTCCTGGCCGCGCGCCGAGATCTTCGACCCCAGCGGCGACTACCCCCTCCTGCGGTGGGCCGCCCCGGTCACCGTCGCCGCCGTGGTCGCGCTCGGGATCGCATGCTTCCCGCGCGGCCGCACGACCCCCAACCCCGTCACGATCGGAGCCTGACATGACCTCAGTGGACACCTCGACCACCAGCGCCGCGAAGGAACACGCGCGTGCCCAGTCGGGCGTGGTCACCGACTCGATGCCGGTGGTCCCGGCGTCGTCCTGGCCCGCCCCGCCGGCCGGTGTGGATCCGGCGCTGCTCACGTGGGCGGAGACCGTTCCCGGCGGCTGGTACACCACGAAGGTGCTGGGCCGCGGCACCCGGTTGCGACTGCGGGACCTCGACGGCCGGGCCTGCGCCCACCTGCTGCTGTACCGGGCGGACGCGCCGTGGGAACGGCTCAACGTCGCCGACACCGTGAAGGTGCCGTGGCAGGCGTACACGGGGACCGGGCATCCGCTGCTCTCCGATCAGGGGCGCGTCCTCGCGACCGTCGTGTCGGACGGGTCCGGGCGGCACGACGCCCTCTGCGGCACCACGTCGCTCGCCACGAACACCGCGAAATACGGTGACGGCAGCCTGCATTCGGCGTCTCCCGCCGGCCGTGAACTCTTCACCGTGGCCGCCGCGAAGCACGGGCTCGAGCGCCGCGACCTCCCGCTGTCGCTGTCGTTCTTCCACGGGGTGCGGGTGGGTGCGGACGGATCGCTGAGCAGTATCGGATCCGCGGGCGCGGACACCGCCGTCGAACTCGTGATCCACCTCCCGGTGATCGTCCTGATCGCCAACACGGCGCATCCGCTGGATCCGTCGCCGACGTACGACACGACCGCGCTCGAAGTGCTCGCCTGGACCGGCGCCGACGTGGCCGGGCCCGTCGACGCCGATCCGGAGTACCGGCGCGCGTTCCTCAACACCGAAGACGTCTGGGCTGCCGCGCAGTGCCAGGGACGGGAGCAGGCATGACCACCACCATCGAGACCGCGCCGCTGGTACCGGGAACGGTGATCCTGGACGAGGAGGTCGGCGCCCGCGGACCCTGGTCCGCCGTCGTCGCGGCCGGCGACGTCCTGACCGTCGTGGATCTGTACGGCAACCAGGCCGTCGACACCCTGATCTACGCGGCCGACGACCACCGGCAGCGCTACTCGGCCGCCGCGACGGTGTCGGCGCAGCGAAATCTGTTCCTGACCACGGGAAGTGTGCTCCGCACCGACGATCACGACGCGCTGATGACACTCGTCGCCGACGAGGTCGGCTCGCACGACACGGTGGGCGGCGCCTGCTCCCAGGAGTCGAACACCCTGCGGTACGGCCACCACACCAAGCATCAGCACGCCTGCGTCGAGAACTTTCTCGCGGAAGGGTCGCGGTGGGGGATCGGCAAGCGGGATCTGGTGTCGAACATCAATTTCTTCATGAACGTCCCCGTCGACGCCGACGGCACACTCGGCATCGTCGACGGCCTGTCCGCACCCGGCCGCCGCCTCGCGCTCCGCGCGGACCGCGACGTTCTGGTGCTGGTGTCCAATTGCCCGCAGATCAACAACCCCTGCAACGGTTTCGATCCGACCCCGGTGCGGATGATCGTGACCCGGCCGGCGGGAGCACCCGCATGAGCGCCAAGATCACCGTGCAGCGGCCCGGCATGCTCACCACGGTCCAGGACTTCCCGGGCCGGACCGGGTACTGGCACGTCGGGGTGCCGCCGTCAGGTCCGATGGACGACCTGTCGTTCCGGCTCGGGAACACCGCGCTCGGCAACGACGAGGGCGCCGCCGGAATCGAATGCGCCATGTCGGGCCCTGCGTTGCAGTTCGACGAGGAGACGGTGGTCTGCGTGACCGGCGCACCCGCCGCGGTCACCGTCGACGGTGTGCTGCACGCGCAGTGGCGTCCGGTGCGGGTACCGGCGGGCGGGACCCTGGACGTCGGCGCGGTCGCCGGGCCCGGCCTGCGCATCTACCTCCTCGTCCAGGGCGGGCTCGACGTCGACGACTTCCTCGGCAGCGCCTCGACATTCACGCTCGGCAAGTTCGGCGGGCATCAGGGCCGCACGCTGCGGCAGGGCGACGTGCTCGCGGTCGGTGAGCACGACGGCACCCGCGCGGCCGCCGTCCCCGCCGAACACGTCCCCGCCCTGTGCAGTCGCTGGGAGATCGCGGTCACCGAGGGCCCGCACGGCGCACCCGAATTCTTCACCCGCGCCGACATCGACACGCTGTACCGGACCGACTACGAGGTGCATTTCAACTCGGACCGCACCGGGGTGCGGCTGATCGGACCCAAACCCGACTGGGCGCGCACGGACGGCGGCGAGGCGGGACTGCACCCGTCCAACATCCACGACAACGCGTATTCGGTCGGCGCACTGGACTTCACGGGAGACACCCCGATCCTCCTGGGCCCGGACGGTCCGAGCCTCGGCGGGTTCGTGTGCCCGGTCACGGTCGTCTCCGCGGAACGCTGGAAGCTCGGACAACTGGCCCCCGGCGACACGGTGCGCTTCGTGCCGATCCGGGCCGACCGGGCCGCGTCCACGCGTGCACTGGGGCCGGCCCGGCGGGCGGGGTTCTCGACGGTCTTCTCCACCACCGGCGACCGGGACGACGGCGTGATCGCCCGGCGCGACGGCGAGACCGCCGTGACGTACCGGCGCTCCGGCGACGACAACGTGCTCGTCGAATACGGTGACATGAGCCTCGACCTCGCCTTGCGGGCCCGCGCGCACGCGCTGCACCAGCGGCTCGAAGTCGAGAAACCGGCCGGGCTGCTCGACCTGACACCGGGCATCCGGTCGCTGCAGGTCCGGGTCGACCCCGACGTGCTGCCGATCCCGAAGCTGATGGGGCTGCTGGCCGAGGCGGAGGACGCACTGCCCGCGGCGAACGAACTCGTGGTGCCGAGCCGGTCCGTGCGGATGCCGCTGTCGTGGGACGATCCCTCGACGCGGGAGGCGATCCAGCGGTACATGCACGGTGTCCGCGCCGACGCGCCGTGGTGCCCGTGGAACATCGAGTTCATCCGCCGCATGAACGGCCTCGGCAGTGTCGACGACGTCTTCGACACCGTCTTCGGTGCGGAGTACATGGTGCTCGGACTCGGCGACGTGTACCTCGGCGCTCCCGTCGCGACACCCCTCGACCCGCGGCACCGGCTGGTCACCACGAAGTACAACCCCGCCCGCACGTGGACGCCGGAGAACGCGGTCGGCATCGGTGGGGCGTACCTGTGCATCTACGGAATGGAGGGCCCCGGCGGCTACCAGTTCGTCGGCCGCACCACCCAGGTGTGGAACCATCGGCATCCCGAGAAGTCCGGACCGTTCGAGGACGGCACCCCGTGGCTGCTCCGCTTCTTCGACCGGATCTCCTGGTACCCCGTGGAACCGGACGAGTTGACGGACCTGCGATCCGACGTCGCCGCGGGCCGCGGCGGCGGCATCGAGATCACGGAGGGCACGTTCTCTCTTGCCGAGCACCAGCAGTTCCTCGCGGCGAACACCGAATCGATCGGCGGATTCCGCGCGGAGCAGGCCGTCGCATTCGCCGCCGAGCGGCAACGATGGTCCGCGGCAGGGGAGTTCGCGACGGTGGGCTGAACTGGCGCTTGTCCGGTCTCCTCGATTACGCCTGTCGCTCGGCGAGTTCGGCGAGTTGCTCCGTGACGGTGCCCCACCCGTCGTAGAAGCCCATTTCTTCGTGGGTGTCGCGGTCGGCGCTGTTCTTGTGCATCACGTGGGCGACGTATTCGGTGCCCGTCGGGTGGTCGGTCAACGTGATGATCGCGGTCATGAACGGCTGCTCGGCGGGCCGCCAGCCATCGACCAGGGAGTTGGTGAACACGATGCGTTCGAGTTCGTCGACGGCGAGGAAGCAGCCGCTCAGGTGGGGCACGAATTCGCCGCCGTCCTCACTGATCTGGGTGGTGAGCGCGCCGCCCGGGCGTAGTTCCATGGCGACGACCCGGCACCGGGAGGGTGCGGGGACCCACCACTGTTCGAAGCTGGCGGGGTCGGTCCAGGCGCGCCACACGACAGCCCGGGGCGCCCGGATGATGCGCGAAATCGTGAGGTCGAGATCGGGTCTCGCAGTGTCGGTCATTGTGGTGTGTCCTTCGCGTGAGTGGTGACGGTGTGTTCGGTGACGAAGTGTTCGAGCCTGTCGGTGCGGCCCTCCCAGAGTTCCTGTTGCTCCGCGAGCCACAGTTCGACCGCCGTGAACGGCGCCTTCTCGATCTCGCACGTCCGTACCCGGCCTTCCTTGCGTGTCCGGATCCACCCGCTGTCCTCGAGGAAGTGGATGTGCTTCATGAAGGAGGGCAGGGCCATGTCGAACGGTTTCGCGAGTTCGCTGACCGTGGCCGGGCCGCGGCTCAGACGACCGAGCACCGCCCGCCGGGTGGGGTCGGCGAGTGCCTGGAAGATGCCGTTCAGCTTCTGCGGATACTGAGCCACAAGGCAAAGTATTCACCGCAACGATGGTTAGCGCAAGGGATAACTGTTGGGGTGGGTCAGCCGAGCTTGCCGCGACCGGCGACGAGCGGGACGTCCAGGGCGTCGTAGAGCCCCGGCGCGGCCGTCCGCAGCCACGGAATCGCGTTGACCAGGCGCCCCACCGCGGTGGCATTGCCGCCGGCCGCTCGATTGCCGCCCTCGTCGTTGGCCTCCACAGTGACCTCGATCCGTGGACGGCCCTCGATGATCACCCTGTGGGCGCCGTCCCCGCCGTCCGGTGGCACGGGCCAGTCCGGGGCGCACGACGGGTGGATCCGCGTGACGTGCTCGATGACGATGCGGGGTTCGCCGCCCACGATGCCCTGGACTTCGAAACGCAGCGCCCCCTGGGTGCCCGCCTCGAACTCGCCCATGAGTTCGGTGGTGATCGTCTGCTCGAGCGGCAGGCGGAGCAAGGTCTCCCGGATCTCCTCGAGTTCCACTCCGAGGGCACGGGCGATGAGCCGGATCTGGCCGCCCCACACCATCGTCGGCACCGTCGCCGCGACCATCGGCGGTTCGTAGTCCATCGGCTGGCCCATGCCGACGAGGTACCGCACCGAATCGTGTTGGTCGTACGTGGTGTAGTCGAAGATCTCCTGGCACCGGATCCGGTCGATCGTGCCCGCCAGGCCCGTCATCAGGATCGGCAGGACGTCGTTGCCCCATCCCGGATCCACGCCCGACACGAACAGCGCGCCGCCGCCCGACTTCGCCGCCGCTACGATCGGGTCGCGCAACTCCGCCGGCGCGTTGCGCTGGTCGTACAGCGCGTAGATCGACGGCGTCACGACGACCGCCCCGGCCGCGAGGGCGCGGGTGATGTCGGCCGCCGCATCGTCCGGGCGAATGTCACCCGACGCGGCGTAAACGACGGCGCCGGGGGAATTCGCGAGCACGGCGCCGGCATCGTCGGTGGCCGCCACCCCGAGCGAGCGGCCGAGGCGCGCGAGGTCCCCGGCATCGCGACCGACCTTCTCCGGGTTCGCCACGATCACCGCCGACAGCTCCAGTCCGGGGTGGGCGTCGACGGCACGGATCGCGGCCCGCCCCACATTCCCGGTTCCCCACACCACGGTCCGGATCTTCCCCTGGTCAGCCATGTAATCGGACCCTACCCAGTTCGCGAGACGGTCATGGTCCGAATCGGGCAACACCCGTCCCGTTCGGCGAAACGTCCGCGGCAGCGCCTACGGCCGTGTTCAGGTAGAGAATGGGTAGATGCACCCGAACGGGACGCTCCCCGGCTCGGAAAAGGGACTGAGCAGAGCCGAACTGCTGGCCGCGGTATCGCTGGCGATCGACCTCGGTCTGGGGCAACCGATGGAGCACATGCTTCGATCGTCCCTGATCGCGATACGGATCGCCGAGCGGATGGGACTCGACTCCCAGCAGCAAGCGACCGTGTACTACGCCAATCTGGTCGGATGGATCGGTTGTCACGCCGACTCCCACGAACTCTCGGCACTCGTCGGCGACGACATCGCCTTCCGGGCCGACACCTACGCGGTGGACATGACCGGTCTGCCGTTTCTTCGGCTGATGACGAGTCACGTGGGGCGCGGATTGCCCGGCTGGGAGCGCGGTATCAGCGCCGCCGTGTTTCTGGTCGCGGCTCGCAGCCAGGTCGCCACACTGATCAATTCGCATTGCAGTTCCGCCGGGGTTCTGTCCGATCGGATGGGTTTGGACGGGCAGGTCGGAAGGGCGCTGGCCTACGTCTTCGAGCGCTGGGACGGTCGAGGGCTGCCCAACGGGTGTCGCGGAGAGGGCATCCCGGTCGAGATCCACATCGCCCATGTGGCAGACGTCGTCGAGGTGCACCTGCGGACGGGTGGGCTCGAGCACGCGAAGGACGTTCTCCGTTCCCGGCGCGGCAGTCAGTTCAGCCCGGCCGTGGCGGACGTGTTCGAACGTGACGCGGCGGCAATCGTGGACGGGTTGTTCGACATGGACGTCTGGATTGCGGCGTTGACCCAGGCTCCGGATCGCGACCGAACCCTGACGGTCGAGGAGAGCGACGAGTTGCTCCGGGCCATGGCTGATTTCGTCGATCTCAAATCTCCGTTCACACTGGGGCATTCGCGTGGCGTCGCGAGCCTGGCGGCCGGTGCGGCCCGGCACCTGGGCATGTCACCACCGGACATCACGCATCTCTACCGCGCCGGCCTCGTGCACAGCCTCGGCAAAATGGGAGTGTCCAACCAGATCTGGGAGAAGACGGGTCCGCTGACCACGGCCGAATGGGAACGGGTACGGATGTATCCGGATCTGACCGGCCGGATACTGAGCCGAGTCAACGGCTTGGAGTCGGTGGTGTCCGTCGCGATGAAGCACCGGGAAAGGATCGACGGGTCCGGCTTTCCCCGGGGGATCGGCGGCGCCGAACTGACCGCGAAGGACCGGCTGCTCGCCGCGGCGGAGGCGTACCAGAGTCTGCTCGAGCCGCGTCCGCACCGGTCGGCGCTCGATGCTCGCGGCGCCGCCGATCGGTTGCGGGAGGAGGCGCGTGCCGGACGCCTCGACGCCGAGTCGGTGGCCGCCGTGCTGGCGGCGGCCGGTCAGCGGGTGTCCCGGCGGACGCCCTGGCCGGCCGGATTGACCGACCGCGAGGTGGAGATCCTGCGACTCGTCGCACAGGGCCGATCGAACCGGGAGATCGCCGCCGACCTGTTCATCGCCGAAAAGACCGCACGCAACCACGTCGAACGTGTCTACGCCAAGCTCGGTGTGAACAACCGCACGCAGGCCAGTCTCGCCGCGATCGACCGGGGTCTGGTGGGCTTCCCGGCCACGGCGGTCGCGGAGAAGTGACGCATCCACCGCCCGGCGGGACCGACCGTGCCGGGCCGTCATCGCCGGGATGCGCCGGGCCGGGACCGCCGGTCCAGTACCCACACCGTGGCGAGTATGAGGACCACGGTGAACGAGGCTAGCGCGATGAGACTGCCGCCGGTACCACCCCGGAAGGTGTCGCCGTAGGCGGACATGGCCGGCACCGTGGCGCTGTACCGGTCGAGATCCAGGTCGCGACCCAATGCTTCGAAGGCGTGGCGGTTGGACAGGCCGAGGCTCATCAGCCGTCCCGGGACGGCCATCTCGTCGACGGGGACGATGGCGCCACCGAACAGAACCTGGGGAAAGCAGAGCATCGGCAGGGCGAGGGCGGCCTGCGCGGCGTTGGAGACCGCGGCCGACGCGAGCAAACCGAGGACCAGTGCGGACGTCGCTTCGATCACGATCGTCACGAACAGGAAGGCGTACACGTGCCATCCGGCGGCGGGGAGCCGACCGAGCGCCCGCAGAACACCGAGAAGCAGCGCGCTCACTCCGGCCAGTACCGGAAGCAGCGCTGTCACCTTGGATGCCACGTAGGCGCCCACGCTGAGCCCGCCGAGGCGCTCCTGCCGGAAGACGGCCATCTCCCCGACGATCTGGAGCAGGCCGTACGTGAGGCCGAAGAAGAATCCCGCGAAGGCGATCCAGAACACGATCTGGGCGGGGCCGAGGTCGGCCCTGCGCGGATCGAACGCGCCACGCTGGAACAGCGTCGCCATCATCGCCGTGACCAGCACCGGTGAGCCGAGCAGGACCGCCAGGGTCAGCCGGTTACGAAGGAGAACATCGACATTGCGTCGTGTGAGTAGCCACCATTGCTGCACCACGCCTGGGCGTTCGACGTCCGAACGGGTGGCCGGGAGGGGCGGCGGAGCCGATTCGGGCCGGGTGTCCGCATTTTCCCCGATGGCCGCGAATCGCTGCGCCCAGATCTGAGGGGTGTGCTCGCGGGCCAGTCGGTCGTACACCTCGGCGAGATCCTCCACACCGAAGTAGCGTCGAGCCTCGGCCGGGCTGCCGGTGAAGGCGAGGTGGCCGTTCCGAGCGAGGAACACCACCCGGTCACACCGGTCGATGCCCGCGGGCTCGTGTGTCGTGAGGACGACTGTGACCCCGCGCCGGCTGAGTCGGTGCAGCAGGCGCATCACGTCGGCCGCGGTCGACGGATCGAGCCCGGAGGTGGGTTCGTCGAGGAAGAAGAGGCGCGGCCGGGTGAGGAGCTCCACGGCGATACCGGCCCGCTTGCGTTGGCCGCCGGACAGCGCCCGGACCGGCACCTCGGCCCGATCGGCCAGGTCGAGGTCCTGCATGGTCTCGTCGACGATCCGGTCCGCTTCGGCCGCCGACGTACCCGCGGGCAGCCGGAGCCGCGCCGCGTAGCGCAGCGTGCGGCGCAGGGGCATCTCGAGGTGGATGATGTCGTCCTGGGGTACGTAGCCGATCCGGGAATCGGCGCCGAAACGGGCCCCGCGGACGACGCCGTCGTGCCGAACCTCCCCGGCCGACGGTGGTTGCAGTCCGGCGAGGATTTCCAGCAACGTGCTCTTTCCTGCTCCGCTGCCGCCGGCAATGGCGACCACCTCGCCCGGTTCGACCGACATCGACATCTCCTGGAGGATCCGCCGCCCCCCGACATACCTGCTCACGTCGACCGCATCGACCCGCGCGCCGGCCGCCGCGTCAGGTGCGCGATCCGACACGCACGTACCGGACCGCCCGAGGGTCGGTGGTTCGACCGCCGATTCGGTCGTGACCGGTGATTTCCGTGATTCCTGAACTCGCTTTGTCATGCCCTGATCATCGGTCCACCGGTTCCGTCGTCGCATGGGGCGTTTGCCTCAAATCGCGAGGTCGATGCAGAGTCTGCGAACCGACTGGACGGCGTTCACCGCCGCGGAGTCGTTTGGTGTGCCTTCGTCGGTCCGTCTCCGTCATACCACCCCACACGCCATAGGGTTCACCCATCGTGAGCGCGTGATCGCGGCATTGTTCGAGCACGGGGCAGGGCAGGCAAATCTGCCGGGCCTGTGCTTCGCGCCGGGCACGGGCGTTGCCGCGTTCGGCGTCAGGGGCGAAGAACACTGCCAGATCGTTACCACGGCACGCGGCACGCGCCTGCCAGGAAAGGTTCCGGCCGGCTACAGCGGGGGTGTCAGTGGGCACGGAGAGTCCTTTCGCTGTGTCGGCGGTCCAGGCGAACCGGACGACCACTTCAGAGTCGTCGGCGAGACGAGCAGAGAACACCGACATCCGCCTAGTCGTTCCCAGGCGTGTGGTGCGACGGGATTCGCGAACCGGCGACGCCCGAATTGGTAGCAGTAGTTGGTGTGATGGTCTGCGGCGATGGACGTTCCATCGATATGGTCGACGGTGGATTACGGGACGTTTGTGGGTTGACAGGCCTGTGGGTCACGGCGAGCGGCATAAGTGCGCACGCCGGACCCACACTTCGACGGAGGTGGGTATGACGGTCGCTGACACGGTGGCTCCGCTGGTTCGCGCGGTGCTCGGTACACAGGTCCCGGTGGGGATCAGGTGCTGGGACGGCAGTCGCAGCGGGCCTGCGGACGCGCCCTGGCAGGTGCACCTCGTCAATCGGCGTGGTCTGCGGCGGTTGCTGTGGGCACCCAACGATCTCGGTTTCGCGCGGGCCTACGTGTCCGGCGACATCGACATCGAGGGTGACCTGCTCGCCGGACTGGACGCGCTGGAGGAGGTGGCGGACCCGAGCCGGGGCCCCGGTGTGCGCATCGACGGGCAGACGAAAAAGGCACTGGTGACGGCGGCGCTGCGCCTGGGAATCGTCGGGCTGCCACCGAAGCCGCCGGCGGAGGAGATGAAATTGGCGCGCGGGCGCCGGCACGACAAGGCCCGGGACGCCGCCGCGATCAGCCACCACTACGACGTCGGCAACGATTTCTATCGACTCGTGCTCGGTGAGTCGATGACGTACTCGTGTGCGTACTGGGCGGAACCGGGCGGGGATCTGGACGCGGCCCAGTACGCCAAATGCGATCTGGTGGCCCGCAAGCTCGGCCTGACCGCGGGGATGCGGGTACTCGACGTCGGCTGCGGGTGGGGGACTTTCGCGCTGCACGCGGCACGTCAGTACGGCGCGCACGTCGTCGGCGTCACCCTGTCCCACGAGCAGGCGGACTACGCCGCCAAACGGATGGTCGACGCCGGGGTGGGGGACTTGGTGCAGATACGGGTCCAGGACTACCGCGACGTCGCGGACGGACCCTACGACGCGATCTCGAGCATCGGCATGGCCGAACACGTCGGCGACGCGATGCTGTCGACGTACGCCGCGGACCTGTTTGCACTGCTACGCCCGGAGGGCCGGTTGCTCAACCACGCGATCTCGCGGCGACCACGCGAAACCGCGGACACGTTCTCCACGACGTCGTTCATCGATCGCTACGTGTTCCCCGACGGTGAAATCGAACCGATGGCACCGATGATCGACGCGCTCGAAGGGGCAGGCTTCGAGGTGCGCGACGTCGAGTCGCTGCGCGAGCACTACGCGCTGACCCTGCAGGCCTGGGTGGCGAATCTGGAGGCGAACTGGGACGAGGCGGTGGCCTCCAGCAGCGCCGGGCGGGCACGGGTATGGCGGCTGTACATGGCCGGGGCGGCGTTGGCGTTCTCGGCGAACCGGCTCGGGATCAACCAGATTCTGGCAGTCAAGAGCACCGAACGGGGCAGCAGCGGCATGCCCGGCACCCGTGACGAACTCTTGCGGGCGCACACATAGGGTTGGCGTTCCGAACCTGGGTGGCGCTGAACCGCACGGGGTCGGAGGCCCGCTCAGTTCGTCGCGGGCCTCCACATCACCCGGTCAACGGGCGTAGCGCGGGTCGATCGGAGGCAGGGCGGTGGGGCCGAAGTTGTTCGCGATCGGCATCATCGCCGTGAACCAGGTGCGGGCGGGCTCGGTGCCGCCGAACAGGTTTCCGTCGCCGCACGCGCGCAGCGGGCTGGTGCAGATCTGGCCGGGGGACGGCGTGTCCCCGAACACGTAGACGCTGCCGGCCAGGTTGTTCGTGTAGCCGACGAAAGCCGACGACATGTGCGATTCGGTGGTCCCGGTCTTGCCGGACATCGGCAGTTTCCACCCTGCGGCGGCGGCCGCGGCCGACGCCGTGCCACCGGGCAGATCGTCCTTGCTGAGCGCGTTGGACAGGGTGTCGGCCAGGCCGGGATCGATGACCTGCTCGCACGCCTGCTGGGTGAGCGGGACCGGCCGGCCCTGCCGGTCGACGATGGAGTCGATCGGGCTCGGTGGGCACCACTTGCCGTGTGAGGCCAGGGTCGCGGCGACATTCGACAGCTCCAGCGGGTTGATCCACACCGGACCGAGGGTGAACGACCCCAGATTCTGGTCCTTCTGCATGTCGGCCAGGCTCTGGTCCCCGAACCCGGAAGTGCCCGGTTCGTTGTACGACCGCATGCCGAGGCGCACCGCCATGTCCACCGTCGCATCGACCCCGGTGGCCTGGAGAAGTTTCACGAACGCGGTGTTCGGTGACTGGGCGAGGGCGTCGGTGACCGACAGCGCCCGCGGATACGGGGCGGCGTTCTGCACGCAGTAGGCGCCCCCGGGGCACCCGGGGGCACCGCCGTCACCCATCCCGTAGGCATCGAACCGGCCCGGTACGTCGAGGATCGCGTTCAGGCGCAGCCCCTTCTCCATGGCCGCGGCGGTGGTGAAGATCTTGAACACCGATCCGGCGCCGTGCCCGGACAGTGAATAGGGCAGCTCCTGCACCGTCTCGGCGGCGGCTGCGTCCAGACCGTAGTTGCGGCTGCCCGCCATGGCCAGCACCCGGTGCTGGTCCTGTCCGGGCTGCACGACGTTCATCACGCTCGCGATGTCCGGGAGTTTCGGGTCGGCATATTTGGTGACCGCCGACTTCACCGATCCCTGTACGGCCGGATCGAGGGTGGTGCGGATCAGGTAGCCGCCCCGTTCGAGTTGCTCCCGGGACAGCCCGGCGTTCTGGAGGTACTGCAACGCGTAGTCGCAGAAGAACCCGCGGTCGCCGGCGGCGATGCATCCGCGGGGCAGGTTGTTCGGTTTCGGGAGCACCCCGAGCGGCGTTTCCTTCAGGGCGCGGATCTCGGCGGCCCGGTCCGGGACATTCACGACCAGGGTGTCCAGGACGACGTTGCGGCGCTCGAACACCCCCTCCGGGTTGGTGTAGGGGTTGAGTGCAGAGCTGGACTGCACCATGCCCGCGAGCATCGCCGACTGCGCCAGGTTCAGGTCTTTCGCGTCGATGCCGAAATACGTGCGGGCTGCGTCCTGCACCCCGAAGGAACCGTTGCCGAACGGCACCAGGTTCAGATACCGGGTGAGAATCTCCTCTTTCGAGAGTTCCTGGTCGAGGGTCATCGCCATCCGGATCTCCCGGATCTTGCGGACCGGCGTGGTCTCGATCGCGGCTCGGCGTTCGCCGTCGGTCTTGGCGACCACGTGCAGCAGATAGTTCTTCACGTACTGCTGATTGATGGTCGAGGCACCCTGTTCGATCTGACCGCTGGTGGTGTTGGTGAAGAACGCCCGCATCGTGCCCTGCCAGTCCACCCCCTGGTGTTCGCCGAACCGTCTGTCCTCGATGGAGAGAATCGCCAGTTTCATCTCGTTCGAGATCTGGTCGCTGGGGACCTCGAATCGGCGCTGGTCGTACAACCAGGCGATCGGAGTCCCGGTGACGTCGGTCATCGTCGTCACCGCAGGCACCACCCCGTCGGCCAGTTCGGCCGAGGAGTTACCGACGCTGTCGGCGGCCCGGTTCGATGCGTACCCGAGCCCGGCGGCGATCGGGAACATCACCCCGGCCAGCAGCACTCCCGCGGCCACCGTGGCGCCGGTGAGTTTGAGAACGGTCCTGGATTGCAATTCGGCACCTCCTGCGACGATGCACCGGCAACGACGCAACCGGTGCTCGCCCGATTATCGGGCCCCTCGGCGCGGTTGGGGCGCGAATGACACGCATCCGCCACTACGTGACGGGTGACCAACCGGCCGAGCGGCCTCTCATGGGCGATGCCTCACCCCACGCATCCATCGCATGTGTCCTCCTCCGGCCGACCCGGACGGTCAGGACGGTGACGCCGGGGAAGGGCGGGGCGGAAGCCGTCGACCTCGATCGGAATCTGTCACTCCGCGGCCGCGACCGAGTTCGGCGAGTCCGGATCGTTGGGAAACCTGATGAAGCCGAGGTTGTTTCGGAGGAGGACACTCGAGATGCGGTACAAGTTTCAGTGGCGGCGGTGCTGCTCGCGTAGGTCGTCGAGGGTCACCGTCCGGATCCGTCCGTTTCTCGCGTTCCCGCGGGAAAGGTGAGGTGGACGTTCTCGACTCCCCACGCGAGGCCGAGATGTTCGTGCGGTTCGACGCCGGTAACGAGTTCGAATTTGGGCATCCTGCGACGCAATTCGGTGAACGCGATCTTCAGCTCGAGACGGGCCAGGTGCAGGCCGACGCAGCGGTGCGGGCCGAGCCCGAACGCCAGGTGCGGCTTGGCCTCGCGGTCGAACTTCACCTCGTCGGGCTGCGGGTAGTACTGCGGATCACGGTTTGCCACGGCGAGCGGGAAGTGCACGCGCTCACCCTTGGTGAGCGTGATGCCTGCGACGTCGACCGAATCGTGGACGACGGTGCGTGTCGGCACGGCAGGCGCCGCCCAGCGGAGCAGTTCCTCGATCGCGGGCTCGAGACTTTCCGGCGTCTCGAACATCGCGTCCCATTGTTCCGGGTGCTGAGCGAGGTAGACCATCGACTGCGCGAGCACGCTCTGGACGGTGTCGAGCCCCGCCAGCATCATGAGCAGGAACATGTCGAACAGTTCCAGGTCGGTGAGTTTCTCGCCGTCGATCTCGGCGTCCAGAGCGGCGGAGGTGACGTCGTCCCGGTGAGGCGCGGTACGGCGTGCGGCGATCATGTCGAGCATGTACTGGCGAATCTCACCGTGGGCCTTGCCGCGTGCGGCATTCGTCTCGTCCTGGGTGCCTCCGACGACGCCGTGCAGCAGAGTCGACACCCAGGCGTTCATGGTGTGCAGGTCTTCCAACGGCCAGCCCATGATGGTCAGGACGGTCACGCCGGGGAAGGGGAGGGCGAAGCCGTCGACGAAGTCGCACGTGCCGTCCTCGATCCAGTCGTCGATGAGTCGGTTGGCCCAGTCGCGCAGGCCGTCTTCCAGTAGCCCGACCTTCTTGGGTGCGAAGTGCGGGTCGAGGAGTGCACGGAACTGTTTGTGGCGGGGACCGTCGATCTCGATCGGGACCATGCCCTCCTCGGAACCCTGCGTGTTGATGCCGTCGGGGTCGTTGGGGAAGCTGACGAAGCCACGGTTGCTGCGCCGCAACACACTAGAGATGTCGTCGTAGCGCGTGAGGACCCAGCATCCGTTGCCTCGCATCGAGTAGCTGATCGGCAGCTTCTCTCGCCTGTCGGCCATCTCCGCGAGATGTTCGGTGATGGGAACCGGGTTGTACGGGTCGTAGTCGCGGCGATACTGCCGGCGCAGGTCGTCGAGCGTCAGTTCTGTGGTCATGGAGGACTCCAGGAAGGGTGAGGGAATACGACACTGGTGTTGTAACCGTTGTTGTGGCTTGCATTACATAGTAACGAAACACGATAGAGTTGGCTAGACGCGCTGCGACCGAAGTATGCAAAACGCGAAAGTGCTGACGGCCGTGAACGACCTCGTGCACGCCCCCTGTAGTGAGGGGCGCTCACGCGTGAAATGCGATGGGAGTGTTCAGATCTCGAGAACGAGGCGCGGGCCGCGCGATCGCGAGACGCACACCATCATCGTCTCGTTGGCCTCCTGCTCGGCCGGGCTGAGAATCGAGTCGCGGTGTTCGGGTGTGCCGTCCAGCACGACGGTCTCGCAGGACCCGCACATGCCCTCCTGGCACGATGCGACTACCGGCACGCCCTGCTCCTCGAGGACCTCGAGGATCGACTTGTCCGGCGGAACCGTCACGACCTGGTCGGAGATCGACAGCTCGACCTCGAACGACCCGGGCAGGGCCGGCGCCCCGAGCAGCTTGGGGCTGAATCGTTCGATATGGAGGGAACCGGACGGCCAGTTCCCTGTTGCTGTTTCGATCGCCTGGAGCAGGGGTTCGGGGCCGCAGCAGTAGATGGTCGTGCCCACCCGTACCGTTCCGAGGAGGCCGTCGAGATCGAGTAGACCGAACTCGTCCTGCGGGCGGACGGACACCTTGTCCCCGTAAGTGGATTCGAGATGGTCGACGTACGACATGCTCGACCGTGAACGCCCGCCGTACAGCAGTTCCCACGGAATGCCGCGTTCTTCGGCGGCCAGGATCATCGGAATCATCGGGGTCACACCGATACCGCCCGCGACGAAGACGTAGTTGCCTGCCGGTTCGAGGGGAAAGTTGTTCCGCGGTCCCCGCACCTCGACGGTGGCGCCTACCTCGAGCTGGTCGTGGACATAGATCGAGCCGCCCCGACCCTCGGCTTCGCGCAGGATCGCGACCTGCCACGATGTGCGGTTGCGGGGATTGCTGCACAACGAGTACTGCCGCACCGAGTCGCCGGGAAGAAGGAGGTCGATGTGTGCGCCCGGCTCCCACGGCGGCAGCGGGGAACCGTCCGGGGAGGACAGCTCGAGCTGCACGACATCGGAGGCCAGAATCTCCCGGCGCGTCAACGTCAAAGTTCTCGACTGCTCGAGATCCGAACCCGCTGAGGCCTCCCTCGATTCGCTGACCATTGCATCTGACATGACCTACCACCTGTTCGGGCTGGATGAGGGTTCCATCAACTGGCTACTACGCCCGGAATGATCCGACCGAGTAACAACCATAAAACTAACATTATTTGAACAATATTAGTAGAACTTGCTGGAAGGACCGCTCGCCAAGGCCGTTGCCGCCGAGACCTATTCGACGGTGACGGCGCCGCGATCGAACTCCACGGCGGACCCGGGCGCACGGGAGTGCGCGGCCCGCAGGTACTTCACGCGAGCCGTCAGCGACGCCGCGTGCCGGCAAGGCAATTGCTACGGAACGTCGATGTAAGCGCGAAAAGTACATGCCAGGCAACGTGTCTCAGTCGTCTCGCGTGCACACTCCGCAGAATGTCCACCGGTTGTGCCCGCTGGGCCCCAACGTCCTTTTCAGGCGGCTCCGCCGCCCGTGAGTGGTTGACGAGGGCAGAGACTCGTTAACCACGCACGGGCGCGAAGCGCCCTGTCGCTGAGCGTTATTCGGTGGTGGTTGTCCCGGAATCGAGCACTGCGGTCCCGAGCCAGTAACAGAGTGCCAGCGCGTTCTCGAGTTCCAGGCGGCCCTCCCGGACGTTCTTCCCGAGCAACTCCTCGATCTTGTGTATCCGGTAGATGACCGTGTTCTTGTGCATGGTCAATGCGGCGGCGGCAGCGGTATAGCTTCCCCCGGTCGAGAAGAAGGTTCGCAGCGTCTGACGGTGCAGCGCTGCGGTGGAGTCGTCGACCGCAAGCGGGCCGAGCACATCGCGTACCCACCTGCGAGCGGAGTCGAGATCCTCACACATCAGCGCCACGGCACCGACCAACCCGATGGGAACCACCCGGGGACCGGACACATTCGAGGCGCGTGCCACAACCGTGGCCTGGGCGGCTTGACGGTGGGTGCGGACGAACCCGGCCACCCCGTGCTGCGGGGCGCCCAGAGCGACCGTGATCGGTTGGTCCCATTTCTCGACCGCCGTGGTCCATCCCGCAACGTCGACGTGTGCGTTACTGCCGAGCGGGAGCCATGCCCAGACGGTGCGTTCGTCACGGGGTTCGAACAACGGCCGTTCGCGGCAGCCGAGGTGCTCGGCGAGTGCGGTGACCGCACGCTCGAAGGCGGGGAGGTCGTGGGCAGTGCCGCCGGGTTCGATCCACGCGATGAGGCCCAGGTGGAATTGGTCGAGTTGATATCCGAGGGTGGACTCGGCTGCCGTCAAGTCGACGGGGCGGCCGTCGAGGAGGTCGCCGATCCGAGCGGAACGGGCGGTACTGCGGTGGCGGAGCCACGTCTCGTATTCGAGTTCGTAGGTGTCGAGCATCTGTTCGTAGAGGCCGTCGATCTGAGTGGACAGTCGCGTCATGATCTCCACCGCAGCCTGCGCGACGACGGCCGGATCGGTGCCGAGTGTCTCGAGTTGTTCCAGGCACCAGCGCAAAATCGTGTTGTGTGTCAGTCGGTAGCCGCGGTCGAGAACGGTGATGGGAAGGCCACGTTGAGCGAGTACGCGGGCGTACTCGGACATTGCGATCGGCATCGGCTCGGTGTCGCGGTCGGGTTCGAGCATCGCCAGGCTCAGTGACGTTGCGGCCTCCGCGCACGCGGTGAGAAGTTGTACGAGGTGGAGGTCGGTGGTGACTTCGTCGATCTCGGAGATCGTGCGCGTGATCATTTCTTCTGCGATGTCGACGCTGCGGGCGTTCGTTGCGGCGTAGACGGTGGCCACGAGTGTTCGAACTGCGGACCGCTGATCGGTGTCGGACGAGGCGCCGTCGTTGTCGAGTCTTGTCATTCTCCGAGTTCTCACCCCTAGAGCTAGCTCCACGAGCGTACCGCCGGAGCGGAACGAAGATCTTCGCGACAGTGCGGCCGCGTCGCCGTGCCCGAATCCGTCACACGTGGGTGGCAATGGGTACGGAGTGAGAGCCCTGCCGATCTCATATAACCGTGGTCGGCGCGAACGGCAACACCCATCGGTTCTGATGCAGTGATGCGGTGCACGATGTCGTCGAGTAGTTGCTGAGCCGCGGCCGGTGTTGCTCCGAACTCGACCAGCGAGGCGAGGCGGATCAGATCCTGCCAAGTGACGCGGTGGGAGTCCGGTGTGCCGGCTCGCTGACAGGAGAGGGTGCGAAGGTGGAGGCGGGCCTGTAGGCCGAGGCGCCCCGCCGCCGTGAGCACGAGTTCTTCCCATGCGAGATAACCGAAGGGATCATCCGGTGATGGTGGTTCGGGCAGCAGTTCTGCGATTCGTCGGGCCAAGGTGGTGAAGTGGGCAATCTGTTCCACTTGGACTCCTCTACTAAATGTAATCCCGGTCACACTGGACGTTATTGGTCTGCCACCAGCATTCCAATGGACCACCAGCCCACAGATTCGTTGTTTCTATTGGGCTGTGGGTACAACGGCTCAGCCCGAACTGTCGTGACCTCCCTTGCGTCGGGTGGCGCGCTAGCTTTCTCCGGCCGGCCGTGGGTGGTGAGACGCCGGTCGCGAGCGATGTCGGGCATCGGAAGGCTCCGATCCCGCAGGGCCGACGCATGTGAAGATGCGTTCATGCGTACCGGGGATCACGACGAGCCTGCAGGTGACAGTCGGCCGACAGCGTCGCGAGTCGATCCGCGACTTTCTCGAGCAGATCAACCCTGAGACCGGCTACTTCGGCGACTGATGCCGTCACGCCTCGGAAGCGTAGGTCTCGAGGTAGGCGGTGACGAGCCTTCGCGCTTCGGTGATCGTGTCGTCGTCTCCGCCCGGTGCACGCCGGAACGCCACGTCGAAGAGCCGGTTGCCGGCTTCGAACGCCAGCTGCAGGACGAGCAGAGGAGTGTCGGGGCGCAGGAGTCCCCGGTCTATCAATAGGCGCCAGAGTGCTTGCGCTCTCTCGTCGTCGAACGCGTGCACCAGCTCGGTCACGGATTCGTTCCGACCGGCGAACCACAACTCGGCGCAGGCGGGATGCTGCCTGAAATACGTCAGCTCGGGGTCGATGATCGCGTCCACGGCCTCGGGGAGCGCTCGGATCCGGGCGGTCTCCAGTGCCGCACTCACCTGCTTGTCGAACTCACGCAGGTGGTTCGTCAGCAGTTCGATCTCGACCTCGTGACGGTCGGGAAAGTAGTGGTACATCGACGCCGTCGGAATCCCCGCTCGCTCACCCATAGCTTTGAGGGTTGCCGCCGCGTAGCCCTGCTCGCACAGGATCGCCTCGGCTGCGTCGAGAATGGCCCGCCTGCGCTCCACTCCGCGGCGTTGCGACCGACCGGGTGACGACGGAGCCTGCTGGGTCACTCGCGGCGCGCTGTCCATGGTCGTCAGCTTTCCAGTGCGTGCATGAAGTCGGACACGATTCGTGACCGTAGCAGCCGACGGCGCCGGGTCACGCTGTGGTCTGAGCGAGCTGTGCAGGCAACCGCGCGCTGATGATGTGTCGTGCCTCGCCGAGGATGGTGTCGACGATGTCGGCGCAACCGGCGACCTCGTGGATCAGCCCCTGGGCCTGGCCGGCCCACCACAGTCCGTCCTCGACGTCGCCGGCGCCGTATACCCGATCGCGACCGCGAGCACCGCTGGCGAGGTGGGCGATGTCGTCGAAGCTGGCACCCGGGCGCCGGGACAGGTCGACGATCTCTTCGGAGACCGAGTTGCGGGCGACGCGTGCGGAGTTGTGGAACTCGCGGAACACGATTCGCGTGTCGCGTTCGGTGTTCTGCACGATCTGTTGCTTGACGTTGTCGTGGATCGGCGCCTCGGTGGTGGCCATGAACCGGGTGCCCATGTTGACGGCGGAGGCGCCGAGGGCGAGGGCGGCGACGAGTCCGGCGCCGCTAGCGATTCCGCCGCTGGCGATGATCGGGATCGTCAGGGCGCGGGCTGCCGCGGGGATCAGCACGAGGCCGGGCACGTCGTCTTCGCCGGGGTGTCCGGCGCATTCGAAGCCGTCGATGCTGATCGCGTCGACGCCGAGTTGCTCGGCCTTGACGGCGTGCCGGACCGAGACCGCCTTGTGGATCACCTTCACGCAGGCGGCCTTGAACGTGGGCAGGTGCGGGGCCGGGTTGCCGCCGGCGGTTTCGACGATGGTGATGCCGCTGTCGACGATGGCGTCGCGGTATTCGTCGTAGGGGACCGGTTGGATGGTGGGCAGAATGGTGAGGTTGACGCCGAACGGTTTGTCGGTGAGATCGCGGCAGCGGGCGATCTCCTTGATCAGGGCCTCGGGCGTGGGTTGGGTGAGGGCGGTGAGGAATCCGAGTGCGCCGGCGTTGGCGACCGCACTGATGAGGTCGGCGGTGCCGACGGCGGTCATGCCGCCGCACACGATGGGGTGTTCGATTCCGAACGTCTGAGTGAACTCGTTGCTGAACATATTTTCCTCGAAGAGTGACCCGCCGTAGCCGGGGCCGGCGGTCATGGGGTGATCGACGGTGGGTGATGGGTGGAACGGGGGCTGCAGCAAAACTCTGGCCATACTGAAACTCGAATCGAATTCGAGAATAGGGATCGTGGGCGGGCACTGTCAAGGGGGAGGACGTCACCGGCAGGGCCTACCCGTTACGGGTTGACGTGCTGGCGTGCCGCATCGAGTTCGTCGGGCGTTCCGAGAGCGATGAGGATCATTGCGGGTTCGAGTTGGATAGTGGGCGCCGGATTGGCGACGAACTGACCGGAGACGGTGCGAATCGCAAGCAGCAGTGCGCCGCTTGCGTGAAGTCCCATCTGCTCGAGCGTGTATCCCACCCACGGTGATGTGGAACCGACGGTGATCTCTTCCATGCGGTAGTCGAGGGTCTCGTCGTGCATCACCACGTCGAAGAATTCGGCCACGTGGGGTTGCAGCGCAAAGGAACCCATTCTGCGGCCGCCGATCAATTGCGGGTTGACCACCCGGTTGGCGCCGGCGCGCACGAGTTTGGACATCGACCCTTCGTTCCGGGCGCGGGCGATGATGATGAGGTCCGGGCGCAGTGCCCGGCTCGACAGCGTGACGTACACGTTGTCGGCGTCGGTGTCGAGCGCGGAGATCAAAGCGTGTGCATGCGCGATCCCGGCGGCTTCGAGGGTCCGGTCGTCGGTGACGTCTCCGATGACGGTGGGGTGCTGGATGTCTCGGAGTCTGTCCGGTTCGCGGTCGATGACGACGATCTCGCGGCCGAGCGAGGTGAGGTATTGCGCGCTCGCGGTACCCACCCGGCCCCATCCGCAGATGATGATGTGGCCGGTCATCCGGCTGATGCGTCGATCCATTCGCCGTCTCTCCATGTGGTGGCGCAGGTGGCCCTCGATGAGAGCCTCGAGGAGGACGCCGAACATGTACAGCGCGGTGCCCACCCCCGCGAGGATGAGGGTGATCGTGAATATTTCTCCGACGCGGCTGAGGGGATGTACTTCGCGGAATCCGACGGTCGTGATCGTGGTGACCGTCTGATAGAGCGCGTCCAGGAGTCCGAAGCCGAGGACGATGTATCCGGCCGTGCCGATGACAACGACCAGCGCGAACGCGAGGAGCGCTCGACCGATTCGTCCCAGGGGGCTCACTGCGACAATTGTTCACCCAATCTCGTCGCCGAGTGGGTACTTCCGGTGGACTACCGGTAGGTGGGGAGGCGGACGTGGCACTCGTCGGTGCGGTGCCGCCTCCCCGGGGCGGTCAGTCGCCGATGACGGCGTCGGCCTCGATCTCGATGAGCAGGCCGGGAGCGATCAGCGCGCTGACCTCGAGGATCGTCGTGGCGGGGCGGATCTCGCCGAAGACCTCGCCGTGCGCGATGCCGGCTTCTTCCCACCGGCTCATGTCGGTGAGGTACATGCGGGTGCGGATCACATCGGTCGTGCTCGCGCCGGCCTCCGCGAGCGCTGCCTCGATTCGGCGCAGCGCCTCGCGGGTCTGCTCGGCGAGATCGTCGCCGCCGACGGGGCCGTCGGGACCCGACGCGGTGGTACCCGACACGGACACGAGCTGACCGATGCGCACGGCGCGGGAATAGCCGATCTTGCCTTCCCACTCGGAACCGGACGAGACGTTGTTTCTGTTCGACATGAGCGACATTGTCGCAATCCCCGATCCGGCGCTCACCAGCGCGGTCGACGGCGACGATCTCACGTCCACCCGGCGTGAAGCCTTGACACCGGTTAGAACAAATGTTCGCATGTACTCATGAGGTGGGATGGGCAAGCGGTCGACGCCGACGACGGTGCATTGCCAGGGCTGGAACGCGCCGGACTCGTGCGAAGCGTGCAGACACCCGAGTTCGACGGCATCACCTTCCACGAAGTGCTCTGCAAGAGCGCGCTGAACAAGATGCCCGAGGAGTCGCAACTGCCATTCCGGTTCACCGTCAACGCCTTTCGCGGGTGCTCGCACGCGTGCCGCTACTGTTTCGCCCGGCCCACCCACGAATACCTCGACCTCGATGCGGGCGGCGACTTCGACAGCCAGATCGTGGTGAAGACCAACGTCGCGGCGGTGCTGCGCAAGGAGTTGGGGCGAAGGTCGTGGAAGCGTGAACACGTGGCGCTCGGCACCAACACCGATCCGTATCAGCGCGCCGAGGGCCGGTACCGCCTGATGCCCGGCATCATTCGCGCGCTCGCCGAATCCGCGACCCCGTTCTCGATTCTGACCAAGGGGACGCTGCTGCGGCGCGACCTCCCGCTCCTGACTCTGGCCGCCCGGCAGGTGCCGGTGAGCATCGGCGTCTCGCTGGCGATCCACGATCCCGACCTCCAGAAGTCGATCGAGCCGGGAACACCCACCCCGAAGGCACGTCTCGATCTGATCCGGGCGATCACCGACGCCGGGCTGCCGTGCAATGTGATGGTGGCTCCCGTGATTCCGTTCCTCACCGATTCGGTGCGGCACCTCGACGGCCTGCTCGAATCAATCGCCGATGCCGGTGCCTCGGGCGTGACCGTCTTTCCGATGCATCTGCGCGGCAGCACCAAGGGCTGGTTCATGAACTGGTTGTCGACGGAGCATCCCGCCCTCGTCCGCCAGTACCGGCAGTTGTACGGGCGGGCGGCCTACGTTCCGCCCGAATACAAGTCGTGGCTGAAGGAGCGAGTCGACCCCCTCGTCGACCGGTACGGCCTCGGCGGCGGTGCGAAACATCGGGACGCCGGGCAGACCGAGCCGGACCGCGGTGAACTGGTCGGGGCCGGACGGCCCGGACCGGCACTCACCCTCTTCTGAGGTGGACGGTCCGCCTCGGTTCGTACCATTCGGCGCCTGCGGGTTCTCCCGCCATGTTCCAACTCCACGAAATGGCCGGAGCGATGCGCACATAGATGCCGGGCCCGACCATTCCATCCCGTTCCACCGGCTGATCGGCTGTGCCGTAGACCCGGATGGATCGAGCGACGAACGGTTCGAACGACACCAGATCGTCGACGACCAGCGACACCTTGTTGTTGCCTGACCGGATGTTCCGGAACTTACGGGTACCGGCGACGGACGGTCCGGTCCCGCCTACCCAGAAGTCCGTTCCGTCGAACTCGAATGCCAGCGGAACCACGTCGGGTTGTCCGTCGGCGCCCACGGTGGCGACCCGGGCGATCGGCTGCGACCGCAGGTAGGCGATTTCTTCGTCCGTGAACGACATGGAATTCTCCTGTTCGACGGGACATTGCGTCGGTGCAACTTCGACACCGGGGGCACACGGCGAGTCAGGCGAACACGTCGTCGAGCCAGGACTTCCACGCGTCCTGCGACTTCTCCTGGTCGGCGCCCGCGGCGAACAGGTGGTGCGCCGCGTCGACCGTTCCGCCGAATGCGTTGCGGCCGTAGAACCGGTACAGCGCGTCGCCGGTCCGGATGCCGATGAAGTGCGGCGTCAGGTAGTCGACGACGCCGTCCACCGTGCCGAATCCGGGGACGTCGACGGTGACGGTGTCGCCGGCGGTCGACGTGTCGGACAGGCCGAGCGCGCCGCGGAGCGTGGTCATGGCGCCGGGATCGGCGGACGCCGCCGGGCCGCCGGTCGCGATGTAGGTGGCCGCGCGGCCCGCGAAGTACCGGACGTACTGGCCGAGACTGTGCAGGTAGAACGTGGTGTGCTTGTCGGCGCCGTCGTACTGGGCATCCCAGTCGTCGGTGAAGATGCCGCTGTGCACGTAGCGCAGCGCCGCTGTGCCGCCGTCGCGCGCCTCGATGAGGTACTCGAGGGCGTTGAACCAGCCGTCGGGACCCTCCTGGCGGACCGCGAACTTCTGCGGTGGCTCCCACGCGACGACTGCGGGGTCGGCCGGCCCCTCGCTGCCGACCCCGGGATCGAGGTCGGTGGGGAACATCCAGCCGCCGGTGCCGGTGGTGACGGCGGCGAACACGTCCTCGGGGGTGGCGTTCAGGACGACTTCGCGGCGGATCTCGAAATTCTTCGACATGGCTAGCTCTCCTCGTGACGGTTGTCGGATGACTTCGCTTGCGCGGAAGGTGTTTTCAGGCTCGGATGGAGTGCGACGACGAGGCGGTGCCTGCGCCCGTTCGGGGCGTTCTCGTCGTGGTAGCGGGACACCAGGTTCTTGACGGTCTCGCCGAGTTCGTCGGCGAACGCGGAGCGGTCGGTCGCCGAGGCGAACCGGATCTCGCTGTCGATCGCGTAGGTGGCCAACGGCTGACGTGCCGCGGTGGCGCCGGCGATCAACTCGCCGACCTCACGGACCAGTCGCGCAGCCAGTGACACCAGCCAGCGGGCCGACAGTTGGTCCGGTGCCCGGTCGGGATCGGGCGCGAGGGCGGCGAACGCGGCGGGGGAGATGACGTACGACGCCGCGGTGGCCTGGAACAGGCGTTCGGTGACATTGCCCTTCCTGCGTTCCTCGACGAGTTCGACGAGGCCGTGTTCCTCGAGCGCCCGCAGGTGGTAGTTGGCCTTCTGACGTGTCAATCCCACCTGCGCGGCGACGGAACTCGCCGAACCGGGTTCGGCGAGCGCTGCCAGCAACCGCGCCCGGACCGGGTCCAGGGAGATCTCGGCGGCGGCCGCTTGATCGATCACTGCTATGTCCAACATGCGTCAACTCTCGCACCGACAATAAATTCTGTCAAGACAAAAAAGTCTGTCGGTGGATGTTGGTCAGCGGAGCGCGGGCGGGTTGTTCAGATCGCGTGCCGAGTAGGTGTCACAGGCCTGCACCTGGCCGGTCCGGTATCCGGTGGCGAACCATTTCTGGCGCTGCTGCGAGGAGCCGTGTGTCCAGCCCTCCGGATTCACCCGGGCGCCCGCCGACTGCTGGATGCGGTCGTCGCCGACCGACGAGGCGGCGGACAGGGCGTCGTCGATGTCGGTGTCGGTGAGGGTGTTCAGGAACGGCGGCCCGCCGTCGGGACCGGGGAGGGTGTCGGCGTAGTGGGCCCACACGCCCGCATAGCAGTCGGCCTGCAGTTCGGTCCGCACCGCCGCCGAGTCGGCGCCCCGCGGGTCGGCCTGCGCCCTTCCGATGTCGCCGAGCTGGTTCTGGATGTGGTGACCGAACTCGTGCGCCACGACGTACTCCTGCGCGAGCGGGCCGCCGCTGGAGCCGAAGCGGTCGACGAGGAGCTGGAAGAAGCTGGTGTCGAAGTACGCCGTCGAGTCGGCCGGGCAGTAGAACGGCCCGACCTCGCTGGTCGCGTTGCCGCAGCCGGTGCTGACGGACCCGGAGAACAGCACGACCTCCGGCGGCACGTACGCGGTGCCGGTCTGTTGCGCGAGTTCCTGTCCCCACACGGAGTCGAGACTGCCCGCGGTGAACACCACCCGGCAGTTCACGTCGCGGTTGGCGTCCGCACCGGTCTCGCACCCCGCGAGGCCCGCGCCGGAATTCTGGCCGGAGTCGGTGGTGCCGCTGAGACCGCCGAGCAGCGAACCGGGATCGCCGCCGAGGAGCAGCGCCAGAACCAGCACGATCAGACCGCCCGCGCCGCCACCCATCGCGAACTTGCCGCCGAGGCCACCGCCGCCCCCACCTCCGGTCGACACCCGGCCGGAGTCCATTCGGGCGCCCTCGTTGAAGGTCATGTGTCTTCGCTTTCTCTTCAGTTTTCCGGTGCGTGCCGATCGAGCCTCCCACGTGAAGCGGGTATGCGTTTCCGCTCACGCACGGTGTCTCCGTAGGATCTCAGCCAACGAAGTAGCTTGCCCCATGTTTCGAAAGGAATCCCGTGCTGCGCACACATCTCGCCGGTTCATTGCGAGCCGAGCAGGCCCAGCAGACCGTAACCCTCACCGGTTGGGTTGCCAGGCGTCGTGATCACGGCGGGGTGATCTTCATCGATCTACGTGACGCGTCGGGCGTGTCCCAGGTGGTGTTCCGTGAGGGTGCCGCCGCCGAGCAGGCCCACCGTCTGCGCGCCGAGTACTGCGTCAAGGTCACCGGTGTGGTCGAGGTCCGTCCCGAGGGCAACCAGAACTTCGAGATCCCCACCGGGGCGATCGAGGTCAACGTCACCGAGCTCGAGGTCCTCAACGAGAGCGCGCCGCTGCCGTTCCAGCTCGACGACCAGGCCGGCGAGGAAGCGCGCCTGAAGTACCGCTACCTGGACCTGCGCCGTGAGGGCCCCGGTCACGCCATCCGGTTGCGGTCCAAGGTCAACGCCGCGGCCCGCGCCGTGCTCGCGCACCACGAGTTCGTCGAGGTCGAGACGCCCACGTTGACGCGGTCGACGCCGGAGGGCGCCCGCGACTTCCTGGTTCCCGCACGACTGCAGCCGGGCAGCTTCTACGCGCTGCCGCAGAGCCCGCAGCTGTTCAAGCAGCTGCTCATGGTCGGTGGCATCGAACGCTACTACCAGATCGCGCGCTGCTACCGCGACGAGGATTTCCGCGCGGACCGTCAGCCCGAGTTCACGCAGCTCGACATCGAGATGAGCTTCGTCAACCAGGACGACGTCATCCTCCTCGCGGAGGAGGTGCTGACGTCGCTGTGGAAGCTGGTCGGGCACGAGATCAAGACGCCGATCGCGCGGATGACGTACGCCGAGGCGATGCGCCGCTACGGTTCCGACAAGCCGGACCTGCGGTTCGGTGTCGAACTGGTCGAGTGCGCCGAGTTCTTCAAGGACACCACGTTCCGTGTCTTCCAGCAGGAATACGTCGGTGCGGTGGTCATGCCCGGTGGTGCGAGCCAGCCGCGGAAGCAACTCGACGCCTGGCAGGAGTGGGCGAAGCAGCGCGGGTCGAAGGGCCTGGCGTACGTGCTCGTCGGCGAGGACGGCAGCCTCGGCGGACCGGTGGCCAAGAACCTCACCGACGCCGAACGTGAGGGCCTGGCAGCGCACGTCGGCGCCAAGCCCGGCGACTGCATCTTCTTCGCCGCCGGTGCGACCAAGTCCTCCCGCGCGCTGCTCGGCGCCGCCCGCGGTGAGATCGCCCGCAAGCAGAACCTCATCGACCCGGCCGCGTGGGCGTTCGTGTGGGTCGTCGACGCACCGCTGTTCGAGCCGACCGCGGACGCCACCGCGAGCGGTGACGTGGCGCTCGGGTACAGCGCCTGGACGGCGGTGCACCACGCGTTCACCTCGCCGAAGCCGGAGTCGATCGACACGTTCGACACCGACCCGGGTTCCGCGCTCGCGTACGCCTACGACATCGTCTGCAACGGCAACGAGATCGGCGGCGGCAGTATTCGTATCCACCGCAAGGACATTCAGGAGCGAGTGTTCAAGGTGATGGGAATCTCCCACGAGGAGGCCGAGGAGAAGTTCGGGTTCCTCCTCGACGCGTTCGCGTTCGGGGCGCCGCCGCACGGCGGCATCGCGTTCGGCTGGGACCGGATCACCGCCCTGCTGGCCGGGGTCGATTCGATCCGCGAGGTCATCGCGTTCCCGAAGTCGGGTGGCGGTGTCGATCCGCTGACCAGTGCGCCGGCGCCGATCACCGCGCAGCAGCGCAAGGAATCGGGTGTCGACGCCAAGCCGGAGCCGAAGGGTGACGCCGTGGCGGCGAAGCCCGACGCTCACGCCGAGAAGTAGGCGGGTCCGCCGGCGCGTGTCGCTGGCGGGCTCGGACGATCGGACGACGCGGAACAGCCGGGGGACACGATGTTGCACCTGCGAGTGATCTGTCCGGCCGAGCGCACCGAGGACGTCCTCGGTGTGCTCGCCGCGGAACCCGGCGCCACCCACGTGGTGGTGCTGCGCCAGGCGGCGATCGACCCCGCCGGCGACGCGATCCAGACCGACGTCGCCCGTGAGGCGGCCAACGACGTGATCGACGCGCTCGAGGCCCTGGGAATCGATCGCACCGGCGCGATCACGGTGGAGCCCGTCGACACGGTGCTGTCGAAGTCCGCGCGCGAAGCGGAGAAGGCGGCCCCGGGCGATCCCGCGGACAGCGTCGTGTGGGAGGAATTGGTCAGCCGGACGCGTGAGGAGTCGACGCTCAACGTCACGTTCCTCGCGTTCCTCACCATCGCCTGCCTGCTGGCCGCGGTGGGTGTGGTGACCGACTCGCCGATCACCGTCGTCGGGGCCATGGTGGTGGGACCGGAGTTCGGCCCGCTCGCCGCGCTCGCCGTCGCCCTGATGCGGCGCAAGCTCGGGCTGGCCCGGCGGTCGCTGACCGCCCTGCTGTTCGGTTTCCCGTTCGCGATGGCGGCGACACTGCTCGCGACGCTGGCGATGGAGCGAATCGGGTGGATGGAGTTCGAGAGCATCGAGTCCCTCGACCAGGTCGACTTCATCTACCGCGTCGGACCGCTGTCGTTGATCGTCGCGCTGCTCGCCGGCGCGGCGGGCATGCTCGCGCTCGTGTCCTCGAAGTCGGCGGCACTCGTCGGCGTCTTCATCTCGGTCACCACCGTTCCCGCTGCCGGATTCGCCGTCGTCGCCGTCACCGTGGGCGAATGGCGCGTCGCGGCCCTGGCGGCGCTGCAACTCGGGGTCAACATGGTGGGCATCGTCGTCGCCGGCGTCCTCGTCCTGGCACTGCGACTGCGCAGCGGCGGCGATCCCCGCCGGCTGCTCGAGCAGGCACGGAGAGACCGCTCCGTGGCGCAGCGGCGGCGGGCCTGATGAGCGTCTCGCCGCACGACGGCGCGGGCTACGACGAACTGTTCGGCGACGACGGCGGCCTCCGGGAACCGTGGGCGGAATTGGCCCAGGACTTCACGGACGGCGGGCCCGACTCCGTCCGCCGCCTGCAGTCCCGCATCCGGCTCCTCGTCGACAACCACGGGATCACCTACAACCCCCTCGACGGTTCGGACGCCCCGACCGCACCGCCGCGGTGGGAGATCGACGCGGTCCCGCTGATCGTCGCGGCCGACGAATGGGAGCAGCTGGCGGCGGGCTTCGTGCAGCGCTCCAGGCTCCTCGACGCGGTACTCGCGGACCTGTACGGGCCGATGACGCTCGTCCGGAGCGGCGCCGTGCCCGCCCGCACGGTGTTCGGGCACCCGGGCTACGTCCGTGCGGCGCACGGCATCACGGTGCCGGGCCGCCACCAGCTGTTCCTGCACGGACTCGACGTCGGCCGCGGGGCGGACGGCACGTTCCACGCGCTGCGCGACCACACGCAGTCCCCGGCAGGCGCGGGCTACGCGATGGCGGACCGCCGCGTCATCGCACGGGCGATGCCCGGCATCTACGAGACGGTCGGACCGCGCCCGCTGTCCTCGTTCGCCCAGTCGATGCGGCTCGCGGCGATCGACGCCGCCCCCGCGGGCACCGAGGACCCGCTCGTCGTCGTCCTCAGCCCCCGCACCCGGTCCGAGGCCGCATTCGATCAGGCGTATCTCGCGACGGTCCTCGGCTTCCCGCTCGTGGAGAGTGCCGACCTGGTGGTCCGCGACGGCCATGTGTGGATGCGGTCCCTCGGCAGTCTGGAACGCGTCGACGTCATCGTCCGGCGGGTGGACGCCGACCTCGCCGACCCCCTCGACCTGCGCCCCGGCTCCCGATCCGGGGTGGTCGGTCTCGTCGAGGTGCTGCGGCGGGGCGCGGTGACCGTCGTCAACACCCTCGGCAGCGGAATCCTCGAGAACCCCGCCCTCACCCGGTTGCTTCCGGACCTGTGCCGACGGCTGCTCGACGAGGAGCTGCTGCTGCCGTCGGTTCCGAGTTTCTGGGGCGGCGACCGGTCGGAGCTGTCGCACATCCTCGCGAACGCCTCGTCGATGGTGCTGCGCGCGGTGCACGGAGGCTCGCCGATCGTGCCCGCCGACCTCGGTGACTCCGACCGGGACACCCTGCTGGACCGGGTGCGGGCCGAACCCGAGCGGTGGGTGGGGCAGATCGTCCCGGACCCCTCGTACGCGCCTGCCGCCGACGGATCCGGGGACGTCGTGCTCGCACCGGTCGGGATGCGGTTGTTCAGCGTCGCGCAGCAGGTGGGATTCACCCCGATGGCCGGCGGTCTCGGCACGTCCCTCGTTCCCGGGGCCGAGCGCGGGGACCGCCGCCACGCCGGGGCGAAGGACGTCTGGATCCGGCTGGCGCAGCGCACCGCGTCCACCGATCCGGGCGACGGCGCCGAGCGGGACGGGGAGACCCTGCCCACGTATGCGGCGACGACGTCCGACCTGATGACGTCGCCGCGCGCACTGACCGAACTGTTCTGGATGGGCCGGTTCGCCGAACGCGCCGAGGGTGCGGCCAGGCTGATGATCGCCGTGGGGGAGAAGTACCGCGACTACCGGCTGCGACCGTGGCTGGCGGGCGGCGGAAGCCTCCCGATCCTGCTGAACACGGTCCTGCGGGTCGCCGACGCCGGGCACCACCCGGAGGGGCTCGATCTCGGGGCCGACTCGGACTCCGATCCGGTCACCGACCAGCGGCGGGTGCGTTCCGAGTTCCGCTCGCTGACGGCGGACCCCGACCGGGACGGCTCGCTCGCCCACGCGGTGCGCGGCGTCGAACAGGCCGCGCGAGCCGTGCGCGGGCAACTGTCGAACGACATCTGGGCCGTGCTCAGCTCCGTCGAACGCGCGCTCGGACAGGTCAACGCCGACACGGTCGACGACGGGTCCGCACTGTTCGAGGCGCAGTCCGCGGTGCTCGGCGGCATGCTCGCGCTGTCCGGGGTCGCCGCGGAGTCGCTGGTCCGCGACACCGGCTGGCACGTCATGGACATCGGCAAACGGATCGAACGGGCAGCCACCCTGATCGCACTGGTGGACTCGACCCTCGGGCGGAAGACGGATGCCGCGACCGAACGGGCGGTGATCGAATCGCTTCTCGTCGCCACCGAGAGTTCCGTGGTCTACCGCCGCCGCAACCGCGGTATCCGCCCGGCGGCCGTGGCCGAGTTGTTGCTGTTCGACGTGAAGAACCCGCGGTCGCTGGCGTTCCAACTGGAGGCGTTGCGCACGAATCTGGCCGCACTGCCGGACGCCTCGGGTGCGTCCCGCGCGGAGCGGCTCGCCGAGGACATGGTCAACACCGTGCGGCGGGTCGACCCCGTGCGACTCGAATCGGTCGATGCGAACGGGTCCCGGAAGGAGCTGGGTGAGCTGACGACCACGATGCGCGCACTGCTGAGCGAACTGTCCGACGTGATGCTGAAGGGTCAGTTGTCGCTGCCCGGCGGCACCCAGCCGCTGTGGGGCAGCGGCACCTCGTGGAGCACCTCCCCGGGCGGAGTTCCCGCATGACGGACGCGACGCCCCAGGCAGGCCCGGCAGCGGAACGGCGGGTTCTGCGCCGATACAGGATCACCCACCGCACGACGTACACCTACTCGGGGCCGGTGACCTCGTCGTACGGCCGGGGTTACCTCCTGCCGCGCGATACCGACGAGCAGCGCTGCGTCGGCTCCGTCGTCGACATCACGCCGCCGCCCGCAGACCGCTCCACCGGGTCGGACGTATACGGCAACCGGGACCTGTACTTCCAGGTGAGCACACCGCACGAGGAACTGGTGGTGGCGGCCGAATCCGAGATCGAGGTCTACGGACCGGACAAGGCGAGGCTCGCCGCCGCACCGGCGAACGCGCCGTGGGAGCTGTCCCGGCCCGTGGGCACCGAGGGCGCGATGGCGCAGGAGTTCGTGCTCGACCTCGAGCCCCCCGAGATCGGCGACACGGTCCGCGAGTACGCGGCGCCGAGCTTTCCGCCGGAACGGCCCCTCGTGGACGCGGTGGTCGATCTCACGACCCGCATCCACCGCGACTTCGAGTACAAGTCGGGGTCGACGTCGGTGTCGACGCGGGTCGCGGAGGTGCTGGAGAAGCGGTCGGGGGTGTGCCAGGACTTCGCCCGGCTCGCCATCGCCTGCCTGCGCTCGCGCGGACTCGCGGCCCGATACGTGTCCGGGTACCTGGCGACGCAGCCGCCGCCCGGCAAGGAACGGATGATCGGCGTCGACGCGACGCACGCCTGGGCCGCGGTCTGGATGCCGGGGGACCGGTGGCTGGCCTTCGACCCCACCAACGACCAGCTCGTCGACGAGCGATACACCGTGGTCGCGTGGGGCCGGGACTACGCCGACGTGCCGCCGCTGCGCGGTGTCATATACACAGAGGCACGAAACAGCACCATTGCGGTGTCGGTTGACGTGGCGCCGATGGAAGTACTCGCACCCGATCAGCCGAAATGCTGAAATTCATCGGGGCTTCCGGAGGAGGACTCGATGATCCGTGTCACTAGCAGGTAAGTTGGTCCGCGATGACTGCAATACTGGCAGACCCCGTTTCAGAGGTAGTTGCCGCAGCCGAGAAGCTGCTCACCCGTCGCACAGGGGCACCCGTGACACTGGTGGATCCCGTGGATCTCGGCGGTAGTGGCCGCACCATCGTGCTCCGTGTGCGGGTGGCGGAGAATCCGTTCTCCCTCCCCCGGACGTTGGTGATCAAGCAGGTCCGCGAGGAGTCCGGTGTGTCCGGCGCGCGGGCCGTCGATCCCGACGACCTGTCCGGCGACAGCCGCAGCGCCTTCCTCCGCGAGGCCGTCTCGTACCAGTTCGCCACGGCGCTGGCGACGGACAGCCGCCCCGGAGCCGAACTCCTCGCATCCGACCTCGAAGCCCGGCTCCTCGTGCTCAGCGACCTCGGGGACGCCACCCCGATCAGCGCGCTGCTCGAGCACTCCGACTCCGACACTGTCACCAACACCCTGATGGCCATGGCCCAGGCGCTCGGCCGCATGCACGCGGCCACCGTGGGCCGCGAAGAAGACTTCACCGCACTGTTGCGCCGCGCCGAGGTGGCGCACTGCGACGACACCGTGGCCGAGCAGGTGGAGCGTGCGGTGCCCGCCGTGCCCGGCCTGCTGTCCGACATCCTCCGCGTCGACGTCTCGCCGGAACTGACCGAGCAGGTGGCGCGGGCCGCGAAGCTGTTCGAGAGCGGCCGGTTCCGGGCGTTCAGCCCGTCCGACCTGTGCCCGGACAACATCATCGTCAACGACGAGGGCGTCCGGTTCCTCGACTACGAGTGGGGCGGGTTCCGCGACGCGATGCTCGACATCGCGTACGCGCTGGTCTCGTTCCCGGGCTGCCTGTGCAGCATCGAACTGTCCGAGGACCGCACCCAGGCGATGATCGAGGCCTGGCGTGCGGAGGTCGTGGGGATGTGGCCCGCGCTCGCCGACGACAACGTGCTCGCCGCCCGCATGGTCGAGGCGCAACTGATCTGGGTGTGGCTCAGCACCTACCTGTTCCTGCCCGACAACCACACGCGGATCGCCGCGGTCCGCGAGCATCACCTGTCGGTGCCGCGGTCCGAGGCGCTGACCCAGCGCTGGGACAAGCTGGCCCGTTCGGCGGATCACGCGGGGAACACGGTGGTCGCCCACGACGCCCGCGTCATCGCCGACAAGATCCGGGGACTGTCCGTCGGCTGACCCGTGGTCCGGCCGGACTGGGTCGGACGGTGCGCGTTCCAGTAGCGTCGAACTTGTGAGCGATCTTTTCGGTTCGGATGTCGGCGAGGACGAGTCGGTGGGCCTGTTCGAGACGGTGCAGTCGGACGAGGCGGTGCAGCCCGACGAGGCGGCGGCTCCGCGCCCGGTTCCCGGTCCGGTGCCGGTCGACCACCGCGCACCGCTGGCCGTGCGCATGCGTCCCCGCACACTCGGCGAGGTGGTCGGGCAGCAGCATCTCCTCGGCCCCGGTGCGCCGCTGCGGCGCCTCGTGGAGGGGTCGGGGGCGGCGTCCGTGCTGCTGTACGGTCCGCCCGGCACCGGCAAGACCACGCTGGCGTCGCTGATCTCCGGTGCCACCGGCCGCCGCTTCGAGGCACTGTCCGCGCTGTCCGCCGGCGTGAAAGAAGTGCGTGGCGTCATCGAACTCGCCCGCCGTCGACTCCTCGCGGGCGAGCAGACGGTGCTGTTCATCGACGAGGTGCACCGCTTCTCCAAGACCCAGCAGGACGCACTGCTGGCGGCGGTGGAGAACCGGATCGTGCTGCTCGTGGCCGCCACCACGGAGAATCCGTCGTTCTCCGTGGTGTCCCCGCTGCTGTCCCGCTCACTGGTCCTGCAACTGCAGTCGCTGACGGCGGACGACATCGAGAACCTCCTCGAGCGGGCGCGCACCGACGAACGGGGTCTCGGCGGGGACATCGAGATCGCCGGCGACGCGATGGACCACCTGGTCCGCCTCGCGGCCGGCGACGCCCGGCGCGCGCTCACCGCGCTCGAGGCGGCGGCGGGCGCGGCGCTCGACCAGGCCGGTGACGCGGACCGTCCCGTGCTGCTGGACCTCGCGACGGTGGAGGCGAGCGTCGACAAGGCCGCCGTCCGCTACGACCGCGACGGCGACCAGCACTACGACGTGATCAGTGCCTTCATCAAATCGATCCGCGGTTCGGACGTCGACGCCGCCCTGCACTATCTGGCGCGGATGCTGACCGCGGGCGAGGATCCCCGCTTCATCGCGCGGCGGCTGGTCGTCCACGCCAGCGAGGACATCGGGATGGCCGACCCGACCGCGCTGCAGACCGCGACGGCCGCCGCGCAGGCGGTGCAGCTGATCGGGATGCCGGAGGCCCGCCTCGCCCTCGCCCAGGCCACCATCCACCTCGCGACAGCCCCGAAGTCGGGGGCCGTCATCGCCGCGCTCGGCGCCGCGATGGCGGACGTCGCGGCGGGAAACGCCGGGCTCGTCCCCCCGCACCTGCGCGACGGCCACTACGCGGGGGCGGCGAAGCTCGGCAACGCCGTCGGCTACCGATATCCCCACGACCACCCGGACGGGGTACTGGCGCAGCAGTATCCGCCCGACGAGCTCGTCGGCGTCGACTACTACCAGCCCACCACCCACGGCGGCGAGCGTGACATCGCGGGGCGAGTGGACAAACTGCGCGCCATCGTCCGCGGCACGAACCGTCAGGGTGGCCGGTTAAGCTGAATGTTGCCGAACCGCCGGGTGTGCCCAGCCACCCGGCGACCGTAGTTGCCCTCGAGACAGACAATAAGGATCACTGACGTGCAGACCCACGAGATTCGCCGGCGCTTCCTCGACCATTTCGTCAAGGCGGCCCACACCGAGGTACCCAGCGCCTCGCTGATTCTCGACGATCCGAACCTGCTGTTCGTCAACGCCGGAATGGTGCAGTTCGTGCCGTTCTTCCTCGGCCAGCAGACTCCGCCGTACCCGAGGGCGACCAGTGTCCAGAAGTGCGTGCGCACCCTCGACATCGAGAATGTGGGCATCACCACACGGCACAACACGTTCTTCCAGATGGCCGGCAACTTCTCCTTCGGCGACTACTTCAAGCGCGACGCGATCAAGCACGCGTGGTCGCTGCTGACCTCCGGTGTCGACGACGGCGGCTACGGGTTCGATCCCGAGCGGATCTGGGTGACGGTCTACCTCGACGACGACGAGGCGCGCGACATCTGGCGCGACGAGGTCGGCGTCCCCGAGACGCGGATCCAGCGCCGCGGCATGGCCGACAACTACTGGTCCATGGGCATCCCCGGCCCCTGCGGCCCGTGCTCGGAGATCTACTTCGACCGCGGCCCCGAATTCGGTCGGGAAGGCGGCCCGGAGGCCGACGAGGACCGCTACATCGAGATCTGGAATCTCGTGTTCATGCAGAACGAGCGCGGTCTCGGCGTCAGCAAGGACAACTTCGAAATCCTCGGACCGCTGCCGAAGCAGAACATCGACACCGGCATGGGCGTCGAGCGCGTCGCCTTCCTGCTCCAGGGCGTCGACAACGTGTACGAGACGGATCTCGTGCGCCCGGTCATCGCGAAGGCCGAGGAACTGTCGGGCCGCAAGTACGGCGTCGACCACGACGACGACGTGCGGTTCCGGGTGATCGCCGACCACGCGCGCACCGCCGCGATGCTCATCGCCGACGGCGTGAACCCCGGCAACGACGGCCGCGGCTACGTTCTGCGCCGCCTGCTGCGGCGCATCGTCCGCTCCGCGAAGCTGCTCGGCGCAGACAAGCCCAGCATGCGGGAGTTCATCACCGTCGTCCGCGACACGATGGCGCCGTCCTACCCCGTCCTCGCCACCGACTTCGGCCGCATCGAGACGGTCGCCGTGGGGGAGGAGACCGCGTTCCTCAAGACCCTCACATCCGGTTCCAAGCTGTTCGAAGGCGCCGCCGAATCGGTGAAGGCGTCCGGGAAGTCGACGATCGGCGGCGAACAGGCGTTCGCGCTGCACGACACGTACGGCTTCCCGATCGACCTGACCCTGGAGATGGCGGCCGAGGCCGGTCTGACCGTCGACGAGGAAGGCTTCCGCACGCTGATGGCCGAACAGCGGCAGCGCGCGAAGGACGACGCCCAGGCCCGCAAGCACGCGCACGCCGACCTGACCGTCTACAAGGAACTCCTCGACCGCGGACCCACCGAGTTCACCGGATTTCACGAATTGGTCTCCGAGGCACACGTTCTCGCCCTGATCTCGCAGGGGCAGCGCGTCCCCGTCGCGACGGTGGGCCAGGATGTCGAGGTCATCCTCGACCGCAGCCCCCTGTACGCGGAGGCGGGTGGCCAGATCGCCGACCTCGGCACCCTCACCGGTCCGGGGCTGCGGGTGAAGGTCAACGACGTCCAGAAGATCGCCAAGAAGCTGTGGGTCCACAAGGTCACCGTGCAGGAGGGGCAGATCACCGAGGGCGACGTCGTGCTCGCGCAGGTCGACGCCGCGTGGCGCAAGGGCGCCACCCAGGGGCACTCCGGCACGCACATGGTGCACGCCGCGCTGCGACAGGTGCTCGGCCCCAACGCCGTTCAGGCGGGCTCGCTGAACAAGCCGGGCTACCTGCGTTTCGACTTCTCCTGGCAGGGCGCGCTGACGGAAGCGCAGAAGGAGGACATCGAGGTCGTCGCGAACGAAGCGGTGGCCGCCGACTACTCCGTGAACACGTTCGTCACCGACCTCGACAAGGCGAAGTCGATGGGCGCGATGGCGTTGTTCGGCGAGAACTACGGCGACGAGGTGCGGGTCGTCGAGATCGGCGGACCGTTCTCGATGGAGCTGTGTGGTGGAACCCACGTGGGCAGCTCCTCGCAGATCGGCAACGTCACCCTGCTCGGTGAGCAGTCCGTCGGCTCCGGCGTGCGCCGCGTCGAGGCCTACGTCGGGCTCGACTCGTACCGCTACCTGGCCAAGGAACGGGCGCTGCTCGCCGGGCTGTCGTCGTCGCTGAAGGTGCCCTCGGAAGAGGTGCCCGCCCGCGTCGAGGCGCTGGTGGAGCGACTTCGGGTGGCGGAGAAGGAACTCGAACAGTCCCGCGCGCAAGCGGTTCTCGCGTCGGCGGGCACCTTCGTCGACAAGGCCCAGAGGGTCGGGCCGGTGCTGCTGGTCGCGGATTCCGCCCCGGCCGGTGTCGGCGGAAACGACCTGCGCGGACTCGTCACGGACATCCGCGGCCGGTTCGGCACCCAGCCCGCCGTGGTCGTACTGCTCGGTGACGTCGACGGCAAGGTGCCGTTCGTGGTCGCCGTGAGCAAGGCCGCCCAGGAACTCGGCCTGTCGGCCGGCGACCTCGTGAAGGAATTCGGTCCGAAGATCGGCGGCCGCGGCGGCGGAAAGGCCGACATGGCGCAGGGTTCCGGCTCGGACGCCAGCGGAATTGCGGCCGCCCTCGACGCGGTCCGGGCGCAAGTCGCAGACAAGGTGGGGAGCCGGTAGCGGTGGATCACGCGGAACAGGGTCCGGATCGACCGGGAGTCGACGACCCTGGGCGTGGTCGGCGTATCGGCATCGATGTCGGCAGTGTCCGCATCGGTGTCGCGTCGAGCGACCCCGACGGGATCCTCGCCACCCCCGTGGAGACGGTGCCCCGGTCCAAGGAACGCGGGCCCGACGCGCCGGACATCCGGCGCATTGCCGACATTGTCGAGGAATACGAGGCCGTGGAGGTTATCGTCGGTCTGCCGCAGACCCTGCGGGGTGAACGGGGAAAAGCCGCCTCGATCGCTACTGTGTTCGCGAAGCGATTGCGAAGGAAGGTCGACCCGATACCGGTGCGGATGGCGGACGAACGTCTGACGACCGTCACTGCCGCACGGGCGCTTCGCGAGAGCGGTGTCAGTGCGAGGGGCCAGCGTCCTGTGATCGACCAGGCTGCGGCGGTGGCGATCTTGCAGGGATGGTTGGACGAGCGGAGCAGGTCGGTGAATGCAGGGGATTCAGGTGGGGACGTGCAGCTACCGGAGGCAGGCCAGTGAGCAATCACCGCCGCCGCCCCGCAGGTGAGCGACCCGACTTCGAGTACATCCCCCGCGAACCCCGACGGCACCGCTACCTCGAAGAGGACGACGACGAGGTCGGCTACACGCCGACCCCCGACGACGACCTCGTCACCACCGGCCGCCACGCCGTGGTGTACGACGAACCGCACTTCGACGAGCGGGATTACGACGAACGGCACGTCGAGGAACCGCACTACGAGGAACCGCACCTCGAGGAACCGCAGCGCCACGAACCGCACCGCGATTACGCGGAGCCGCGGTACGAACCGCGCTACGAGCAGCCCTACGACACCGAGTCCGTGTACGAGGACGGATACGGTCCCCGCTCCTACGGCGACGCCCGCGCGTACCGGGAGCCGGCGGCCGACGACCATCCGCATGTGGACGACTACGTCGACGATTCGGACGACGCCCAGGCCTACCCCGAGGACGGCTACGACCGTCCGCAAGCGGACGTCGCGTTCGCGGAGGCCGAGACGCAGATCATCTCGGCGATTCCCGAGGAGATCCCGCCCTCGGCGATTCCCGAGGAGATCCCGCCCACCCGCGCCGCTGCCCGCACGCAGGCTCGCAGGCGCAAACAGGCCAGGGGACGCGCACGCCGGGGCAAGGTGTTCGGCGTCCTCGCCGCTGCGACGGTCCTGATCGTGCTGGTCGGTGTCGTGTTCGTCGGCGGCAAGTTGTTCTTCGGTGGGTCCGACGCTCCCGCGGACTACGCCGGACCCGGTGGTCCCGAAGTGGTCGTGCAGGTCCATCCGGGCGACACCGCGGAGGAGATCGCCACCACCCTGGCGGACCGCGACGTCGTCGCCAGCGGATCGGCGTTCTTCAACGCCGCGGTCCAGAGCAATGCCATGAACTCGGTGCAACCCGGTTTCTACAGCCTTTCCACCCAGATTCCGGCGGACGACGCCGTGCAGGAACTGGTCGACCCCGCCTCCCGTGTCGGTCAGATGATCATCTCCGAGGGCAGGCAACTCCACGACACGACCGACGTGCAGACCGGCGCCAAGAAGAAGGGGATCTACACGCTGATCTCCGAGGCCAGCTGCCTGGGTGACGCCGGTCAGCAGAAGTGCATCAGCTACGACGACCTCAACGCCGCCGGTGCGGGCGACCTGACCGCGCTCGGCGTGCCCGACTGGGCGAAGGACTCGGTCGCGGGTGTTCCGGACCGGGACCGCCAGCTCGAGGGCCTGATCGCTGCGGGCAGTTGGGATTTCGATCCGACCGCCGGTCCGGCCGCCATTCTGCAGCGACTGGTGTCCGAGAGTTCCGCGAGCTACGAGAAGACCGGGATCCTCACCGCGGGCAACCAGGTCGGTCTCACGCCGTACAAGATGCTGGTCGCGGCGTCGCTGGTGGAACGTGAGGCGATGCCCGACGACTTCTCGAAGGTCGCCCGCGTCATCCTCAACCGGCTCGCCGTCAACCAGGCGCTGCAGTTCGACTCCACCGTCAACTACGCGCTGGACACCACCGAACTGGCCACCACCGACGCCGACCGCGCGCAGGTGACACCCTGGAACACGTACGCCAGCCCCGGCCTGCCTGCCACGCCGATCTCGTCGCCGAGCATCGGGGCGCTCCAGGCGGTCGAACAACCGGCGCCCGGCGACTGGATCTACTTCGTGACGGTCGATGCGAAGGGCACCACACTCTTCACGAAGAGCTACGACGAACACCTGGCCAACATCGACCAGGCTCTGAACAACGGGATTCTCAACAGTGGACGATGAGTTGGTGACTGCACGGAAAGCCGCGGTGCTGGGCAGTCCGATCGCGCATTCGCGATCACCGCAACTGCACCTCGCGGCGTACCGGGCGCTCGGTCTCACCGGGTGGACGTACGACCGCATCGAGTGCGACGGGGAGCGACTCCCCGGGCTGGTGTCCGGGCTCGGCCCGGAATGGGTCGGTCTGTCCGTCACGATGCCGGGCAAGATCGCCGCGCTCGAATTCGCGTCCGAGCGCACCGACCGGGCCGTCGCGATCGGCTCCGCGAACACCCTGGTCCGCATCGAGGGCGGGTGGCGTGCCGACTGCACCGACGTGGACGGGGTCAGCGGCGCGCTCACCGCGGGCGGCATCGGTGCCATCGCGGGCGCCGAGGCGGTCGTCGTCGGCGCCGGGGGAACGGCCAGGCCCGCGCTCGTCGCCCTCGCCGACCTGGGCGTGAAATCCGTGACCGTCGTGGCCCGCGACGCGGGTCGCGCGGCGGGTGCGCTGGGATGCGCGGAATCGGTGGGGCTCGACGTCCGGTTGCTGGGCTTCGACAGCCCCGAACTCGGTGCCCGGTGCGCCGCGGCCGCCGCACTCGTCAGCACCGTTCCGTCCGCTGCGATCACCGACTACGCGGACATTCTCGGCCGGGCCCCGTTCGTGCTCGACGCGATCTACGACCCGTGGCCGACCCCACTGGCGGCCGCGGTCGAGGCGGCCGGGGGAACGGTCGTCGGTGGTCTGTCGATGCTGCTGCACCAGGCGTTCGGGCAAGTCGAGCAGTTTACCGGCCGCCCGGCGCCGCGCGAGGCGATGGCGGCCGCTCTGGGCTAGTTGTCCACAGGTCCGGCCGCCATCCACAGGGCGATCGTTCGCGCAGGTCGCGGCGCGGGGTCCGGGTGTCCGGTCCCGCACGCTGGTCGGCATGTGGTGGCTGATCGTGACGAGTGTGGTGGCCGGTGCGGGTGCGGGACGGTGTGCGCGCGTCACCGCAGGCCGGTATGTGGGCCCGGTGTGGCCGGGCTGGTGCGAGGCGGTGTGCGCAGTCGGCGTGGCCGTCACGGTCTGGGCCGACTCCGGCCGCAACCCGGTGTGGATACTGCCGGGTGCGCTGGCGTTCTGGTGGTGGTGTACGAGTCTCGCCGCGACCGACCTGTGTGCGCGGAGGCTGCCGAACCTGCTGACGCTGCCTGGGTTCCTGGTGATCGTCGCCTTCGGTGTCGCGACCGGCGCGGCGTCCGCCGCCGTGATCGGCGGTCTCCTGCTGGCGGCGGCCTATCTCTCCCTGTATCTCGGGGCACCCGGAGCGATCGGTGCGGGCGACGTGAAACTCGCGCTCGGGGTCGGCGCGGCCGCCGGGCTGGCCGGGGGAGAGGCCTGGGTGTTCGCTGCCGCGCTCGCACCGGCACTGACCGCACTCGCGGGCTGCGTCGTCCTCGCCGTCCGGCGCTCGCCGCCGCCGCTCCCGCACGGCCCCGCCATGTGCGCCGCGACGCTGGTGGCGCTGTTCGCCGGGCACGTCACCTGACCGAGTCCGCACCCTGCGCACGCCCCGAGAGGACCACCGTCACTGCCGGACGCGGCGTCATGGAAAGATATTGGCGTGCTGCGCTGGATAACTGCCGGAGAATCCCATGGTCCCGCCCTCGTCGCGATGCTCGAGGGGATGGTCGCGGGCGTCGAAGTGACGTCCGAGGACATTTCGACCCAACTCGCGCGACGCCGCCTCGGCTACGGCCGCGGTGCGCGGATGAAGTTCGAGGCCGACAAGGTCACCATCGTCGGTGGTGTCCGACACGGCCGGACACTCGGCGGCCCGATCGCCGTCGAGGTGGGCAACACGGAGTGGCCCAAGTGGGAAACCATCATGTCCGCGGACCCGGTGGACGCCGACCTGCTCGCCGACCAGGCACGGAACGCGCCGCTCACCCGTCCGCGCCCCGGTCACGCCGACTACTCGGGCATGCTCAAGTACGGGTTCGACGACGCCCGCCCCGTTCTCGAACGCGCGAGTGCGCGTGAGACGGCGGCCCGGGTCGCGGCCGCGACGTTCGCCCGGAGTTTCCTGCGCCAGGTGTTCGGCGTGGAGGTGCTGTCACACGTGATCTCGATCGGCGCGTCCGATCCGTACGTCGGGCCCGAACCCACCGCCTCCGACCTCGCGGCGATCGACGCCAGCCCGGTCCGCGCGTTCGACAAGGCCGCCGAGGAATCGATGATCGCCGAGATCGAGGCCGCCAAGCGTGACGGCGACACCCTCGGCGGTGTCGTCGAAGTCGTCATCCACGGTCTCCCGGTGGGTCTCGGATCGTTCATCAGCGGCGCGGACCGCCTCGACGCCCGTCTGGCGTCCGCCCTGATGGGAATCCAGGCCATCAAGGGCGTCGAGGTCGGCGACGGTTTCGAGACCGCGCGCCGGCGCGGCAGCCAGGCGCACGACGAGATGCGGCCCGGCCCGGACGGAATTCTGCGCTCGACCAACCGCGCCGGCGGTCTCGAGGGCGGCATGACCAACGGCGAGGCGCTCCGCGTGCGCGCGGCGATGAAGCCGATCTCCACGGTCCCGCGCGCCCTGGCCACCGTCGACATGTCGACCGGTGAGGAAGCCGTGGCCATTCACCAGCGGTCCGACGTGTGCGCGGTGCCCGCTGCCGGTGTCGTCGCCGAGGCGATGGTGGCGTTGGTCGTCGCCCAGGCCGCGCTCGAGAAGTTCGGTGGCGACTCGGTCGCCGAGACGGCCGCCAACTACGAGCGTTACGCATCGGGTGTCGCAGCCCGGCTCGCGCGATGACCAGCCCGTCTGCCGTCGCGCCGGGGCGGTGACGGGTGATGGCACCGAAAGCCGTGCTCGTCGGTCCGCCGGGAGCAGGTAAGTCCACGATCGGGCGGCGCCTCGCGCAGGCGCTCGACCTGTCGTTGTTCGACACCGACGTGGCCGTCGAGGAAGAGGCGGGGCGGACGATCGCCGAGATCTTCGTCCAGGAGGGCGAACCCGCCTTCCGGGCCCTCGAGGAAGAGATCGTCCGGAAGGCCATCGAGAGCCACGAGGGGATCGTGTCGCTCGGCGGCGGGTCCATCCTCTCCGAGCGCACCCGGGAATTGTTGAAGGGCCACACCGTGATCTACCTCGAGATCAGCGTGGCCGAGGGGCTCAAGCGCACGGGAACCAACACCGCGCGCCCCCTCCTGTCCGGTGGCGACCCGCGCCAGGTGTACACCGAGTTGATGCGCAAGCGCCGACCGCTGTACCGGGAGGTGGCGTCCATCCGGATACGCACGGACGGGCGGAGTCCCGCCCGGGTGGTGCAGCAGCTGGTGGCGAAACTCACCGAGTGATCGGCGACCCAGCGGAACCAAAGACGTCCGAGAACATCGGACAAGACGGAGCGGAGCAGCAGACAGTGACCGAACCGGTACGCGTACAGGTGCAGACGGCGAACCCCTACCCGGTCATCATCGGGCGCGGATTGCTCGGCGAGCTGGTGGACGAACTCACCGGCACGAGGACGGTGGCGATCTTCCACCAGCCGCCGCTGGCGGAGACGGCGGAGGCGGTGCGCGCGGCGCTCGCCGAGAAGGGGATCGATGCGCACCGCATCGAGATTCCGGACGCGGAAGACGGCAAGGATCTGGCCGTCGCCGGGTTCTGCTGGGAGGTCCTCGGCCGGATCGGCCTGACCCGCAGCGACGCCGTCGTCAGTCTGGGCGGCGGCGCGGCGACCGACCTCGCCGGGTTCGTCGCGGCGACGTGGATGCGCGGGGTCCGCGTGATCCATGTGCCCACGACATTGCTCGCGATGGTGGATGCGGCGGTCGGCGGCAAGACCGGCATCAACACCGAGGCCGGCAAGAACCTGGTGGGATCGTTCCACGAGCCGTCGGCGGTGCTGATCGACCTGGCGACGCTCGAGACGGTGCCCCGCAACGAGATCGTCGCGGGCATGGCGGAGGTCGTGAAGACCGGGTTCATCGCCGACCCCGTCATCCTGGAGCTCATCGAGAAGGATCCCGAGGCCGCGCTGGACCCGACGGGAACCGTTCTGCCCGAACTGATCCGGCGGTCCGTGGAGGTCAAGGCCAAGGTCGTGGCCGCCGACCTGCGGGAGTCGGATCTGCGGGAGATCCTCAACTACGGGCACACGCTCGGGCACGCGATCGAGCGGCGGGAGCGCTACCGCTGGCGTCACGGTGCGGCGGTCGCCGTCGGGCTCGTCTTCGCGGCCGAACTGGGGCGGCTGGCGGGACGCCTGGACGATGCGACGGCCGACCGGCACCGCACCATCCTGGAACTGGTGGGGCTTCCCACCACGTACGACGCGGACGCGTTCGGCCAGCTGGTCGAGGGAATGCAGACGGACAAGAAGAACCGGGCCGGCGTGCTGCGGTTCGTCGTGCTCGACGGGCTCGCGAAGCCCGGACGGCTCGAGGGCCCGGACCCGTCTCTGCTCGTCGCCGCGTACTCCGCGGTGGCCCGCGAGGCGACGCCGGGCGCCGGCGGTGCCGTCCTCCTGTGACGTAGGCCGAAGAAAGCAAGGACGCGGCGGTGTGAGCGAGCGCGCTCACACCGCCGCGTCGTGTGTCGGGTGGGGAAAGCCGAGCCGCTACTCGCCGCGCCGCTGGTCGTCCGTGGTCCGCTTCCCGAGATCGACCGGGTCCTGCCAGGTGGTGTCCCCGCCCTGCGGCTGATCGAGGTCGGATGTGTCCTCGCGGTAGTTGTGCACCGGTTCGAATACGGCCGTGTCGGCGTCGGAACCGGCGTACCCGGTGTCCGGGGTCTGCTCGTACGCCTGGCCCGGGTAGTTCTGGCCGTACCCGTCGTCGTCGGCCACGGCTGCGGCTGCGGTTCCCCCCGCTGCGGCTCCTGCGGCCGCTCCGGCACCGTGCGCCGCCGGCCGGCGTTCGCCGCGGTCCTTCACCGTCTTCCTGGACTCCCGGCCGACGAAGAACCGGCCGAGGAACACGGCGAGCATCGCGGGGACGAAGATCAGCAGGACCGTGAACGCGGCCCCCGACGTGATCTCGAAGAAGAACGAGTTCTGGGTGACGTTGAGGTTCGGCACCAGGTTCGCCAGCCAGCTCCCCACCCCCGCGACGACTCCGCCGAGCAGGGCCGCCTTCAGCCACAGCATCGTCAGGTCGGCGCCGTCCTCCGGATCGGGGTTCCGGCGACGGTCCCGGATGCCGTCGATGCCGGCCCAGATCAGTGCCACGAACACCACGATCAGCAGTGCGAGCCATCTCAGAGCGGAACCCTGAAGCGGCCACTGTGTGATCGACACACCGAGGATCACACGAACGAAAACATGTATCAGGGCCATGCCGAGGCCGCGTACCACCCACGCATTCATGGGCACAGCGTAACGAGCGGGTTTTCGTCCGTGTGGCCTAACCCACACGGCGGCGGTCTGAAACCTGTTCTCGCCTGCGGGCGGGTGCCGTCGATCCGCGCCCTCCCGGCGGCGGATTGCCGGTACGTTTGACGACATGCCTGCTGATCATGGTTCGCGGCGCGCGGCGCTGCGCGCGGCCCTCGCCGCCCGGGATCTCGACGCACTTCTGGTGACGAATCTGGTGAATATCCGATATCTCACCGGGTTCACCGGCTCCAATGCCGCGCTGCTCGTGCACGCGTCGGACGCCGTGGGCGCCGAGGAGCGCACCGTCATCTGCACCGACGGCCGCTACCTCACACAGGTCGGAGAACAGGTTCCCGATCTGCGCGCCGAGATCGCCCGCGCCAGCGCCGCCCACCTGATCGAATCGGTGGGGCGGCGGAGCCCGTCGTCGCTGGCGTTCGAAAGTCACGTCGTCACGGTGGACGAGTTCGCGGCCTGGTCGGTGCTCGCGCCGGACGCGCGGCTCGACCCCGTTCCAGGGCTCGTCGAGGAACTGCGGATGGTGAAAGACGACTTCGAGGTCGGACTGCTGCGCGCGGCGTGTGCGGCCGCCGACTCCGCGCTCGCCGAGCTGATCGAGCGTGGTGGTCTCCGCCCCGGACGCACCGAGAAGGAGGTGGGCCGGGAACTGGAGGCGCTGATGCTCGCGCACGGCGCCGACGGCATCTCGTTCGAGACCATCGTCGCGGCGGGTGCCCACTCGGCGATCCCGCACCACCGCCCGACCGAGGCGGTGCTCGGCAGTGGCGACTTCGTGAAGCTGGACTTCGGGGCGGAGGTCGGCGGTTACCACTCGGACATGACCAGAACGTACGTCCTCGAGCAGGCCGCAGACTGGCAACGCGACGTATATGCGCTGGTCGCGCGGTCGCAGGAGGCCGGGCGGGACGCGCTGCGCCCGGGAGCCGAGGTGTCCGCGGTCGATGCCGCCGCCCGCCGGGTCATCGAGGACGCCGGCTACGGGGAGCTGTTCCTGCACGGCCTCGGACACGGCGTCGGCCTGGAGATCCACGAAGCTCCGGGAATCGGCAAGCTGGGCACCGGTACACTTCTGGACGGTGCGGCGGTGACCGTCGAGCCGGGCGTGTACTTCTCCGGGCGCGGAGGCGTGCGGATCGAGGACACGCTCGTGGTTCGTGAGCAGGGACCGGAACTGCTCACACTCACCACCAAAGACCTGACTGTCGTGTAGACGGTTTCGACCTTATCGAGGAGACGCGAAGCAAGTGGCTTCCACCAGTGATTTCAAGAACGGCCTGGTCCTGCAGATCGAAGGCCAGCTGTGGACGATTACCGAGTTCCAGCACGTGAAGCCCGGCAAGGGTCCCGCGTTCGTGCGCACCAAGTTGAAGAACGTGCTCTCGGGCAAGGTCGTCGACAAGACGTTCAACGCCGGCGTCAAGGTGGACACGGCCACGGTCGACCGCCGTGACATGACGTACCTGTACCACGACGGCACCGACTACATCTTCATGGACGGCGACACCTACGACCAGATCTCGATCAGCGAGGCCACCGTCGGCGACGGCGCCCGCTTCATGCTCGAGAACATGGCCGTGCAGGTCGCGACGCACGAGGACGTTCCGCTGTTCGTGGAACTTCCCGTCACCGTCGAACTGGTGGTCCAGCACACCGATCCCGGCCTGCAGGGCGACCGCTCCACCGGCGGCACCAAGCCCGCCACCCTCGAGACCGGCGCCGAGATCAACGTTCCGCTGTTCATCAACACCGGTGACAAGCTGAAGGTCGACTCCCGCGACGGCAACTACCTCGGGCGTGTGAATTCCTGAGTGTCCGGTACGCATAAGAAACTCGGCGCGCGGCACAAGGCCCGCAAACGCGCCGTCGATTTCCTCTTCGAGGCCGAGGCGCGAGATCTCGATCCGGTCGATCTCGCGACCGAGCGCGCCGAATTGTCCGGCAAGGACGATTCGGTGGCACCGGTCGCCCCGTACACCGTCACCGTGGTGACGGGTGTCGCGGAGAACCTGGACCGCCTCGACGAGGTGATCTCGTCCCACCTGCAGGACTGGACGCTCGAGCGGCTTCCCGCCGTCGACCGCGCCATCCTGCGCATCGCCGTGTGGGAGCTGTTCCACGCCACCGACGTGCCTCCGGTCGTGGCCGTGGACGAGGCGGTGGAGCTGGCCAAGCAGCTCTCCACCGACGAGTCGCCGGGTTTCGTCAACGGCATTCTCGGTCAGGTCGTGCTGGTGGCCCCGCAGGTGCGGTCGGCTGCGGCCGCGACGTCGCGGCGTGCCGAGACCGCCGGCGGCGAGTCGAACGACGCGCGCTCGTAAGTTCGTGTCCCGCTGCGGGCCCGCGTCGGCGGGTCCGCAGGTCAGGGGTCCGGGCCTGGCGCAGTCGACGCGCTGATAAGCTGTCCGCGTCAGGCATCCTTTAACGATCCGTCCAGTGAGGCGGAGAAGGAGGTCGTTGTATGCGCGTGCCCGAAGGGTCTCGCCCCGCCGGGGAACCGGCGGATTCAACACCAGAAGAGTCCCCGTCCGTCGAGCCCGCACGGGAGCTGCTGTCCGCGGCCGATGTGGGACGGACCATCGCGCGAATCGCGCACCAGATCATCGAGAAGACCGCGATCGACGCCGCCGACGGTGAAGCGCCGCGTGTCGTTCTGATCGGCATCCCGACCCGGGGCACGACGCTCGCCGCGCGGCTCGCCGGGAAGATCGAAGAATTCTCCGGGGTGCGCCCACCGGTCGGCTCCCTCGACATCACCCTGTACCGCGACGATCTGCGCACCAAACCGCACCGCCCCCTCGAACGCACCTCGGTTCCCGAGGGTGGCGTCGACAACACCCTGGTCGTCCTCGTCGACGACGTGCTGTTCTCCGGCCGCACCGTCCGCTCCGCGCTCGACGCCCTCCGCGACCTCGGGCGGCCCCGCGCCGTCCAGCTGGCCGTCCTCGTCGACCGCGGCCACCGCGAGTTGCCGCTGCGCGCCGACTACGTGGGCAAGAACGTGCCCACCGCCCGCACCGAGGACGTCAAGGTGCTCCTGAGCGAACACGACGGCCGCGACGCGGTCATGATCTCCGGGGGGAAGAGCTAAGTGAAGCACCTGTTGTCGATCGCGGACCTGACACGGGAATCGGCAGTCGAACTTCTCGACGAGGCCGAACGCTTCGAACAGGCCCTCCTCGGGCGCGAGGTGCGCAAGCTCCCGACGCTGCGCGGCCGGACCGTGATGACCGTGTTCTTCGAGAACTCGACCCGCACCCGGGTGTCGTTCGAGGTCGCCGGGAAGTGGATGAGCGCGGACGTCATCAACGTCAGCGCGTCCAGTTCGTCGGTGTCGAAGGGCGAGTCCCTCCGGGACACCGCGATGACGCTGCGCGCGGCAGGCGCCGACGCCCTGATCGTGCGGCACCCCGCGTCGGGTGCGGCTCACCAGATCGCGAGCTGGACCGGACGTCAGGACGACGGCGGACCCGCGGTCATCAACGCCGGTGACGGCACGCACGAACACCCCACCCAGGCGCTGCTCGACGCGCTCACGCTGCGTCAGCGCCTCGGCGACATCGAGGGCAAACGCATCGCCATCGTCGGCGACATCCTGCACAGCCGGGTCGCGCGGTCGAACGCGCTGCTGCTGTCGATGCTCGGCGCCGAGGTCGTCCTCGTCGCGCCCCCCACGCTGCTCCCGGTCGGGGTGTCGTCGTGGCCGGTGTCGGTGGCGCATTCCCTCGACGCGGAGCTGCCCGGTCTCGACGCCGTCCTCATGCTGCGCGTGCAGGCGGAACGGATGAACGGCGGGTTCTTCCCGTCCCAGCGGGAGTACTCGATCAATTACGGCCTGTCGGAGAAGCGGCTGGCGCTGCTTCCCGAGCACGCGGTGGTGCTGCACCCCGGTCCGATGCTGCGCGGCATGGAAATCGCCTCGGCGGTGGCCGATTCGTCGAGAACCGCCGTGCTGCAGCAGGTCACCAACGGTGTGCACATGCGGATGGCGGTGCTGTTCCGGCTGCTGGTCGGAGCGGAGGAAGTTGCGGGATGAGTGACAGTGCAGTGACAGGAGAGACAGTGCTCATCAAGAACGTGTTGCTGTACGGCGAGGGCGAGCCCACTGACGTTCTGCTCGGTGACGGCGTCATCGCCGCGATCGGTGCGGACGCGGGCACGGACGCCGCGCCCGACGCCGAGGTGATCGACGCGGCGGGGCAGATCCTGCTCCCCGGTTTCGTCGACCTGCACACCCACCTGCGGGAACCCGGCCGCGAGGACACCGAGACCATCGATTCCGGTTCCGCCGCCGCCGCGCTCGGCGGGTACACCGCGGTGTTCGCGATGGCCAACACCAGCCCGGTCGCCGACTCGGTGGTCGTCACCGACCACGTGTGGCGCCGCGGCCAGGAGGTCGGGCTCGTCGACGTGCACCCCGTCGGCGCCGTCACCGTCGGGCTCGAGGGCAAGCAACTCGCCGAGATGGCTACGATGGCGTCGGGGACGGGCCGGGTGCGCATGTTCTCGGACGACGGCCACTGCGTCTACGACCCGCTGATCATGCGCCGGGCCCTCGAGTACTCGAGCTCGCTGGGCGTGCTCATCGCGCAGCACGCGGAGGAGCCGCGACTGACCGTCGGGGCGATCGCGCACGAAGGACCCACCGCCGCCCGGCTCGGGCTCGCCGGCTGGCCGCGCGCCGCCGAGGAGTCGATCGTCGCCCGCGACGCACTGCTCGCCCGCGACGCCGGGGCGCGGGTGCACATCTGCCACGCCTCCACCGCGGGCACCGTCGAACTGATGAAGTGGGCACGCGGACAAGGCATTTCGATTACCGCCGAGGTCACCCCGCACCACCTGCTGCTCGACGACTCCCGGCTCGAGACGTACGACGCCGTCAACAAGGTGAACCCGCCGCTGCGGGAGACGAGCGACGTCGCCGCGCTCCGGGCCGGACTGGCCGAGGGCACCATCGACTGTGTCGCGACCGACCACGCGCCGCACGCCGAGCAGGACAAGTGCTGCGAGTTCGCGGCCGCCCGCCCCGGCATGCTGGGGCTCGAGACCGCGCTGTCGATCGTCGTGCAGACGATGGTCCGCACCGGGCTGCTCGACTGGCGCGGCGTGGCCCGGGTGATGAGTGAGCGTCCGGCCGAGATCGTCGGACTCGACGACCAGGGTCGCCCGCTCGAGGTCGGCGAGCCCGCCAACCTCGTGCTGATCGATCCGGACGCCGAATGGACCGTCCACGGCCCCGATCTCGCCAGCGTCGCCCACAACACGCCGTACGAGTCGATGACTCTCCCGGCACGGGTGACCACGACGATCCTGCGCGGCCGGATCACCGCGAGCGACGGCCGGGCCCGCGTCCGGGTGCGAAACGGCAGGGGATGACGGTGGAGAGAATTCTGTGGGTAGTCGGCCTCGTCGCGTTCTGGGCGCTGGCCATCTTCCTCATGTACATCGGCTGGCGCGGTCGCGCCCGGCGGCAGGCCGACCGGGTCGGGCAACTGCCCGGCGTGCCCGCGCACCTCGGCGCGCAGACGATCGCCCCGGCCACCGGACTGTATGTAGGCAGCACCCTCGCCCCCAGCTGGCAGGACCGGATCGCCGTCGGCGACCTCGGCTTCCGGGCGACGGGTGAGATCTCCCGGTACGAAACCGGGATCCTGCTCGAACGCGACGGGGCGTCGGCGATCTGGATCCCGCAGGACGCGGTCCGCGCCGTGCGCACCGAGCGCGGACTGGCGGGCAAGGTCATGAGCAAGGACGGCGTCCTGGTGATCCGGTGGGAGTTGCCGACCGGCACCGAGATCGACACCGGTTTCCGCAGCGACGACAAGTCCGTGTACCCGGCCTGGGTGGGCGCAGGGACACCGGACGGCAAGACAGACAGTGAAGATTCAGCGAATGCGGCGAGCTCTGGTGAGGTCGAGCAGAACGGAGAGAACGCATGAGCGGCTACGACACCGACTCTGCAGTACTGGTCCTCGAGGACGGACGGGTATTCCGGGGCACCACTTTCGGGGCCGTCGGCCAGACGCTCGGTGAGGCCGTCTTCAGCACCGGCATGACCGGCTACCAGGAGACGCTCACCGACCCCAGCTACCACCGCCAGATCGTCGTGGCCACCGCGCCGCAGATCGGCAACACCGGGTGGAACGACGAGGACGACGAATCCGTCGGTCCCACCGGCAGCAGCGCCGAGGCGAAGATCTGGGTCGCCGGGTACGTCGTCCGCGACCCCGCCCGCCGCACCTCCAGCTGGCGTGCCACCGGATCCCTGCAGGACGAACTCGTCAAGCAGGGCGTCGTCGGGATCGCCGGCATCGACACCCGGGCCCTGGTCCGCCACCTGCGCACCCGCGGCTCCATGCGCGCAGGCGTGTTCTCCGGCGACGCCCTCGCCGACACCGACGTGCTGCTCGACCGGGTGAAGGGCCAGCCGTCGATGCTCGGCGCGGACCTCGCCGGCGAGGTCAGCACCACCAGCGGGTACGTCGTCGAGCCGACCGGGGGAGAGGCGCGCTTCACCGTCGCGGCCATCGACCTCGGCATCAAGACCAACACCCCGCGCATGTTCGCCGAGCGCGGCATCCGGGTGCACGTGCTCCCGTCCGACGCCACGCTCGCGCAGATCCTGGACCTGAAGGCCGACGGCGTCTTCCTCTCCAACGGCCCCGGCGACCCGGCGACCGCCGACGGCGCCGTGCACCTGACGAAGGAAGTCATCGGGCAGGGCCTGCCCCTGTTCGGCATCTGCTTCGGCAACCAGATCCTCGGCCGCGCACTCGGTCTCGGCACGTACAAGATGAAGTTCGGTCACCGGGGCATCAACATCCCGGTCGTCGAACACGAGACGGGACGCATCGCGATCACCGCGCAGAACCACGGGTTCGCGCTGGAGGGGGAGGCCGGACAGGAGTTCGACACCCCGTTCGGCAAGGCCGTCGTCAGTCACACCTGCGCCAACGACGGTGCCGTCGAGGGGGTCCGCCTGCTCGACGGATCCGCCTTCTCGGTGCAGTACCACCCCGAGGCCGCGGCGGGCCCGCACGACGCCGCGTACCTGTTCGACCGCTTCACCAGCCTGCTCGAGGGAGTCAAGAACTAATGCCACGCCGTACCGATCTCTCCCACATCCTGGTGATCGGCTCCGGGCCGATCGTCATCGGCCAGGCCTGTGAGTTCGACTACTCCGGAACCCAGGCCTGCCGGGTGCTGCGCGAGGAGGGCCTGCGGGTCAGCCTCGTCAACTCCAACCCGGCCACGATCATGACCGACCCCGAATTCGCGGACGCGACGTACGTGGAGCCGATCACCGCCGAATTCGTCGAGAAGGTCATCGCCCTCGAGGCCGAGAAGGGTCACCCGATCGACGCCGTCCTCGCGACGCTCGGCGGCCAGACGGCGCTGAACACCGCGGTGGCGCTGCACGAGCAGGGCATCCTCGAGAAGTACGACGTCGAGCTGATCGGCGCCGACTTCGACGCCATCCAGCGCGGTGAGGACCGGCAGAAGTTCAAGGACATCGTCGCCAAGGTCGGCGGCGAGTCGGCGCGCTCCCGCGTCTGCTACACGATGGACGAGGTCCGCGACACGGTCGCAGAACTGGGCTTCCCCGTCGTTGTGCGGCCGTCGTTCACGATGGGCGGCCTCGGCTCCGGCATGGCCTACGACGACGAGGACCTCACCCGGATCGCCGGCGGCGGCCTCGCGGCGTCCCCCACCGCCAACGTGCTGATCGAGGAGTCGATCCTCGGGTGGAAGGAATACGAGCTCGAGCTGATGCGCGACGGCCGCGACAACGTGGTGATCGTGTGCTCGATCGAGAACGTCGACCCGGTCGGTGTGCACACCGGTGACTCGATCACCGTCGCCCCCGCCATGACGCTCACCGACCGTGAGTACCAGGCGATGCGCGATCTCTCCATCGACATCCTCCGCGAGGTCGGCGTCGACACCGGCGGCTGCAACATCCAGTTCGCGATGGACCCTGCCGACGGGCGCCTCGTCGTCATCGAGATGAACCCGCGCGTGTCCCGGTCCAGCGCGCTCGCGTCGAAGGCGACGGGCTTCCCGATCGCGAAGATCGCCGCGAAGCTCGCCATCGGTTACACGCTGGACGAGATCGTCAACGACATCACCAAGGAAACCCCGGCGTGCTTCGAGCCGACCCTCGACTACGTCGTGGTCAAGGCGCCCCGGTTCGCGTTCGAGAAGTTCCCCGGCGCGGATGACACCCTCACCACCACGATGAAGTCGGTCGGTGAGGCCATGTCGATCGGCCGCAACTTCACCGAGGCGTTCGGCAAGGTGCTGCGCTCCCTCGAGACCAAGCGGGCCGGGTACTGGACGGGTCCCGACGTGGAGGCCGCCGACCTCGACAGCCTCCTCGCGGAACTGAGCATCCCCCGCGACGGACGCGTGTACGGCATCGAGAAGGCGTTCGCGCTCGGCGCCACCGTCGAGCAGCTGTTCGACGCCACGAAGATCGACCCGTGGTTCCTCGACCAGATCCTGCAGATCCACGAACTCGGCGACACGCTGCGCGAGGCTCCCGAGGTGACCGAGCGGGTCCTGCGGCGCGCCAAGCACCACGGCCTGTCGGACCGGCAGATCGCGGCCCTGCGCCCCGAGATCGGTGGCGAGGACGCGGTCCGTGCGCTGCGCGAGCAGTGGGACGTCCACCCCGTCTACAAGACGGTCGACACCTGCGCCGCAGAGTTCGAGGCGAAGACGCCGTACCACTACTCGACGTACGAACTGGACCCGGCGGCCGAGTCCGAGGTGGCCCCGCAGACCGAGCGTCCGAAGGTCCTGATCCTCGGTTCCGGACCGAACCGCATCGGTCAGGGCATCGAGTTCGACTACTCCTGCGTGCACGCCGCCCTGACGCTGTCGGAGGCCGGCTACGAGACCGTGATGGTCAACTGCAACCCGGAGACCGTCTCCACCGACTACGACACGGCCGACCGGCTGTACTTCGAACCGCTCACGTTCGAGGACGTGCTCGAGGTGTACCGGGCGGAGTCGATCTCGGGCACCGTCGCCGGTGTGATCGTGCAGCTCGGCGGTCAGACCCCACTGGGTCTGGCGAAGCGGCTGAAGGCGGCGGGGGTGCCGATCGTCGGCACCAGCCCCGAGGCGATCGACCTCGCGGAGGACCGCGGCGAGTTCGGGAAGGTGCTGGTCGACGCCGGTCTGCCCGCTCCCAAGTTCGGCACCGCGACCACGTTCGCCGGGGCCCGCGACATCGCCGCCGGCATCGGGTACCCGGTGCTGGTGCGGCCGTCGTACGTCCTCGGTGGCCGCGGCATGGAGATCGTGTACGACGAGGCGTCCCTCGAAAGCTACATCTCCCGCGCCACCGAGATCTCCGACGACCGGCCGGTGCTGGTCGACCGGTTCCTGGAAGACGCCATCGAGATCGACGTCGACGCGCTGTGCGACGGCACCGAGGTGTACCTCGGCGGCGTGATGGAGCACATCGAGGAGGCCGGTATCCACTCGGGCGACTCGGCCTGTGCGCTGCCGCCGATCACCCTCGGCCGCGCCGACCTCGAGAATGTCCGCCGCTCCACGGAGGCGCTCGCCAAGGGCATCGGCGTGAAGGGCCTGCTCAACGTCCAGTACGCCCTCAAGGACGACATCCTGTACGTCCTCGAGGCCAACCCCCGCGCCAGCCGCACCGTGCCGTTCGTGTCGAAGGCGACGGCCGTGCAGCTCGCGAAGGCGTGCGCCCGCGTCATGCTCGGCGAGTCCATCGCGAACCTGCGCACGAGCGGCGTGCTCCCGGCCACCGGCGACGGCGGCTGGACCCCGGCGGATGCGCCCGTCGCCGTCAAGGAGGCGGTGCTGCCGTTCAACCGGTTCCGCCGCGCCGACGGCACCGGGGTCGACACCCTGCTGAGCCCGGAGATGAAGTCGACCGGCGAGGTCATGGGCATCGACGCCGACTTCGGCACCGCGTTCGCGAAGAGCCAGACGGCCGCGTACGGTTCGCTGCCCACCTCGGGCTCGGTGTTCGTGTCGGTCGCCAACAAGGACAAGCGGTCGCTGATCTTCCCGGTCAAGCGGCTCGCCGACCTGGGCTTCCGGATCCTGGCCACCGAGGGCACCGCGGCCGTCCTCCGCCGCAACGGGATCACCTGCCAGGAGGTGCACAAGCACTCCGGCGAGAAGCTGGAGGCGGGGGAGCGCACCATCGTCGAGACGATCCGCGACGGTGAGGTCGACATGGTGATCAACACCCCGTACGGCAACTCCGGACCGCGTGTCGACGGCTACGAGATCCGCAGCGCGGCCGTCGCCACGAACATCCCGTGCGTCACCACCGTTCAGGGCGCGTCCGCCGCGGTGCAGGGCATCGAGGCAGCGATCCGCGGCGACATCGGCGTCCAGTCGCTCCAGGCGTTGCACGCGCGGCTGCGGTCGCCGGCCGTGGTCGTGGCCCCCGCGACCGGGGCCGTCTCCTCGTGAGCGGACACCATCATCACCACCACTCCTGGCTGCATCGGCTGACGTCGGCGGTCGAGCACCGGGGGCGGTTGTGTGTCGGCATCGACCCGCACCCGGGACTGCTCGAGGCGTGGGGCCTGCCCGTCTCCGCCGAGGGGCTGGAGACGTTCGCAGAGATCTGCGTGGAGGCATTCGTCGGTGAGGTGGCCGTCGTGAAGCCTCAGGTGGCGTTCTTCGAAGCGTACGGCTCCGCCGGATACGCGGTGCTCGAACGCACCATTTCGGTCCTCAGAGAGGCAGGGACGCTCGTCGTCGCCGATGCCAAGCGCGGGGACATCGGGTCGACGATGGCGGCGTACGCGCAGTCCTGGCTGGGCGCGGAGTCCACTCTGTCGTCCGATGCCGTGACGGTGTCGCCGTACCTGGGATTCGGTGCCCTGGATCCGGCGCTGTCGCTGGCGGCGGAGCAGGGCCGCGGGCTCTTCGTGCTGGCCCGGACGTCCAATCCCGAGGGCGGCGATCTGCAGGCGGCGGGGACGGCCGCAGGGGTGTCCGTGGCCCAGTCCGTGGTGGACGCGGCGGTCCGGCACAACGACGCACAACCGGGTCTGGTGGGTCTGGTGGTGGGCGCGACACGCGGACACGGCCTGGATTTGTCGAATTTTTCCGGGCCGATTCTCGCGCCCGGTCTCGGCGCCCAGGGCGCGACTCCCGGTGATCTCGCCGACATTTTCCCCGATTCGCGAAAACTGTTGTTGCCGAACACGTCTCGTGGTGTTCTCCAGGCCGGACCGTCGGCCGCGGCACTGCGTGAGGCGGCCGTGAAGGTGCGTGACGAGATCGAGTCCGCACTGTCATAGCCCACCTGAATCCGGCTCTGACCTCCGGGGGTGGGTTCGCAATCGGCGCCGGGCGTGAGTACGGTCGCTATCGCTGCTGGTTATCCAGTGGTTTGGACTATTTGCCAACGACGAGACGGAGGAACCGTGGCCCTTCCCCAGTTGACTGATGAGCAGCGCGCTGCTGCTTTGGAGAAGGCAGCTGCTGCCCGCAAGGCCAGGGCTGAGCTCAAGGAGCGCCTGAAGCGTGGTGGCACCGACCTCAAGCAGGTTCTCAAGGACGCCGAGGACGACGAGATCCTGGGCAAGATGAAGGTGTCGGCACTGCTCGAGGCGCTGCCCAAGGTGGGCAAGGTCAAGGCTCAGGAGATCATGACCGAGCTGGAGATCGCTCCGACCCGTCGCCTCCGTGGCCTCGGCGATCGGCAGCGGAAGGCCCTGCTCGCGAAGTTCGACTTCGAGGCCTGAGCACGACAGTGGTAGCTGACGCACAAGTGTCAGAGCGCAAGACCGCAGTGCGGAGGGGTCGGCTGGTAGTACTGGCCGGCCCCTCGGCCGTCGGTAAGTCCAGCGTGGTGCGACTCCTGCGTGAGCGGATGCCGGAGCTCGTCTTCAGCGTGTCCGCGACGACGCGTGATCCACGCCCGGGCGAGGTGGACGGCAAGGACTACCGGTTCACCTCTCGTGGCGAGTTCCAGCGGATGATCGATTCCGGTGAGCTGCTCGAATGGGCCGAGATCCACGGCGGACTCCAGCTGTCGGGAACCCCGGCCGCACCCGTCCGCGCGGCGATCGAACAGGGCAGGCCGGTGCTGGTCGAGGTCGATCTCGCCGGTGCGCGGGCCGTCCGCGCCGCGATGCCGGAGGCGCTGCTCGTCTTCATGGCGCCCCCGAGCTGGGACGTGCTGGTCGAGAGATTGACCGGCCGGGGCACCGAATCCGCCGAGGTCGTGGAGCGGCGTCTCGCGACCGCCCGGGTCGAGCTGGAGGCGCAGGACGAGTTCGACGTGGTCGTCGTGAACGAGGATGTCAGCCGAACGTGCGACGAGTTGGTATCCTTGTTGGTTGGACGACCGGAACAGTCCGAGTCGACCCACTAGATCTCACATCAACTAGCCAGAACAATTTCAGGAGATACCGAGTGAGCAGCACCCCCGCAGTAGCGTCCGCCACACCCAGCCACGGCGCCCTGCCGGCTTACGACACCCCGCTCGGCATCACCAACCCTCCGATCGACGAGCTTCTCGCCCGCACGTCGTCGAAGTACGCGCTGGTGATCTACGCGGCCAAGCGTGCGCGTCAGATCAACGACTACTACAACCAGCTCGGCGACGGCATCCTGGAGTACGTCGGCCCCCTCGTGGAGCCGGGCTTGCAGGAGAAGCCGCTGTCGATCGCGCTGCGTGAGATCCACTCCGATCTTCTCGAGCACACCGAAGGCGAGTGAGCGGAGGATCTGCGGTGCCTGACCAGGCAGCGAGCCCGGACTCCGGGCACGTGACGGATTCACCGGGACCGGCGCCCTCGGGGGCCCGCAAGCGGATCGTCGTCGGTGTCGGCGGCGGCATCGCCGCGTACAAGAGTTGCGCCGTCATCCGCGCCTTCACCGAGGCCGGACACCACGTGCGGGTCATCCCGACGGAGTCCGCGCTCGAGTTCGTCGGCAAGGCGACGTTCGAGGCGCTGTCGGGCAACCCCGTCCACACGGGTGTGTTCACCGACGTTCCGCAGGTTCCGCACGTGCGTCTCGGGCAGGAAGCGGATCTCGTCGTCATCGCTCCCGCCACCGCCGACCTCATGGCGCGGGCCGTGGCGGGACGCGCGGACGACCTGCTCACCGCCACGCTGCTCACCGCGCGATGTCCCGTCGTGTTCGCACCTGCGATGCACACGGAGATGTGGGAGCACCCGGCCACCGTCGCCAACGTCGCCACGCTGCGCGCCCGCGGCGTGACCGTGATCGAACCCGCGTCCGGCCGCCTCACCGGCAAGGACACCGGCGCAGGCCGGCTGCCCGAACCCGACGAGATCGTCGGATTGGCGTCGTTGCTGGTCGAGCGTCCTGACGCGCTGCCCCGAGACCTCGAGGGCCGGCGGGTCCTCGTGTCCGCGGGCGGCACCCGCGAACCACTCGACCCGGTGCGGTTCCTCGGGAACCGCAGTTCCGGCAAGCAAGGGTACGCCATCGCCCGGCTCGCCGTGCAGCGCGGGGCCGAGGTCACCCTCGTCTCCGGGTACACCGCCGGCCTCGCCGACCCGGCCGCCGTCGACGTGGTGCACGTGCGGACCGCGGAAGACATGCGGGTCGCCGTCGCCAAACACGCGCCGGGGTTCGACGCGGTGATCATGGCCGCGGCCGTCGCCGACTTCCGGCCGACGACGACGGTGGCGAGCAAGATCAAGAAGGGTGCGGGCGAACCCGACTCGATCGCACTCACCAAGAACGAGGACATCCTCGCCGGCCTCGTCCAGTCCCGGCGGGACGGCGAGATCCCGTCGAAGACGGTGATCGTCGGATTCGCGGCCGAGACCGGCGACGCGGACGGTGACGTCCTCACCTACGCCCGGGCCAAGCTCGGGCGTAAGGGTTGCGACCTCCTCGTCGTCAACGCGGTCGGTGAGGGCAAGGCGTTCGAGGTCGACCACAACGACGGGTGGCTGCTCGGAGCCGACGGTTCCGAGTCCGCGCTCGAACACGGATCGAAGGCGTTGATGGCGAGCCGGGTGCTCGACGCCGTCGACCAGCTTTTCCGGACACTCTGACGGAAAATCCGGCAGAGTTTCGGTGATTCGAAGGGTGTCACTCCCGCCGGGGTGGCGCTAGGGTCGTTCGTTGTATTACGCAGCTAAGCTGTTTTCAAGTGCTGTTCAGGACAACTGTCGAGAGGGAATTCTGTGAGCCAGTCCGGTAGTCGGCTATTCACCAGTGAGTCTGTGACCGAGGGGCACCCGGACAAGATTTGTGATGCGATCAGCGACTCCATCCTCGACGCGCTCCTCACCGAAGACCCCCGTGCCCGCGTCGCCGTCGAGACGCTGGTGACCACCGGACAGGTCCACGTCGCCGGTGAGGTCACGACCACCGCCTACGCCGACATCCCCAAGATCGTGCGCGACACCGTGCTCGAGATCGGGTACGACTCCTCGGCCAAGGGCTTCGACGGCAACTCCTGCGGCGTCAACGTGGCGATCGGCGCGCAGTCCCCGGAGATCGCCCAGGGCGTCGACCACTCGCACGAGGTCCGCACCGGCGAACTGAGCGACGACGAGATCGACCGTCAGGGCGCAGGCGACCAGGGACTGATGTTCGGGTTCGCCACCACCGACACCCCGGAACTGATGCCCCTGCCGATCGCACTGGCGCACCGGTTGTCGCGCCGACTTACCGAGGTCCGCAAGTCGGGGGTCCTGCCGTACCTGCGCCCGGACGGCAAGACCCAGGTCACCATCGAATACGACGGTGACAAGGCGGTGCGCCTCGACACCGTGGTCATCTCGACGCAGCACGCCGCCGACATCGACCTCGACAACCTGCTCACCCCGGATCTGCGCGAGAAGGTGCTCGGTTCGGTTCTCGCCGACATCGACATGCCCCAACTCGACGTGTCGAACATCCGTCTGCTCGTCAACCCGACCGGCAAGTTCGTCCTCGGCGGCCCGATGGGCGACGCCGGGTTGACCGGACGCAAGATCATCGTCGACACCTACGGCGGCATGGCCCGCCACGGCGGCGGCGCGTTCTCCGGCAAGGACCCCTCGAAGGTCGACCGGTCGGCGGCCTACGCCATGCGCTGGGTGGCCAAGAACGCGGTCGCGGCGGGTCTCGCGGACCGCATCGAGGTCCAGGTGGCGTACGCGATCGGCAAGGCGGCGCCGGTGGGTCTGTTCGTCGAGACGTTCGGGACCGAGAAGACGGATCCGGCGCGGATCCAGCAGGCCATCACCGAGACGTTCGATCTGCGTCCGGGCGCCATCATCCGCGACCTCGACCTGCTGCGCCCGATCTACGCGCAGACCGCGGCGTACGGTCACTTCGGTCGCACCGACATCGACCTCCCGTGGGAGAGCATCGACCGGGCGGAGAAGCTGCGGGCAGCCGCAGGCCTCTGATCGGTCGTCACGGCGCGGCGGGCGCCGCTGCGGTAGGGGCCGCCGCGTGAGCGCGGAAAAGGTTGCGGCAGAAGTCGACCCGGTTGCCCGGGTGCTGCCGCTCCTTCCGCTCGCACACCTCGACCGCGAGTTCGACTATCTCGTGCCGAAGGACCTCGACGAGCAGGCGCAGCCCGGGGTCCGGGTCCGCATCCGGTTCGCCGGGCGCCTCGTCGACGGATTCGTCGTGGCCCGCACCGCGACGAGCGACCATCAGGGCCGATTCGGGTGGCTCGAACGGGTCATCTCACCCGAACGGGTGCTGACCGAGGAGATCACCCGGGTGGTCGACCTCGTCGCCGGCCGCTACGCCGGAACCCGCGCGGACGTCCTGCGGCTCGCGATTCCGCCGAGGCACGCGCGGGCGGAGTCCGAGGCCGCGTCCGAACCGACCGAGGTGTCCGCCACCGCGATCGCCGCCGACGCGTGGGACCGGTACATGCACGGCGCCGCGTTCCTGACGGCGCTGTCCGAGGGGCGCGCCCCGCGCGCGGTGTGGCAGGCACTCCCCGGCGAGGACTGGCCGGCGCGTCTCGCCGAACTGTCCGGGCTCGTCGCCGCCACCGGGGCGAGCACCGTCGTCGTCGTCCCCGACCAGCGCGACCTCGACCGGGTGGTCGCTGCGGTGGAGACGCTGCTCGGTAAGGACGCCGTCGTCGGACTCGCCGCCGGTCTCGGGCCCGCCCTGCGCTACCGGCGGTGGCTGGCGGCGCTGCGCGGGACCGCCCGGGTCGTCGTCGGAACCCGGAGTTCGGTGTTTGCGCCGACACCGCGCACCGGACTGATCGTGGTGTGGGACGACGGGGACGACAACCATTCCGAACCGCGCGCACCGTACCCGCACGCCCGCGAGGTGGCACTGCTCCGCGCGTATGCCAGTGGGTGTGCGGTGGTGCTGGCCGGGCACGCGCGCACCGCGGAGGCCCAGGCCCTGGTCGATTCGGGCTGGGCGCACGACCTCGTGGCCTCCCGGGACACCGTGCGGGCGGCCGCCCCGAAGATCACCGCACTCGCGGACAGCGACCACGCCCTGGCCCGCGACCCCGGAGCGCGGGCCGCCCGGTTGCCCGCCATCGCGTTCGCCGCCGCCCGGGAGGCTCTCGGCGCAGGCCGGGGTGTGCTGGTCCAGGTGCCCCGGCGCGGCTACGTCCCCAGCCTCGCGTGCGGCAAGTGCCGGGCGCCCGCGCGGTGCCGGCGGTGCAACGGACCGCTCGCGCTGCCGTCCGCGGCGGGTCCGGACGGGGCGGGAACACCCGCGTGCCGGTGGTGCGGCGTCGCCGACGCCGCGCACCGCTGCCACGCGTGCGGAGCGCGGGCGCTGCGGGCCGTCGTGGTCGGTGCGGGACGTACCGCCGAGGAACTGGGTCGCGCATTCCCCGGGGTGGCCGTCCGGATGTCCGGAGGCTCGGACGTCGTCGACGAAGTGAAGCAGGGCCCCACCCTGGTGGTGTCGACGGTCGGGGCCGAACCGGTGATGCCGGGCGGCTACGGCGCGGCGTTGCTGCTCGACGGCTGGGCGCTGCTGGGCCGTCCCGATCTGCGTGCAGCCGAGGAGACGATGCGGCGGTGGATGACGGCGTCGTCCCTCGTGCGCCCGTTCGCCGAGGGTGGTCAGGTGGTCGTCGTCGCCGATTCGGGCATTCCGACGGTGCAGGCGCTGGTCCGCTGGGATCCGGTCGGTCACGCGCGTGCGCAGTACGAGGAGCGGGCCGAGGTCGGATTTCCGCCCGCCATCCATCTCGCGGCGATCGACGGCAGCGCGAAGGCGATCGCCGACCTCCTGGATCTCGCCGACCTGCCGGCGAATGCGGAATTGCTCGGCCCGGTCGAATTGCCCGCCGGGGAGCGGTTGCCGTTCTCCGGTGACGCACCGGAGCCGGCGGAGGTGGAGCGCATGCTGATCCGGGTGCCCCGCGGAGAGGGGAAACCGCTGGCCAAGGCGTTGGGGGAGGCGCAGTCGGTGCGCAGTGCGCGGAAGGACTCGCAGCCCGCGCGGGTACAGATCGACCCCATTCGCATCGGGTAATTGACCACCGTCACAGAAATGGGGCCTTGCCGCGCTGCTATTGACGATATATCGTTGATGCATCAGCGATACAGAAGGAGGCTGATGATGGAAGACTTCCATTTCGAACACAGAGGTTCCCGACGGGAACGATTCGGACGCGAACGGATGGCACGGCCCGACGGGCCGCACCGTCACGGACACCGCCGAGGCGGCTTCGGCCCCGAGGGCGGTCCGGGCTTCGGGCCCGGAATGCACTTCGGCCGCGGACGTGGGCGGGGTGGGCGGGGACGGCGCGGCGATGTCCGCTCCGCGATCCTGCTGCTGCTCACCGAGCAGCCGATGCACGGCTACGAGCTGATCCAGCAGATCGTCGACCGCAGTGACGGGGTGTGGAAGCCCAGTCCCGGGTCGATCTACCCCGCGCTGTCGCAGCTCGAGGACGAGGGTCTGGTGCTCATCGAAAAAGTGGCGGGCCGCAAGACCGCGCGCCTCACGGACGAAGGCAAGGCCTTCGTCGAAGCGAACAAGGCCGAACTCGGCACGCCGTGGGACGACGTGCGGGAGAGTGTCGGCAGGCCCGCCGAGGACCTGCGGGGCCTGATCGGGCTGCTGATGGGTGCTGCGGGGCAGGTCGCGGCGGTCGGCGACGACGACCAGGTCCGGCGGGCCGGCGAGATTCTCACCGAAGCGCGACGCTCGTTGTATCGCCTTCTCGCAGAAGATGATCAGAGCGACGCGGGCAAGGACGAGACCGACTCGTAGGGCGCCGCACCCCGCCGCGGACCCGCCGGCTCGACGCGACAGAGCGTGCACATTCTGGGAAGGTTCACAGAAACATCGCAGCGAAGTCGGGAGGGATCATGAGGTTTCGGGGTGCCGGTGCGGTCGTCGCGGGTGTCGTCCTGCTGATGTCCGGCGCAGTGTCCGCCGCCCACGCGGACGACGCCTCCCCGCCCTCATACGTCGTGCCCGCAGGCGCCGGGGTTCCCCAGACCGGCCGTAGTGCCGCCGCCGCGTACGCCCACGACCACCCGGGCAGTGCGCCCGCCGGATCGAACGACTTCTCCTGCACGCCCTCCGCGGAACACCCCGAGCCGGTCGTGCTCGCGCACGGCACCGACGCCAGCGCGTACGCCGACTGGGCCGCCCTGTCGCCGATGCTCGCCGCGGACGGCTATTGCGTGTTCGCGCTCGACTACGGCGGTGCGCCGGGCGCCGATTCGTTCGGGACCGAGGACATCGTCGCGAGCGCGGGGGAGTTCGGCCGGTTCGTCGACCGGATCCGCGACGCGACCGGCGCCGGCAAGGTCGACGTCGTCGGCTACTCGCAGGGCGCGAACGTCACCAGGTACTACGTGAACAAACTCGGCGGCGCCCCGTTCGTCGACCACTGGGTCGGACTCGCGTCGCCCAGCTACGGGGGAGTGATGTACGGCCTCGTTCCGGTCGTGCAGGCGCTGCCCGGCGGCCCGGACTTCGCCCGCACGGTCACGTCGGTGGCCGTCAGTCAGCAGATGCAGGGCTCGCCGTTCATGAACGACCTCAACGCGGGCGGCGACACGGTTCCCGGCGTCTCGTACACGACGATCGGGTCGCGGTACGACGAGATGATCCAGCCATATACGAACATGGCGCTCCGCGGCGCCGGGGCGGTCAACATCCTGATCCAGGATGGATGCCCCGAGGACGGCACCGGGCACTTCCGCGCTCCGTACGATCCGTTCGCGCTCGACCTGGTCCGGGCGGCCCTCGACCCGGACGCGGTTCCGCTCGCTCGCTGCGAGTTCGTCCCGATCGGCGCGGGCATCCCGGAGGTCGTCGTCGACAGCAACCGCTAGTTCCGCACAGAAGAAGCGGGAGCCGTGCACCGCACGGCTCCCCGCTTCTCGTGTGTGGCTGCTATTCCGCCAGTTTCGCGACGGCCTGCGCCCACAGGAAGTACTTGTTGGTGCCGAGGTCCTTCACGGTCTTGATGTTGAACGCGGCCGCCAGGTGTTCGGCGTCGGAATCGCTCACGCCCTGCAGGGCGGCGACGGGTGCGCTTGCCAGTTCTTCGACGGGCTTCGTCTCGTAGGCCTTGTCGAACTTGCTCTCGATTCCTGCCATCGTTACCTCCAGAGGTTCGAAAACGGGACACCGGCCCGACCGTTCGCGCCGGCCTCAGAACAGTCAATACCCGTCCGTCGTCGCTGTGTGCGGTTCCGCGGAATCGCTTCGCCGACCGTTCGCCGAGTGTCACGGCCCGGGTGCGACTCCCTAGACTGGTCGGCACATCGTCGATCAAAGGGGAGCTTCCTTCGTGAGTACCGTTTCGGCCCGCGCAGCGGTCCACCGTCCGTCGTGTGGGTCGCCGGCGTGCGCATAGTCTTCGCCGGAACCCCCGAGCCCGCCGTTCCCTCCCTCGAACGCCTGATCCGTTCGCCACGCCACGACGTCGTGGCCGTGATCACCCGCCCCGACGCGGTCGCCGGGCGTGGACGCAAGGTGGTCCGCTCACCGATAGGCGAACTCGCCGACTCCCACGGTATCGAGGTGCTCACGCCCGAGCGGCCCACGGAACCGGAGTTCCTGGCGCGCCTCACCGACCTCGCACCCGACTGCGCGCCCGTCGTCGCCTACGGCGCGCTGCTGCCGCAGAAGGTGCTCGACATCCCGGCCCACGGCTGGGTGAACCTGCACTTCTCGCTGTTGCCTGCGTGGCGCGGGGCCGCCCCCGTGCAGGCCGCGATCGGCGCGGGCGACGACATGACCGGTGCGAGCGCGTTCCGGCTGGAGGCGGGGATGGACACCGGTCCGGTCTACGGGGTGGTCACCGAGCGGATCCGGGACACCGACACCGCAGGCGACCTCCTCGGACGCCTCGCCGACAGCGGCGCCGTGCTCCTGGAGTCGGTGCTCGACGGAATCGAGGACGGCGCGATCACCGCGGTCCCGCAACCGGCCGAGGGGGTCTCGCACGCCGCCAAGGTGACGGTCGAGGCGGCCCGGATCCGGTGGGACAGAACAGCTGCGGTGGTGGACCGGCACGTCCGGTCGGTGACCCCCGCGCCCGGCGCCTGGACGACGATCGGTGATCTGCGTGTCAAGGTCGGCCCGGTCACCGTGACGGACGAGCGACTGGAGCCGGGGGAGATCTCCGTGACCAAGTCCGGATTTCTGATCGGGACGTCCACGGTGGCGGTGCGGCTCGACCGCGTCCAGCCGCAGGGCAAGAAACAGATGGCCGCCCTGGACTGGGCACGAGGCGCACGACTCGACGCGGAGGTACGGGCACAGTGAGCGAATCCAGAAGGCCCGCACGCCGCGGCCAGTCCGGCTCGGGGGCCCGCAACAACCGCCCCCGGCAGGCGCGCCGCCCGGACGCATCCCAGTCCGGACTCGACCAGCCCCGGCTCGCCGCGAGGGACGTGCTGCGCGCCGTCCGGGAACGCGACGCCTACGCCAATCTCGTCCTGCCCGGGCTGCTGCGTGAGCGACGCCTGGACGGCCGTGACGCCGCCCTCGCCACGGAACTGGCGTACGGCGCCGCCCGTGCCCGCGGACTCCTCGACGCCGTGATCGCCGACTGCGCGGGCCGGCCGATCGCCGAGATCGACGGCCCGCTCCTCGACGTTCTCCAGTTGGGCGCCTACCAGCTGCTGCGCACCCGCGTCGCCCCGCACGCCGCCGTCGCCACCTCCGTCGACCTGGTCCGCGCGGAGGCCGGTCCGGGGAAGGCGGGGTTCGTCAACGCTGTGCTGCGCCGGGTGTCGGAGCGGTCGGAGGCGGAATGGGTGGAGCGTCTCGCCCCCGCCGACCCGGTGGGGCGGCTGGCGTTCGAGCACGCGCACCCCACGTGGATCGCGCAGGTGTTCGCGGACGCGCTCGGCGCCGACGCCGGGGAACTCGAGGACGTGCTCATCGCCGACGACGCGCGGCCCGCGGTCCATCTCGTCGCCCGTCCGGGGGAGATCTCGTCGGAGGAACTCGCGCTCGCCACCGGCGGCGAGGTGGGCCGGTACTCGCCGTACGCCGTCTACCTGGACGGCGGCGACCCGGGTCTGCTCGACGCGGTCCGCGAGGGGCTCGCCGGAGTACAGGACGAGGGCAGTCAGCTCGTCGCCCGCGCGCTGTCGCTGGCGCCGCTGGACGGACCGGACACCGGCCGCTGGCTCGACCTGTGTGCGGGCCCCGGCGGCAAGGCCGCCCTGCTCGGCGCACTCGCGGGGATCGAAGGCGGGCGCCTCGACGCCGTGGAACCGGTGGCACATCGCGCGGACCTGATCCGCAAGACGACGAAGGAACTCCCGGTGGACGTGCACGTCGCCGACGGCCGCGATCCCGGGCTGGAGGGCGGCTTCGACCGCATCCTGGTCGACGCGCCGTGCACCGGACTGGGTGCGCTGCGCCGGCGTCCGGAGGCGCGGTGGCGGCGTCAACCGTCCGACGTGGCGGGTCTCGCGAAACTGCAGCGGGAACTCCTCGCGTCGGCCGCCGAGCTGGTTCGCCCCGGTGGCGTGATCCTGTACGCGACGTGTTCGCCGCACCTGTCCGAGACGGTGGCGGTGGTCGCCGACGCGGTGCGGCGCCACGGGCTCACGGCGCTCGACACCCGTGAACTCGTTCCCGGGGTGCCGGGTCTGGGGGACGGTCCGAGCGTCCAGCTCTGGCCGCACCGGCAGGGCACCGACGCGATGTTCATGGCCGCGTTGCGCAAGCCATAGCGCTGTCTTCTCCCCGCTACCCGACACCCGCCCCAAAGGGTAGAACCTGTTTCACTTTTGTTGTGAAACGTGTTCTAATTCTTCTCGCGACAGAGACGTGCGTCACGAGGCGAGTGGAGGACTTCAGATGAATCGGGTAGCGGGGAAGGTCGTTCTGATCACCGGGGCGGCACGGGGTCAGGGTCGTAGTCATGCCGTGCATCTCGCCGACGAGGGCGCCGACATCATCGCGTTCGACCTCTGCGAGGACATCGCGTCGAACGAATACCCGCTGGCCACCGAGGCCGACCTCGCGGAGACGAGACGGCTCGTCGAGAAAGCGGGGCGGCGCGTCGTCACCGCCAAGGTGGACGTGCGCGACCGGGCGGCACTGCGCCGCGAACTCGACGCCGCGGTCGCGACGCTGGGACGCCTGGACGTCGTCGTCGCCAACGCGGGAATCGCGCCCCTCGGGAACGACGTGCCCGTCGAGGGCTTCGTCGATGCGTTCGACGTCGACTTCGTCGGTGTGGTCAACACGATCCACTCGGCCCTGCCGCACCTGGACGCCGGCGCGTCGATCATCGCGACGGGATCGGTGGCCGGGCTGGTTCCGCAGACCGGTCTGAACGGCCAGCAGGCCCTGCAGGGGCCGGGGGGCGACGGCTACGGCCTCGCCAAGAGGATGTTGTGGACGTACACCAACTCGCTCGCGCTCACCCTGGGCCCGAAGTCCATCCGCGTCAACGCGATCCACCCCACCAACTGCAACACGGACATGCTGCAGAGCCCCCCGATGTTCCGCACGTTCCGCCCCGACCTCGAGAACCCGACCGCCGCGGACGCGAAGGTCACGTTCCCGTTCATGCAGGCGATGCCGACCCCGTGGGTCGAACCCGAGGACATCTCGCACGCGGTGGTGTTCCTGTCGTCCGACGAGTCCCGGTTCGTCACCGGTCAGCAACTCCGGGTCGATGCGGGGGCGGGTCTCAAACTCGGCGTCTGACGCCGATCCGATGAGGGTCCGGGCCGGTGTGCGGGCGCCGCCCGGGCCCTCGCCTTCCCGTCAGATCTGGTCGAACTGCTTGCGCAGCTTCGCCGGAGCCTTGATCCGCCAGGCGTCGCGCAGCAACTCGGTCAGCTGCGGGACGTCGACGTTCTCGAGGTCCACGAGGATGGAACCGTGGCCGTCGTAGTGCGCGGTGGTGTAGAACGGTGCGCCCTCGGCGAGCAGGGCGGCCTTCTCGTCGAGGTCGCACATCACCACCAGGCCGCCGTCCGACTCGGCTCGCAACCGGGCGAGCAACTTGCCCGCCACCTTCAGTGCCGGGGTGTTGTACGACGTGCTCTCCTGCACCTCCGGCAGGGCCGCACCGATCGCCACGACGTCCGTCCAGGTCGGCATGCGCCCAGTATGGACCGCGTGACCCGGCCCCGGTACGCGTACGACTAAACTTCGGCGCGTGGCAACCCCGATGATCGCACCGTCCATTCTCTCTGCCGATTTCGCGCGTCTCGCCGAGGAGGCGGACGCGGTCGCCGGTGCCGACTGGCTGCACGTCGACGTGATGGACGCACATTTCGTGCCCAACCTGACCCTCGGCCTGCCCGTCGTGACGAGTCTCCTCGCGGCGACGGACATCCCGCTCGACTGCCATCTCATGATCGACGACCCCGGCCGCTGGGCGCCGCCGTACGCGGAGGCCGGCGCGCACAACGTCACGTTCCACGCCGAGGCGACCGACGACCCCCGGTCCGTCGCCCGCGACATCCGCGCCGCCGGCGCCAAGGCCGGCCTCAGCGTCAAGCCCGGCACGCCGATCGAGCCGTACCTGGAGATCCTGAAGGACTTCGACACGCTCCTCGTCATGAGCGTCGAACCCGGCTTCGGCGGTCAGTCGTTCATCCCGGAGGTCCTGTCGAAGGCGAAGGCCGTCCGGCGCCTCGTCGACTCCGGTGAGCTGCGCCTCGTCGTGGAGATCGACGGCGGCATCAACGCCGACACCGTCGAGGCCGCCGCCGAGGCCGGTGTCGACTGCTTCGTCGCCGGTTCCGCCGTCTACGGCACGAGCGATCCCGCGGAGGCCGTGCGCGCCCTGCGGGCCAGCGCCGCGAAGGCGTCGCCGCACCTGAGCCTGTCCCGGTAGCGGCACCCGGCACATCGTGAACCCCCACGTGCGGCACGAGAATTCGGCTGCGGACCTCGACGCCGCCATGCAGATCGCGATCGGCGCCGCGGAGTCGGCGCGCGGATTCACCAGCCCGAACCCGGCGGTCGGCGCGGTGGTCCTCGACTCCGCCGGGCGCATCGCCGGCGTCGGGATGACGCAGCCGCCCGGCGGCCCCCACGCGGAGGTTGTCGCGCTGCGGGAGGCGGGGGACGCCGCCCGCGGCGGCACTGCCGTCGTCACATTGGAACCGTGCAACCACACCGGCCGCACCGGGCCGTGCTCGCGGGCGCTGCTCGATGCCGGTGTGGTCGCCGTGCACTACGCGGTGGGCGACCCCAACCCGGAGGCCGCGGGCGGCGCCGAGACCCTCGTCTCCGCGGGCGTCGAGGTGACATCCGGTCTGCGCGCGCAGGACGTCGAGCGCGGCCCGCTGCGGGCCTGGCTGCACCGGCAGCGCACCGGACGACCGCACGTGACCTGGAAGTACGCGGCCACACTGGACGGGCGCAGCGCGGCCGCCGACGGCACCAGCCAGTGGATCACCGGTCCCGAGGCGCGCGAACGGGTCCACACCGACCGCGCGAAGCTCGACGCGATCGTGGTCGGGACGGGAACGGTGCTGGCCGACGACCCCCGCCTGACCGCACGGACGCCCGACGGGTCGCTCGCCGCGCACCAGCCGGTGCGCGTCGTCGTCGGGCTCGGCGACATCCCGCCCGGCGCCCGCGTACTCGACGACTCGGCGCCCACCCTGCTGCTGCGCACCCGGGACGTGGACGAGGTCCTCGCCGCGCTCGCCGAGTACACCGACGTACTGCTCGAGGGCGGACCCCGGCTGGCGGGCGCGTTCCTCGCCGCGGGCCGGGTCGACCGCATCCAGGCGTACCTCGCCCCGCTGGTCCTCGGCGCGGGCACGTCCGCCGTGTCGGAGGCGGGTGTGCACACGATCGGCGGCGCCCTGCGGTTCCGGCACGAGTCGGTCGAAACAATCGGCCCCGATCTGTTGTTGAGTCTGGTTCCAGCAGTGTCCGAAAACCCTGACAGTCACCGAACGTAGGAGAAGCCACAGTGTTCACCGGGATCGTCGAAGAGTTGGGTGAAATCGTCGCCAAGGAGGAACTGGCCGACGCCGCACGGTTCACCGTGCGTGGTCCGGTCGTGACTTCCGATGCGTCACACGGTGATTCGATCGCGGTGAACGGCGTGTGTCTCACCGTCGTCGAGGTGCTCACCGACGGCTCCTTCACCGCGGACGTCATGCAGGAAACGCTGAACCGGTCGAGCCTGGAGAAGATCGACGTGGGCAGCCGCGTCAACCTGGAGCGGGCCGCCGCGCTGAACAGCCGCCTCGGCGGCCACCTCGTCCAGGGACACGTCGACGGCACCGGGCACATCATCAGCCGCAGCCCGTCCGAGAACTGGGAGGTCGTGCGCATCGCCCTTCCCGACGCCATCTCCCGGTACGTCGTGGAGAAGGGGTCGATCACGGTCGACGGTGTGTCGCTGACGGTGTCGGCGCTCGGCGGGGAACGCGGCGCCGAATACTTCGAGATCTCGCTCATCCCGACCACGCTGCAACTGACCACGCTCGGGGCGGCGGCCGTCGGGACGCCCGTCAACCTCGAGGTCGACGTGATCGCGAAGTATGTGGAGCGGCTGCAAGCGGCCGGCCGCTGAGTCGTACTGTTGAGGAGCATCCCACGGATGCATCCGTTGTATTCGAAGATGCGTCAGTCAAGACTTTGGAGACCGAGCACGTGACCAGGTTCGACACTATCGAGCGCGCCGTTGCGGATATCGCCGCAGGCAAGGCTGTCGTCGTCGTCGACGACGAAGACCGCGAGAACGAGGGAGACCTCATCTTCGCCGCGGAGAAAGCCACCCCCGAGTTGGTTGCCTTCATGGTTCGATACACCTCCGGCTACCTGTGTGTGCCGCTCGACGGCGCCGACTGTGACCGGCTCGGCCTGCCCCCGATGTACGCCGCCAACCAGGACAAGCACGGCACCGCGTACACCGTCACCGTCGACGCCCGCGAGGGCATCGGCACCGGCATCTCCGCGTCCGACCGCGCCGCCACCATGCGATTGCTGGCCGACCCGAACTCCGGCGCCCAGGACTTCACCCGCCCCGGCCACGTCGTGCCGCTGCGGGCCAAGGACGGCGGAGTGCTCCGCCGTCCCGGCCACACCGAGGCCGCCGTCGACCTCGCCCGGATGGCCGACCTCCGGCCGGCCGGCGTGATCTGCGAGATCGTCAGTCAGAAGGACGAGGGCCACATGGCCCAGACCGACGAACTGCGGGTCTTCGCCGACGACCACAACCTCGCACTGATCTCCATCGCCGACCTCATCGCGTGGCGCCGCAAGCACGAGAAACACGTGGTGCGGGTCGCGTCCGCGCGCATCCCGACCCGGCACGGCGAGTTCACCGCCGTCGGCTACACGAGCATCTACGACGACGTCGAGCACGTGGCCCTGGTCCGCGGCGACCTGCCCGGACCGGACGGCGACGGCAGCGACGTGCTCGTGCGCGTGCACTCCGAATGCCTCACCGGCGACGTGTTCGGCTCGCTGCGCTGCGACTGCGGTCCCCAGCTCGACGCCGCACTGGACATGGTCGCGCAGGAGGGCCGCGGGGTGGTGCTGTACATGCGCGGGCACGAGGGCCGCGGCATCGGCCTGATGCACAAGCTGCAGGCCTACCAGCTGCAGGACGCCGGTTCGGACACCGTCGACGCCAACCTCGAGCTCGGCCTGCCCGCCGACGCCCGCGACTACGGCATCGGCGCGCAGATCCTGGTGGACCTGGGCATCTCCTCGATGCGGCTGCTCACCAACAACCCGGCCAAGCGCGTCGGCCTCGACGGCTACGGGCTGCAGATCACCGAGCGGGTGTCGATGCCGCTGCGGGCGAACGCCGAGAACCTGACATACCTGCGCACCAAGCGCGACCGCATGGGCCACGACCTGATCGGCCTCGACGACTTCGAAGCGGGAGAGATGCTGTGAGCGGCGAGGGACTGCCGGAGCTGCAACTCGGGGAGGCCGGCGACCTCCGGCTCGCCATCGTCGCAGGCAGCTGGCACGCCGAGATCTCCGAGGCGCTGATCGCCGGCGCGCAGCGAGTGGCCGCCGAGGCGAACGTGAAGAACGTCACCCTGGTCCGCGTCGCGGGCGCCATCGAACTGCCCGTGGTCGCGCAGGCGCTGGCCCGCAGCCACGACGCCGTCGTCGCGCTCGGTGTCGTGATCCGCGGCGGGACCCCGCACTTCGAATACGTCTGCGACGCCGTCACGGCCGGTCTGACCCGGGTCTCGCTGGACGAGAGCACCCCGGTGGGGAACGGTGTGCTCACCACGGACACCGAGCAGCAGGCCGTCGACCGCAGCGGCCTGCCCGGATCCGTCGAGGACAAGGGCGGCCAGGCGTGCGCGGCCGCGCTCGACACCGCCGTCACGTTGGCGCGGCTGCGCCGGGCCGAGGAGTCCTTCGCATGATCCGGATCCACCCGTGACCACCCCAGAATCCGAGTGGACACTCGTCGCGAAGCCCCGCAAGTCCCGCCGCTACGCGATCGGGGTTGCGGTCCTGCTCGTCGTCGTGCACGTGACGTTCGCGATCCTGTTGCGCGGCGATTCGACGGGTGTGTACTTCCGGCTCGCCGACCAGCTTGCGTTCGCGGGCATCGGCTGCCTCCTCGCGGCCGGCGTGCTGCTGCTGACCCGCCCGCGGGTGCGCATCGGGCCCCGCGGCATCGCCGTGCGCAACGTGCTCGGTGAGCGCATCGTCGACTGGGACCTGTACGAGGGGCTGTCCTTCCCGGACGGCGCGGCCTGGGCCCGGATCGAACTGCCCGACGACGAGTACCTGGCCGTGATGGCCATCCAGTCGAACGATCGCGAGTACGCCGTCGACGCCGTCGACCGGTTCCGCGCGCTCGCGTCGGAGTACGCGCCGTCCTGACCGGCGGGCCACCCCTCCGCGCCGCCGCGGATGCGGAGTTGGTCGGTGGCGCCGACTAACGTGGAGGGGTGCCCGATCCTTCGACATATCGCCCCGCGACCGGAACGATTCCGGTCGACCCGGGGGTGTACAAGTTCCGCGATCCGCACGGCCGGGTCATCTATGTCGGGAAGGCGAAGAGTCTTCGATCACGGCTGAATTCCTATTTCGCCGACGTCTCGACGCTGCACCCGCGCACCCGCCAGATGGTGACCACGGCCGGCAGCGTCGAGTGGACCGTGGTGAGCACCGAGGTCGAGGCGCTCCAGCTCGAGTACAACTGGATCAAGGAATTCGATCCCCGGTTCAACGTCCGCTACCGCGACGACAAGACGTACCCGGTTCTGGCGGTCACGCTGAACGAGGAGTACCCGCGGCTGTTCGTCTACCGCGGCCCCCGGCGCAAGGGTGTCCGCTACTTCGGCCCCTACTCGCACGCGTGGGCCATCCGCGAAACCCTCGACCTGCTGCTGCGGGTCTTCCCCGCCCGCACCTGCTCGGCCGGGGTGTTCAAGCGGCACAACCAGATCGGCCGCCCCTGCCTGCTCGGCTACATCGACAAGTGCTCCGCGCCGTGCGTCGGACGCGTGTCCGCGACCGAACACCGTCAGATCGTCGAGGACTTCTGCGACTTCCTGTCGGGGCGCACCGACAAACTGGTCCGCCAGCTCGAGGCCCGGATGCAGCAGGCGTCCGAGGAACTCGACTTCGAGACGGCGGCGCGACTACGCGACGACGTGGGCGCGTTGCGGCGGGCGCTCGAAAAGCAGGCCGTCGTGCTCGGCGACGGCACCGACGCCGACGTCGCCGCATTCGCGACCGACGAACTCGAGGCCGCGGTCCAGGTGTTCCACGTCCGGGGCGGCCGCGTCCGCGGGCAGCGCGGCTGGGTGGTCGAGAAGGCAGGCGACGTCATCGACTGGGCCAGCGTCGATTCCGCTGCGGGCTCGGACCTGCCGTTGCTCGTCGAGCAGTTCCTCACCCAGTTCTACGGTGAGCAGGCGGCCCTGTCCGGCGCGGCCGACCAGGAGGTGGGCACCAGCGGGGTGCCGAGGGAGGTCCTGGTGCCGGTGCTGCCACCGAACGCCGAGCAGGTGCAGGAATGGCTCAGCGGTCTCCGCGGTTCCGCCGTTCGTCTCCGGGTGCCCCAGCGCGGCGACAAGAAGGCACTCGCCGAGACCGTGCAGCGCAACGCGACGGAGGCACTGCAACAGCACAAGCTGCGCCGCGCCGGCGACTTCACGTCGCGGTCGGCGGCCCTGCAGGGCATCCAGGAGGCCCTCGACCTGGACTCGGCGCCGCTGCGCATCGAATGCGTCGACATCAGCCACGTGCAGGGCACCGATGTGGTGGCGTCGCTCGTCGTCTTCGAGGACGGCCTGCCGCGCAAGTCCGACTACCGGCACTACGCCATCAAGGAAGCCGCAGGCGACGGCCGCTCCGACGACGTCGCCAGCATCGCCGAGGTCACCCGGCGCCGGTTCCTCCGGCACAACCGTGACGTCGGGGTGCTGCGCGCGGAAGCGGCCGGGGCGGACGCCGACCAGGTGTCCGGCGGCGACGGCGGCGACCTCGCCCCGGAGGCGGCGATCGACCCGCAGACCGGCAGGCCGCGGCGGTTCGCGTACCCGCCGAACCTGTTCGTCGTCGACGGCGGTGCCCCGCAGGTGGCCGCGGCCTCGGCGGTGCTCGACGAACTGGGCATCACCGACGTCGCCGTCGTCGGGCTGGCCAAGCGGCTCGAGGAGGTGTGGGTGCCGGGGGAGGAGGACCCGGTGATCCTCCCGCGCACCAGCGAGTCGCTGTACCTGCTGCAGCGGGTGCGGGACGAGGCGCACCGCTTCGCGATCACGTTCCATCGCAGCAAACGGTCCCGCCGGATGACGGCCTCCGCACTCGACTCGGTCCGCGGCCTCGGCGAGACCCGGCGCAAGGCGCTGGTGACGCATTTCGGATCGGTTGCCAAACTCAAACAGGCCTCCGTCGAGGAGATCACCGCGGTGCCCGGCATCGGAACGGCCACGGCGAAGGCGGTACTCACCGCTCTCGGGGCAGAGGAACCGTCTGCGGACGTCACGGGAGTGGGGGATGATGAACCGGATCGGAACGGGCCGGGCACGGCGGAACGAAACGGCGCGGACCTACCCCGCGAACCGGTAGGACAGCACGGCCCGGCAGCACAGAGCGCATCGCAACGGACAGGTGTCGAGTGAACGAGCAGCACGCGCAGAGCGACCGTCCGCCCACGGTTCGGCCGATGGACTTCCTTCTCGTCACCGGGCTTTCCGGGGCGGGTCTGCAGACCGCGGCGAAGGTCCTCGAGGACCTCGGGTGGTACGTCGCGGACAATCTTCCCCCGGAACTGATCTCCCGGATGGTGGATCTGAGCCTGGAATCCGATTCGCGGCTCGAGCGGCTCGCCGTCGTCATCGACGTGCGCTCCCGGTTGTTCACCGGCGACCTCGGCTGGGTCCTCACCGAACTCGAGAGCAAGCCCGTGCATACGCGGGTGCTGTACCTCGACGCGTCGGACGAGGTCCTGGTCCGCCGGTTCGAACAGGTCCGGCGCAGTCACCCGCTGTCCGGCGGCGGCGCCGAGGGCACCCTGTCGGAGGGCATCGCCGCCGAGCGCGACCAGCTCGCGAAGGTGAAGGCCGCCGCGGATCTGGTGATCGACACGTCGTCCCTCGCCGCGCACCAGTTGCGGCAGAAGATCGAGGACGCGTTCGGCGACGCCGAGAACCGCACCATGCAAGTAACAGTCCAGTCGTTCGGTTTCAAGTACGGTCTTCCGATGGACGCTGATCTCGTCTGCGACGTCCGGTTCCTGCCCAACCCGCACTGGATCCCCGAGTTGCGTCCGCATACCGGACAGAACGCGGACGTGCGGGACTACGTGTTGTCGCAGGACGGTGCGGACGACTATCTCGCCACGTATCACCACCTGCTGGATCTGACGATCGCCGGATATCGTCGGGAGGGGAAGCGCTACATGACCATCGCGGTGGGATGCACCGGGGGGAAACATCGCAGTGTCGCCATGTCGGAGGCCTTGGCGGGCCGGCTCGGAAAGGACTCCGGGCTGAACGTGCGCGTCGTCCATCGTGATCTGGGGCGCGAATGAGGCCGGTGCACCAGGCGCCTGCGATCGTCGCGCTCGGCGGTGGCCACGGGCTGTTCGCCACCCTCAGCGCCGCCCGCAGGCTCAGCCGTGACGTGACCGCCGTCGTCACCGTCGCGGACGACGGTGGATCCTCGGGGCGGCTCCGCGCCGAACTCGGCGTCATCCCGCCCGGGGATCTGCGGATGGCGCTCGCCGCGCTCGCCGCGGACGACCCCGAGGTGCAGGACTGGACCGACACCATCCAGCACCGATTCGGCGGAATCGGCGCCCTCGCCGGACACTCGGTGGGCAATCTCATTCTCGCCGGTCTCACCGAGGTGCTCGGCGACCCCGTCGCTGCGCTCGACGAACTCGCCCGGCTTCTGCGGATCAACGGGCGGGTGCTGCCGATGTCGCCGATCGCCCTGGACATCGAGGCCGACGTGCAGGGCCTCGAGGCGGACCCGCGGGTCAGCCGCTGCATCCGCGGTCAGGTCGCGGTCGCGACCACCCCCGGCAAGGTGCGCCGCGTGCGGTTGCTGCCGGCGAATCCGCCCGCCTGCCCGGACGCGGTCCGGGCGATCGACGTCGCCGACATGGTCGTCCTCGGCCCCGGGTCGTGGTTCTCCAGCGTCATCCCGCACGTCCTCGTGCCCGAACTCCTCGACACGCTGATCGCCACCCCCGCGCGGAAGGTGCTGGTACTCAACCTGGCTCCGGAACCCGGCGAGACCGCGGGATTCTCCACCGAGCGTCATCTGCACGTACTGTCCCAACACGCACCCGAACTCACCGTCGACTTCGTCGTCGTCGATTCGGGTTCGGTGCCACCGGGGCGCGAGCGCGAGCACCTCGCGCGCGCCGCCGGACAGTTCCGGGCACGCGTCGTGTACGCCGACGTGTCGGAGCACGGCACCCACACGCACCATGCAGGAAAACTTGCGTCCGTTCTCGAACAGCTCTGGAGCGACCCCGAAGCGGGGTCTCGGGGGAGCGAAGCGGCCGAGACACCAGAGGAAAGGGAGAGCGCTTCGTGGCAATGACAGCAGAGGTCAAAGACGAACTCAGTCGTCTCGTCATCACTCACGTGAGTTGCCGGAAGGCCGAGGTCTCGTCGCTGCTGCGGTTCGCCGGGGGATTGCACATCGTCGGAGGCCGGGTAGTGGTCGAGGCGGAAGTGGATCTGGGGTCCACGGCCCGCCGGTTGCGCCGCGAGATCTTCGACCTGTTCACCTACAGCGCCGACGTCCACGTTCTCAGCGCGGGCGGGCTGCGCAAGTCGTCCCGGTACATCGTGCGGGTCGCGAAGGAGGGGGAGGCCCTGGCCCGTCAGACGGGGCTGCTGGACCTGCGGGGACGTCCGGTGCGCGGGCTTCCCGCGCAGGTCGTCGGTGGCAGCGTCGCCGACGCGGAGGCCGCGTGGCGCGGCGCGTTCCTGGCGCACGGTTCGCTGACCGAGCCGGGACGCTCGTCCGCGCTCGAGGTCTCCTGCCCCGGCCCGGAGGCGGCGCTCGCCCTCGTCGGGGCGGCGCGCAGGCTGGGCATCTCCGCGAAGGCCCGCGAGGTCCGCGGCACCGACCGGGTGGTGATCCGCGACGGCGAGGCCATCGGCGCGCTCCTCACCCGGATGGGAGCCCAGGACACCCGCCTCGTGTGGGAGGAACGGCGCATGCGCCGGGAGGTCCGCGCCACCGCCAACCGGCTCGCCAACTTCGACGACGCCAACCTGCGCCGCTCCGCACGCGCCGCGGTCGCGGCCGCCGCCCGCGTCGAGCGGGCCCTCGACATCCTGGGTGACGAGGTGCCCGACCACTTGGCGGCCGCCGGTCACCTGCGGGTGGAGCACCGGCAGGCGTCCCTCGAGGAACTCGGCCAGCTCGCCGACCCGCCGATGACGAAGGACGCCGTGGCAGGCCGCATCCGGCGGCTGCTGTCGATGGCGGACCGCAAGGCGAAGGAAACCGGCATCCCGGACACCGAGTCGGCCGTCACCGCAGACCTTCTCGACGACGCCTGACCGTCGTCCGCCGTCACCGCCCGCCACCCCGGGTTTCCCGGACGAACGGGACGTCCGTCGCGTCGGATCGAACGAGCGTCCCGTTCGTTCCGGTCGGGGCGGCAGGGCGAAAGGCGCTCGGAGTTGACTGCGCGCGGGCGTCGTCCGCGCACTAGGGTAGGAACCACATCGACCGATGAACCCCTGCGCCGATCACCCATCGGTGGTGTCGTAGCGGCGCGGGAGCAGAGCTGCACAACCAGAATCATGCACAAAGGAGCAGATTGTGACTGTCCGGGTAGGCGTAAACGGTTTCGGCCGTATCGGGCGTAACTTCTTCAGGGCGGTGGATGCGCAGAAGGCGCTCGGAACCACCGACATCGAGATTGTGGCGGTCAACGACCTCACGGACAACGCTTCGCTGGCGCATCTCCTGAAGTACGACTCGATCCTCGGTCGTCTCCCGCACGACGTCTCGCTCGAGGGTGAAGACACCATCGTCGTCGGAAGCCAGAAGATCAAGGCTCTCGCCATCAAGGAAGGCCCGGCGGCGCTTCCCTGGGGCGACCTGGGCGTCGACGTCGTCGTCGAGTCCACCGGCATCTTCACCGACGCAGCCAAGGCGAAGGGCCACCTCGAGGCCGGCGCCAAGAAGGTCATCATCTCCGCCCCGGCCAAGGGCGAGGACATCACCATCGTGATGGGCGTCAACGACGACAAGTACGACGGCAGCCAGAACATCATCTCCAACGCCTCGTGCACCACCAACTGCCTCGGCCCCATCGCCAAGGTGCTCGACGACGAGTTCGGCATCGTCAAGGGCCTCATGACGACGGTCCACGCCTACACTCAGGACCAGAACCTGCAGGACGGCCCGCACAGCGACCTTCGTCGCGCCCGTGCCGCCGCACTGAACGTGGTTCCCACCGGAACCGGTGCCGCCAAGGCCATCGGCCTGGTCCTCCCGCAGCTGCTCGGCAAGCTGGACGGCTACGCGCTGCGCGTCCCGATCCCCACGGGTTCGGTCACCGACCTCACCGCGAACCTGCGGAAGTCGGCCAGCGTCGAGGACATCAACGCCGCGATGAAGGCTGCCGCCGAGGGCCCGCTCAAGGGCATCCTGAAGTACACGGACGCCCCGATCGTGTCGTCCGACATCGTCACCGACCCGCACAGCTCGATTTTCGACTCCGGCCTCACCAAGGTCATCGAGGATCAGGCCAAGATCGTGTCCTGGTACGACAACGAGTGGGGTTACTCCAACCGTCTGGCCGACCTCATCGGTCTCGTCGCCAAGTCTCTCTGAGTGAAGGTCCGGTAACAGTGGCAGTTCAGACTCTCGACGATCTTCTGAACGCTGGGGTCGAGGGGCGTGCCGTGCTGGTGCGCTCCGACCTCAACGTTCCGCTCGACGGCGACCGGATCACCGATCCCGGGCGCATCCTCGCTTCCGCACCGACGCTGAAAGCGCTGGCGGAGGCGGGCGCCAAGGTCATCGTCACCGCCCATCTGGGTCGCCCCAAGGGCGAGCCCGACCCGCAGTACTCCCTCGCACCGGTGGCGGCCAAGCTCGCCGAGGTGCTGGGCCGCAACGTCCAGCTCGCCGGCGACGTCGTCGGGCAGGACGCGCTGGCACGCGCGGAGGGACTCACCGACGGCGACGTCCTCCTGCTGGAGAACATCCGCTTCGACCCGCGAGAGACCAGCAAGGACGAGGCCGAGCGGATGAAGCTCGCCAAGGCCCTGGTCGAACTCGTCGGCGACGACGGTGCGTTCGTGTCCGACGGCTTCGGTGTCGTGCACCGCGCGCAGGCGTCGGTGTACGACGTCGCGAAGCTGCTCCCGCACTACGCGGGCAAGCTCGTCGAAGCCGAGATCGAGGTGCTCGGCAAGCTCACCGAGGAGCCCGAGCGGCCGTACGCGGTCGTCCTCGGTGGATCCAAGGTGTCGGACAAGCTCGCGGTGATCGAGGCGCTGGCCCCCAAGGTCGACACCCTCGTGATCGGCGGCGGCATGTACTACACGTTCCTCGCGGCGCAGGGCGTCTCGGTCGGCAACTCGCTGTGCGAGGAGTCGATGATCGACACGTGCAAGGCGCTGCTCGAGCAGTACGCCGACGTGATCCACATCCCGCAGGACGTGGTCATCGCCGATTCGTTCTCGGCCGACGCCGAGTCGAAGATCGTGTCGGTGCTCGAGATCCCGGACGGCTGGATGGGACTCGACATCGGACCGCAGTCGGTTCGCCGGTTCGCGGCGATCCTGACCAGCGCGAAGACCGTGTTCTGGAACGGCCCGATGGGCGTGTTCGAGTTCGAGAAGTTCGCCGCGGGCACCAAGGGTGTCGCCGAGGCGATCATCGAGGCCACCGGCAAGGGCGCGTACAGCGTCGTCGGTGGCGGTGACTCCGCCGCGGCGGTGCGCCAGCTCGGTCTGCCCGAGGACGGGTTCTCGCACATCTCCACCGGTGGCGGCGCCTCCCTCGAGTACCTCGAGGGCAAGGAACTCCCCGGCATCGCAGTTCTGGAGGGCTGAGGAATGGCACGGAAGCCGCTGATCGCCGGCAACTGGAAGATGAATCTGAACCACCTCGAGGCCATCGCGCTGGTTCAGAAGATCGCCTTCTCGCTCCCCGCGAAGTACTTCGACAAGGTCGACGTGACGGTGATCCCGCCGTTCACCGACATCCGCAGCGTGCAGACCCTCGTCGAGGGCGACAAGCTCCTGCTCACCTACGGTGCGCAGGACGTGTCGGCCCAGGATTCGGGTGCGTACACCGGCGAGATCAGCGGCTCCATGCTGGCCAAGCTGGGCTGCACGTTCGTCGTCGTCGGACACTCGGAGCGCCGGACCCTGCACTGTGAGGACAACGACACCGTGCTGGCCAAAACCAAGGCCGCGCTGAAGAACGGGCTCACCCCGATCGTCTGCATCGGTGAGGGCCTCGATATCCGCGAGGCCGGTGAGCACGTGTCCTACAACGTCGAGCAGCTGCGGGGTTCGCTCGCCGGACTGTCCGCCGAGGACATCGCGAAGGTCGTCATCGCGTACGAGCCGGTGTGGGCCATCGGCACCGGCCGGGTGGCCAGTGCCGCGGACGCGCAGGAAGTCTGCGCCGCGATCCGCGCCACGCTCGGTGAGCTGGCCTCGCCGGACGTCGCGTCCGGTGTCCGCGTTCTCTACGGCGGCAGCGTCAACGCGAAGAACGTCGGTGAGATCGTCGGTCAGACGGATGTGGACGGCGCCCTCGTGGGCGGCGCGTCACTGAAGGCCGACGAGTTCGCCACCCTGTCGGCGATCGCCGCGGGCGGACCCCTGCCGTAAGGCGCCTTCGGCGCTCGTGCGCCTTTCCGGTAGCGGTGGGTACCGGAAAGGCGCACGAGCGCGGAGCGCCTGTAGGGTGTACAAGGTTGTAGTTGTTCCTACTGGATGGGTGGACGTAGACAGACATGGAACTGTTCCTGGATATCTTGCTGGTGATCACCAGCTTGCTGCTGATTCTGCTGGTGCTGCTGCACCGCGGTAAGGGCGGCGGTCTGTCCAGCCTGTTCGGCGGCGGCGTCCAGTCCAGCCTGTCCGGTTCCACCGTGGTCGAGAAGAACCTCGACCGGCTGACCGTCTTCACCGGTCTGATCTGGTTCATCGCCATCATCGGCATCGGCCTGGAGATCAAGTTCGGCTGATCGGCTTCATCATGCGGACGGGCCGTCACCGGTCGATACTGGATGCATGATCGAAACCCCACGTGAGGCCACTGAACCACTCCGCGAAGACATTCGGCTCCTGGGCGGCATCCTCGGTCAGATAGTGCGGGAGCAGGCCGGGGACAGCGTCTTCGACCTCGTCGAGAAGGCCAGGGTCGAATCGTTCCGGGTTCGTCGTTCCGAGATCGATCGCGCCGATCTGGCCGACATGTTCACCGAGGTGTCCACGAGCGACGCCATTCCCGTCATCCGGGCCTTCAGCCACTTCGCCCTGCTGGCCAACCTCGCCGAGGACAATCACCGCGAACGCCGGCGTGCCGTCCACGTCGCCGCCGGTGAACCCGCCCCCGACAGCACCCTGACCGCCACGTTCGCCAAGCTCGACGCCGCTCATCTGAGCAGCGACGTCGTCGCGGACGCGTTGCGCGGGGCGCTGGTGTCGCCGGTCATCACCGCGCATCCCACCGAGACCCGTCGCCGCACGGTGTTCGAGACCCAGACGCGGATCACCGAACTGATGCGGTACCGCGAACGCACCGCGCTGACCGAGTCCGAGACCGCCGACGTCGACGTCCGGTTGCGGCGGCAGATCCTCACCCTGTGGCAGACCGCGCTGATCCGGTTGTCGCGGTTGCGGATCCAGGACGAGATCGAGGTCGGGCTGCGGTACTACGACGCGGCGCTGTTCGAGGTCGTCCCGAAGATCAACGCCGAACTGCGCACTGCCCTGCGGTCGCGGTGGCCGGACGCCGATCTGGGCCGGGAACCGATCCTGCGTCCCGGATCGTGGATCGGCGGGGACCGCGACGGCAATCCGTACGTCACCGCCGAGGTGGTCCGCCAGGCCACCATCCGGGCCGCGGCCACCGCGCTCGAGCACCATCTCGGGCAACTCGAGACGCTCGAGCGGGAACTGTCCATGTCGGCCCGTCTCGTCACCGTCACACCCGCCCTCGACCTCCTGGCCGCGGCGTCCCAGGACGATTCACCGTTCCGCGCCGACGAGCCGTACCGTCGTGCCGTGCGGGGCATCCGGGGGCGTCTCACGGCCACCGCGCACCGCATCCTGGGGGAGGCGCCCGATCACGGGCTCGACCTCGGGCTCGCACCGTACGACACGCCGCGGCAGATGCTCGACGAACTCGACGTCGTCGACGACTCCCTGCGGCGCGGCGGCGACGGCACGATCGCCGACGACGGACTGGCCACGCTGCGGGATTCGGTGGAGGTGTTCGGTTTCCATCTCTCCGGCCTCGACATGCGGCAGAACTCGGACGTGCACGAGACCGTGGTCGCCGAACTGTTGGCGTGGGCGGGCGTGCACGCCGACTACCCGTCGCTGTCCGAGGACGAGCGGGTGGAGTTACTGTCGGCGGAGCTGTCCACCCGGCGCCCCCTGACCACGGCGAACGCCGAGTTCAGCGAGCTGACGGCGAAGGAACTCGCCATTCTCCAGGCCGGCGCCGACGCAGTGCGGACCCTCGGTGCGGGCGCGGTGCCCAATTACATCATCAGCATGTGCACGTCCGTCAGCGACATGCTCGAGGCCGCGGTCCTGCTGAAGGAGGTCGGCATCCTCGATCCCGGATCGGGGGAGGCGCCGTCCTGCCCGGTGGGCATCGTGCCGCTGTTCGAGACGATCGAAGACCTGCAGCAGGGGGCCGCCACCCTCGAGGCCACCCTGGAGGTCCCGATCTACCGGGCCCTGGTGTCGGCGCGCGGCGACGCCCAGGAAGTGATGCTCGGATACTCCGACTCCAACAAGGACGGCGGATATCTGGCGGCCAACTGGGCGCTGTACCGCGCCGAGCTGGACCTGGTCGACGCGGCCCGCAAGACGGGAATCCGGTTGCGGCTCTTTCACGGTCGCGGTGGCACCGTGGGCCGCGGCGGCGGACCCAGCTACGAGGCGATCCTCGCGCAGCCGCCCGGCGCGGTCGCCGGATCGCTGCGGATCACCGAACAGGGTGAGGTGATCGCCGCCAAGTACGCGGAACCCCGCCTCGCGCAACGCAATCTCGAAACGCTGCTCGCCGCGACCCTCGAGGCCACCCTCCTCGACGTCGAGGGCCTCGGCGACGACGCCGAACCGGCGTACCGCATCCTCGACGAACTCGCCGCACTGGCCCGCCGCGCCTACGGCGAATTGGTGCACGAGACACCCGGATTCGTGGAGTACTTCGAGATGTCGACCCCGGTCGCGGAGATCGGGGCGCTCAACATCGGCAGCCGCCCGGCCTCCCGCAAGCAGACCACGTCCATCTCCGACCTGCGGGCCATCCCGTGGGTGCTGTCGTGGAGTCAGTCCCGGGTCATGCTGCCCGGGTGGTACGGCACCGGCGCCGCGTTCGAGGAATGGACGCAGGGTGACCCCGACAGGGTGGCGACACTGTCCCGCCTCTACGAGACGTGGCCGTTCTTCCGGACCGTGCTGTCGAACCTGGCGATGGTGATGTCGAAGTCGGACATGGGCCTCGCCGCCCGGTACGCGGAACTCGTCCCCGACGAGGAACTACGCCGACGGGTGTTCGGCAAGATCGCCGAGGAGCACGAGCGGACCATCCGGATGTACAAGGCGGTCACCGGGAACGACACACTGTTCGCCGACAATCCCGGTCTGGAGCGGTCGGTGCACAACCGGTTCCCGTACCTCGAGCCGCTCAACCACCTGCAGGTGGAACTGCTGCGCCGCTACCGGGCCGGGGACGACAGTGATCAGACGCGCCGCGGCATCCAGCTCACGATGAACGGGCTGGCGACCGCACTGCGCAACAGCGGGTAGCAGGGCCGGTTTCCGCGCCCGCGGGAAAGTGCACGAACTTTCTTGCGGGGCGCGGGAACCGAACCGTCCGTCCCTGCGTCAAAACGGGAAAGAGCACAAGGTTTCCGAGACGAAGTGGGGCGACAGGATGAGGCGATGCGCGGGTGACCCGGTCTATTGGCGCGGCGGAATCGGGCGGCGGGGGACGCGGACGGCGAGCCCGCATCGGGCCGGCCGCATCGTCACCGAATGCCGGGTCACCCGGACACCGGTCGAACGGGACCCCCGGTCGCCCGCCGGGTTACCGGGCGACGACGAGGACCCCGTCGGATGAGAGGGTCAGTTCGGCGAGCGTCAGTTCGGCAGCCGGGACGCGGCCGAACTGTCGAGCAGCCACCGGGTGGCCGAGAGTCCGCGGGCCCCGGACGCCGGGATCTCGACGGGCGGTGCGCCCGCGATCGCGGCGGCCACGGCCTCGGCCTTGGCTTCGCCGGACACGACGAGCCACACCTCGTCGGCGTGCCGGACTGCGGGAAGGGTCAGCGTGACCCGCACCGGCGGCGGCTTGGGGGAGTCCGTCACCGCGACGACGAACCGGTGCTCCTCGCGGACCGCGTCGGTGTCGGGGAACAGCGAATTGACGTGTCCCTCACCGCCCATGCCGAGCAGGTGGACGTCGAAGACCGGGACCTGCCTGCCGTCGGCGTGCGCCCCGAGCACCTGCGCGTACGCGACGGCGGCCGCCTCCGGGTCGTTCTCGTAGATCCCGTCCGCGACGGGCATGGTGTGCACGCGGTCGGGATCGACGTCGACGTGGTCGAGCAGCGCGGCCCGCGCCTGCACGTCGTTGCGTTCCGGATCGCCTGCCGGCAGGAACCGCTCGTCACCCCAGAAGATGTCGATCGCGCGCCAGTCGATGTCGCCCGGATTCTCCCGGACCTTCTCGAGCAACCCGATCCCGGTGCCGCCGCCGGTGAGGACCACCGACGCCGAACCGCGATCCTTCTGGGCGGCGACGACGGTGGCGACGAATCGCTCCGCGGCCTTCGTCACCAGCGTGGCGGTGTCGGGGTGCACTTCTACGTGGATGTCACTCATACGTCACCTTCGTCAGCCCGGCGAGTGCGGCCTCGTAGGCCTCGTCGGGGTCCAGTCTGCGTAGTTCTTCGGCCAGGCAGTCACGGGTCTCCCGCCTGCCCAGCGCCACCAGCGCATCCGGTTTCCCGGTCCGCGACAACGTCGCGGTGGTGCCGGTCTGCGGGCGGCTGATGGTCAGCGTGCCACCGTCCGCGAACGCGAGTGTCACGAACAACTTTCCGACCCTGCGGCTGACGGGCGCATCGAGACGGCCTGCCAGCCATCCGGCGATCATGTCGACGGCGGGCTCGTCCACGAGGCCCGACACCACCGCCGATTCGATGCGCGAATGCGGCGGCTGATCGACGGCCGAGGTGATGAGCCCCCGCCACATCGTGATGCGGCTCCACGCCAGATCGGTATCGCCGGACGTGTAGGAGGCGAGGCGACCCTTGATCTCCGCGGCGGGATCCGGACGGTCCGTGGCGTCGGTGATGCGCCGGATCGCGAGTTTCCCGACCGGGTCCTTCGCGGGGACGGTGGGAGCGGACTCCGGCCACCACACGACGACCGGGGTGTCGGGGAGGAGGAACGGCACCACCACGCTGCTCTCGTGGTCGGCGAGTTCGCCGAACAGGCGGAGCACCACCACCTCCGAGGCGCCGGCGTCACCCCCGACTCTGATCTGGGCGTCCAGCCGCGGTTCGGCGTCGCGGGAACCGCGGGCGACGACGATGACACGGCAAGGATGTTCCCGGCTCGCCTCGTTGGCGGCGTCGATGATGTCCTCGGAGTTCTCGCTGTCCCGGGTGCACACCACCAGGGTGAGAACCCGTCCCAGCGTCACCGCCCCGCCGGTCTTCCGGACCTCCACCAGCTTCTTGTTGACCTGGCCGGTGGTGGTCGAGGGGATGTCGATGATCATCTACGGCCTTCTCCATTCGCGACCGGTGCGCTGCATCATTTCGTCCGCGGACGGGGGACCCCACGTGCCTGCCTCGTACGGTTCCGGTTTGCCCTCCGCGGCCCACGCTGCGAGCGCCGGATCGAGGATTTCCCACGACAATTCGACCTCGGCGTTGACGGGGAACAAGGAGGGTTCACCGAGCAGCATGTCGAGGATCAGGCGTTCGTACGCCTCGGGGGACGACTCGGTGAACGCCTGGCCGTAGCTGAAGTCCATGCTGACGTCGCGGACCTCCATGCTCGATCCCGGGACCTTGGACCCGAAGCGCATCGTCACACCCTCGTCCGGCTGCACCCGGATGACGAGCGCGTTCTGACCGAGTTCCTCGGTCATCGTCTGATCGAACGGCAGGTGCGGCGCGCGCTTGAAGATCACGGCGATCTCGGTGACCCGGCGGCCGAGCCGCTTCCCGGTGCGGAGGTAGAACGGCACACCCGCCCAGCGGCGGGTGTCGACCTCGAGGGTGATGGCCGCGAACGTCTCCGTGGTGGAGTCCTGTGAGAACCCGTCCTCCTCCAGTAGGCCGACCACCCGGGTGCCGCCCTGCCAGCCGCCCGCGTACTGCCCGCGCGCGGTGGTCTCGTCGAGTGGCTGCGCGAGTTTGGTGGCGGAAAGCACCTTGATCTTCTCCGCCTGCAACTCCGACGGTTCGAAGCTGATCGGCTCCTCCATCGCCGTGAACGCGAGGAGTTGCAGCAGGTGATTCTGGATGACGTCCCGCGCCGCCCCGATGCCGTCGTAGTACCCGGCTCGCCCACCGAGACCGATGTCCTCGGCCATGGTGATCTGCACGTGATCCACGTAGTGGGCGTTCCAGATCGGATCGAACAACTGGTTGGCGAAGCGCAGCGCCAGGATGTTCTGAACGGTTTCCTTGCCGAGGTAGTGGTCGATCCGGAAGACGGTGTCCTCGGGGAAGACCTCGTTCACGACCGCGTTGAGCTCACGTGCGCTCGCGAGGTCGTGACCGAACGGCTTCTCGATGACCACCCGGCGCCACTGGCTGTCGTTCGACCGGGCGAGGCCGGCCTCGGACAGCTGCTTGAGGACCACCGGGAACGCGTCCGGCGGAATCGCGAGATAGAACCCGTGATTGCCGCCGGTCCCGCGTTCGCGTTCGAGAGTGGCGAGGGTGTTCGCCAGTTCCTGGAAGGCCGCCGGGTCGTCGAAGCTGCCCTTGACGAACCGCAGGCCCTCCGACAGCCGTTCCCACACGTCCTCCCGGAACGGGGTCCGGGAATGGTCGCGCACGGCATCGTGCACGATCTTGCCGAAGTCCTCGTCCGACCAATCCCTGCGGGCAAACCCGACGAGAGCGAACCCGGGCGGCAGAAGACCACGATTGGCCAGATCGTAGATGGCGGGCATCAACTTGCGCCGGGCCAGGTCGCCGGTGACACCGAAGATCACCAGCGCACACGGCCCGGCGATGCGTGGTAGGCGCTTGTCCCTACTGTCGCGAAGTGGATTGACCCAATCGTCTGACGCTGCGGGCTCGCTCACGTATCAGCTCTTCTGCCCTGCTGCGCGCAACTGCTCCGCGGTGGCCTCGAGGAGTTCGTTCCAGGACACCTCGAACTTGTCGACGCCCTCGTCCTCGAGGACCTTGAACACGTCGGGTAGGTCGATGCCGACGGCGGTGAGCTGGTCGAAGATCTCCTGCGAGGCGACCGCGGTGCCGGAGACGGTGTCCCCTTTGACCTGGCCGTGGTCGGCGAACGCGTCGAGGGTCTTCTCCGGCATCGTGTTCACGGTGTTCGGGGCCACCAGGTCGGCGACGTACAGGGTGTCCGGGTAGGCGGGGTTCTTGACGCCGGTCGACGCCCACAGTGCGCGCTGCGGGCGGGCACCGCCCTCGAGCAGTCCCTGGAACCGCGGCTGCACCTCGAAGACCTGCTGGTAGGCGGCGTACGCGAGGCGGGCGTCGGCGAGGGCCGCCTTGCCGCGCAGCGCGAGGCCGTCGGGGGTGCCGCTCTTGTCG